>JAOUDZ010000140.1 GCA_029858965.1 Cyclobacteriaceae bacterium
TATGACTTCGCAACAAAGGAGCTGCTGTGCCATTTGTTATCGGGACTTAACATTTCCAAATCAAAGTCGATCACCCGGTTGAAGGCATTTTTCTGCAAGACCGTGTCACCGCCGATGGTGGTTGGCTTGAAGATACTTTCGTGAAAGTATAGTTCCGAATCTCCATCGCCCACATTAAGGCTCTCCTTGTTCACGAACGTCACCGCGAAACTGGACTGCCGCCAGAAGTTGCGTTGTACGGTAGCCACAGTATAGTTTTGTGCGGGGAGCCCGAGCTCCAGTTCTTTCTTTGTTTGCATGTTCATCACGCTGAGCCTCCAGTTCTCATTGAGTGACCCACTTAGCCGCGCGCCGAACACAATGGGAACTTTTCGATAAAGTCCGCTCGAGTCGCGCACCAGCCCGACCCTGCGCGAAAAGAACGGCCTGGCCTCCGGGAGCCCGGCCCGGCTGAAGAGATCACTGTTCTCCAGAAAAAACTGGCGTCGTTCAGGAAAGCGAAATTCAAACCGGGTAAGGTTGATCACCTGCTGGTCAACCTCGACCTGCGAGAAATCGGGGTTGTAGGTCAGGTCAAGGTTGAGCGACGGCGTGATCCCGACCTTTGCATCAAATCCGGCCTGAAGATCTGACGAGGTTTGTTGAGGAGTGGCCTCCGAGTCCTTCGATGTGCTCCCGGCGATGTACGGGATAAACGAAATGTTGGGGTGAGGAGGCGGTACAGGGTCATCCCATATCAGCTTGCCGGAATAGGCGAACATGCCAGTCATGAATTGTATCGGTGTGCGTATCCAGGAGGATCGGAGGTTTCTTTTCTTATCTGAGCGGTCAAAGAGGATGTTCCACTCCTTCAGTCCCTTTTTGTAGCGAATGCTCTTCCACGGGATGGCGAACTCAGCGATCCACCGATCATCATATCGCGCAACTTTAGAGTACCATTTGTTGTCCCAGAAGCTGTTGAATGCATCTCCGCCCGCGCCGCCACCCGAAATGATACCTTCTCTTTGAACGCCCGCAGGGGTGACGGCAAAGAAAAATCCATTCAGTCCGTCGTTAAAAGGGCCGATGTTCACACCTACATTGTCATTGAGTGGAAAGTCGAAATCCCTCCGTAGGGAATTGATCAGGTCGGGGGTGTTGTCGTCCATGCATACGAAGGACACGTAGAAGTACTGATCATCGAAAGTCACACGGGCTTCAGTCTGGAATGGAGATTCAGTGGTGTCGACCGGAAAATTCAGGAACCAGTCCTTCGCGACCTGCGCCGTCTTCCAGTCGTCTTCGTCAAGTTTTCCATCGAGGATGATCTCGGCTTTCGCTTTTTTTATGTGCAGGGCAGTGCCTGGCATATTTTGCGCATACAAGATAAACGGTACAAAAACGAATACAAGTATAATTGCTGCTCTCATAGTCCAACAACCAGGATCAAGGTGGCTTCAAACTATTTCCTTTCTGGCACAAATACAAAGCTTGTGGGATGAGCGGGCGGCGGCGCCAGATAGCTTCGTCCTCCACCATGGAGGTATAAAGTACATGGACGGGGCTTACACCCTGCATCACAGCGAAAGTACATCACACATGCCATTATATAAGGGCTATAAGCTTTTAGATAGTACTGATATTTCGGCTGGCCGGAGCGTATGGAATCTCACTAATCGGTACGCTGCTTTTATCTACCTCATTACTGAAGGGTCTTTGCTATTATATTACTAGATTTATTCAATTCACGATTACATGAAAAATCTGACCGCATCCGTTATTCTATCAGTGTGCTTGTTTATACCTGTGGCAGGCCATTCCGACAGTTATCCTAAAAACTTTGGCATTGATATACAACACTATCAATTTAGGCTTTGGCTTTCAGATAAAAATGACAGCCTGCGTGCCGAAGCCACGTTGATTGTGAATTTTAGAAAGTCAGGTATTACGGTGGTTCGCCTGGATTTGACTGGCCCGAACAGCGATCTTCAAGGCAAGGGCATGACAGTCGCACGTGTAACCAGTGAGGGAAACTTACTTTCCTTTTCACATCGTTCAAATGAACTATTAATCACCACGCCTACTTCCGCAGTCGGCCAGCAGTTGTCGATCACTGTCACGTACCACGGTATACCTGATGCCGGTCTGGCCGTCAAGCCAAACCGCTATAATGACCGCACATTTTTCAGTGACAACTGGCCTGATTTGGGACATCACTGGCTTCCTTTGGTAGACCATCCATACGATAAGGCAACCTGTGAATTCATTGTCACTGCACCTTCACATTATCAGGTGGTGTCGAATGGGCTATTGCAGGAGGAATCAATATTAGCCAATGGAAACAAGCTGACACACTGGAAGCAGTCAGTGCCTATTGCACCCTGGTTATTTGTATTGGGGGTTGCAGATTTCGCGGTCCAGTATGTTGATAACTTCCAGGGAAAATCAATTCAAACCTGGGTTTACTGGCAGGACCGGGATGCCGGATTCTACGATTTTCAGACTCCTTCCAAACAGGCACTGTCTTTCTTCTCTGACTATGTTGGACCGTTCGCCTATGAAAAGCTGGCCAACATCCAATCGAATAATTCTACCGGTGGAATGGAGGCCGCATCAGCCATCATGTACAGTGAAAAATCCGTAACCGGAAAACGTGACGCACGCTGGCAGTCTGTCATTGTTCATGAGATCGCTCATCAGTGGTTTGGAGACGCTGTAACAGAGCGCGACTGGGATGATGTGTGGCTGAGCGAAGGTTTCGCCACCTATTTTACGTTACTCTATGAGGAACACAGCAAGGGGCGCGATGAATTTGCAGATGGATTGAAATCTTCAAGGGAGCAAATCATTAACTATTTACAGAAGAACCGGGATTCACCCGTGGTACACAATCAATTAAGCGATATGTCTCAAGTGACCAGCACACTCACCTACCAGAAAGGCGCCTGGATATTACACATGCTAAGGGATATGATCGGTGACACGAATTTCAGAAAAGGGATCCAGTCCTATTACCGAAGGTATTTCAATGCAAATGCCTCCACAACTGATTTTAGATTTGAAATGGAACAAGCTTCAGGCTTAGACCTGCGGATTTTTTTTTCTCAGTGGTTGAATCAGGCAGGCATGCCAAAGATCAAAGGGCAGTGGTCCTGGGACAGTAAGCATAAAGAACTGAAAATTAACCTGGCACAAACTCAAACCAACTCATATTCTTTTCCGCTGGAAATAGGGATTGTTTCTGCCGGAAGGCAAAGCCCTGAAATTAAGAAAGTAACGATGAATACGAAGCAATCCACCATTTCATTTCCGCTTGAGACGCGGCCTGCTACAGTCATCATCGATCCAAGGACAGTATTACTGGCTGAATTTGACTTTGAGCAAAAATGAGGGCGGTCGCCTAGAATAAAAGTCGTCAGACGACAACGAACGGTTACTCAATAATCACTCTCTTCAAATAATGGCTTCCCGGATCCACTACCGGGAGCGTTAGACTTTCTATGTTGACAGGCTGGTTGGTTAATTGAACCTTCGTGATTCCATTACTTCCCGATATTTCAATTGGCAGTGTCATGGGTATTTGTTCTGCCTGAACCACCCAGGAAGTTAAACCCATTTGCTTTATTGTAATTTCCAACAGGTTGGTTGTTCTCAAATAGAAATCAAACAAGGGTTTCAAATTGATTTTTGATGCTTCACTAAACAGCTTTTCAACATCATCGGTGGTAACAAAATTATCATAGGTGTACTTTGGATCTGTTGCCAGCTTTTTAAGCGTCGGAAAAAATACATCATCCCCTAGTACATAGCGTAACGTGTTCATGAAAAGGGCCCCCTTGAAATAGATATCCCGCGTGTAGGTGTCTTGTGAATTCACCTCTTCTCCCTGCACAACAGGCTTGATATTTTCAATGCGGTTTTTGAAAAGGATCAGCAGCGAATCATATCCTTTCTCACCTGTTAGTTCACGAAAACAAAGTGCTTCCGAATATGTGGCTATGCCTTCCTGAATCCACATGTGTGCCCAGTCTTTGTTCGTTACTTTATTGGCCCACCATTCATGCGCGAACTCATGGAAAAGGTTGGCGGAATAATGCTGTCCTCCAAAGCGTTGAAAGTTGAAGGGATCACCATAGGTAATCATGGTCTGATGTTCCATGCCCGAGTTAGGGACCTGGGCTATTCCTATTTTCTCTTTAACCCACGGGTATTCTCCAAAATAGCCCTCCAATATCCTGGTGTCTCGCTCACGGATGTCCAGCACAGACTGGGCCTTCGCCGCATCCTGTCTGAGTATGTAATAATCCATGGGCACTGTATGGCCAAGAATAGTTTTGTAAGGGCGGCTGACCAACTGATAATCCGCGATGTTGAAAAGGATGCAATAATTGCTGATGGTGTAATTGGTCTTCCAGTGAAAGGTAGTCCTGTTGCCTTTTGTGCGGGTTCCCTGGAGCAGGCCAAACGCAGCCACTGTCAATCCTTTGGGCACCGTGACAAATAAGTCTACGCCATCATTGGGTTCATCACTGGGATGGTCCTTGCAAGGGAAGTACACTTTAGCGCCATCCGACTGGCAGTTGATCACAACCCATGGTTTACCATTTTTATCCGCTGTCCATGTAAAACCTCCATTCCACGGAGGCCTGGCAGCTATGGGAGGTTTCCCTCCATATTCAATCCGAACATTATGTTTGCCTTCATTAAAAGGCTTACCTGCTGTAATAAATATCTTATCCTCCTTCCGGGTGAAATTAACGACCTGTTTTTCAACCGTAACCTTTTTAACTTCGAATCGGTCTATTAAATCAAAAAGGATTGTGTCTGCCGGATGTGCCAATATCAAATCCGTTTCAACAAATCCGTTGATAGTCTGATTTGGAATGTCCACATTCAGTGACAGCGTATAGTGTCGGATATCCATGTTCGCCTGCAGGGGGTTTAACTTACCTCCGGAATTCCAGCGCTGAGTATCCTGGGCCATCAGCCCCAGACTAAAGAAGAGAAAGTTGAGAAAGAAGATGGATTTATATTTCATAAGTCTTCTGGTAGCTGTGTCGCTGTTCCATGTATGGGATATTAGTCGAAGGTAAATAATAGAAATCGTTTCACGTAGGTTTATGACCAAAGTCATTAAATGAAGGGTCTTTGAGCGCAGCTCCTGGTATTAATGTTGTACTTACTCCGACAAATGGATCTAAAAGTTCTGCTTGCATGTTCCTTTAGTTAAGTGCTACTTCATCAATAAAAATAGAAGCCTTTGTAGTTTTTTGAAGCGCGTGACCTGACGGCAACATGCCGGGGTTCTTTGCTTTGATACGGATAAACCTGATGCTATTATCAGGGAGGCTTAGCATAACAAGTCTTTTTGCAGCGGGTGATTTTTCGCTTGAGCGAACAATATCCTTTCTACCTAATTTCACAAAAGCATTCATGGATTCTCCACCCCAGGCTTCAATGTATTCAGGTGCCAAAACACCCTGCCCTACGTCTTCTAAAAAACTCAAGGTAAGTTGTGATAGGGTAACAGGCTTACTGAGCTGCAATACCACCTGCAGGTCCTGATTGACAAAAGCCAGGTACGCCTTGTCTCCCCGATCTAGACTACCTGGCTTACCGTCTACAAGCACACTATCTTTTATAGCTGAAAACTTAGGATCGGTTTTGGTTTCCAGCACAATCCGGTCAAGGGGCATGCCGAGTTTCAACAGCGGAAAAGTAGCGACCTCACTGTCAATCCATCCTTCCTTGATAGCCATGATTTTAAGTTCAGCAGATTGATTTACCTGAAACGGTCCTGTATAAAGATTCGAATTGGAAGCAGGCTGAGTGCCATCGAGTGTGAAGTAGTATTTTACATTTCCGCGAGATTGTTTAATGTCTACTAAGGCGTTGTGCCGAAAAAATACACTATCAATCTTACTTATAGGCGTGGTTAGTTGTACCGTGTAGAGGCTATCTGTCAAATCAAAACGTGTATTGTAAACTTCAAGATCCGGGTTAGCAGTTCTTAAGGATTGAATTGATTCAGCGGTGACTGCTGTGTTGTACAAATATAATTTCTTTAGATTCTTCCATGTTGAAATTTCGTCTATTGTCTTCGCGCTGATGTTTGTCCCCGATAAATTTAAGCTCTCCAGGTACCGTAATTTTCTAAGGTGCTGAACGCCATCATCGCCAATGGCTATGTTTTGCAGGTGCAGTTTTTGAAGATGTATAAATTGAGTTAAGTTTTCAAGATCGTTATCATTCACAGTAGAATTTCCCAGGTCGATAGAGGTAACCTGATCCCTGATCACGTGGAGTTCTGTTAAGTCCTTGCCGGAGAAATCCTTTTTAGCTCCGAGGAATACTGCAATGTATGGCCGGGTAACTGCGATTTGCTGAACAGTCCGATAAGGATTGTCTAACTTTTTAATCGTAGACTGATCAGCAAAGGAAATATCTTCCAGATCCAGACCCTTTTTTGGCTGAAACCTTGAAAGCATTATCGGGTGTATACTATCTACTTTCGGAAGCCTGACATATTTTTCTGTTTCATTTGCACCTGAGTTGATCCACCAACCGAGCAGTTTAATTTCATCAGGGTCCAATTGAAGTTTTTCGTTCGGTGGCATGTGCAATGTATCGTCCAATGGAAGTGAAACGTACTTGAACACTAAACTTTCATTTGCCTTTCCTGGCACTATGGAAGGCGTATTTTTTCCACCTTCCATAACACTTTGATAATTGTCGAGGATCAGGTTATTCTTAGCCCTCTTTGCGTTATGGCAGTTTAAGCATTTCTCGTTCAGGATGGGTTGAATAACATCCCTATAGACAATCGCACTGTCCGGGTTTTCAATTTGGCTGATTCTTGCTTCGCGTTGTTTTCGGATTGGCTCAGTCAGGAATCCTTTCCCATGCGTAATCTCCGATCCAAGGTGGCCTGTCAGTGTAATGCAAACGGCGCTGAATCCCAAGATTCCATAGACATATAAGCTGGAAGACTTCTTAGTGAGCATTATGAGGGGCACAGCAAGCAACGAAACTGTCACGCCAATCCACATGTGAAGGAATATTTCTTCTGTGCTATAGGATCCTTCCTTGTAAAGAAAAAAACCAAAGACAGCAGTCAATGCCGACCCCAAAGCATAAATGCAAAAAACATATTCGGTAACTTCACTGACAGCCTGGTGTTGAAATGATTTCCGGGAATTCAGCCAGAACATAAATATCCCAACAAAGAGAAGTGCAATGGGGAAATGCAGGATCATGGGATGCATCCTGCCGGCAACCTGCAAAAAAACCGGCAGGCGGACTTTCTCATCAAAAATCAACAGGAATACCAGAAAGGCATTAACAAAATAAACCAGATTTAAAGTGAACTGTTTGAATCGAATCATCCGACTAATCCGGTGTTATGAAGTTAAACTTAATTCGCTACTTTTTCAGGCAAGGATACCTTTGATGACATGCCCGCTTACATCGGTAAGGCGGTATCGTCTCCCCTGGTGTTTATAAATAAGTTTTTCATGATCGTAGCCAAACAGATTCAAAACAGTAGCTTGAAAGTCGTGAACGTGCACCGGATCTTTGATGATGTTATAACCCAATTCGTCGGTTTCTCCATAAACAATTCCGGGTTTTACGCCACCGCCCGCCATCCAGATGCTAAAACAGCGCGGGTGATGATCACGTCCATAATTGTCAGCTTTGTAATTACCCTGGCAATAATTCGTCCTGCCAAATTCGCCTCCCCAGATAACAAGTGTTTCATCCAACATGCCGCGGTTTTTTAAATCCTGCACCAATGCCGCAGACGCCTGGTCTACATTTTTGGTAAAATTCCGGGTCCTGTCAGGAAGGTCCGAGTGCGCATCCCAGCCCATGTGATAAAGTTGAATGAACCGAACACCGCGTTCGGAAAGCCGTCTTGCCAGCAGGCAATTGGCCGCGAATGTTCCCGGTTGCAGGGAATCCGCACCGTACAGTTTGTAAGAACTCTCAGGTTCATCTGAAAAGTTCATTACCTCAGGTACCGAGGTTTGCATGCGGTAAGCCATTTCATATTGGGCTATCCGGGTCGTAATTTCGGGATCACCGAACTCTTCTTCCTGCATACGGTTTAGGGAAGCAATATGTTCCAGCATTTGGCCCCGGCTTTGCTTGTCCGTGCCCGCAGGATTTTTAAGGTATAGAACGGGATCCTGCCCTGACTGCAAATGCACACCCTGGTGAATAGAATCCAGAAAGCCATTGCCCCAATTGCGCGAGGCGAGAGGCTGAATATCTCCTTTTCCCCGCGACAGCAAAACACAAAAGGCCGGCAGATTTTTGTTTTCACTTCCCAAGCCATAACTCATCCAGGAACCCATGCTGGGTCTGCCCGGCTGCTGACTTCCGGTTTGAAAGAATGACACTGCAGGGTCATGATTTATGGCCTCTGTGTGCATACTCCTGATGATACAGATATCATCTACAATCTTTGAGGTAAATGGAAGGAGCTCGCCAAGCCATGTTCCATTCTGTCCATGCTGCTTAAAACCAGAAAAGGAACCTATCAATGGAAATGATTTTTGATTGGCTGTCATTCCTGTGAGCCTTTGTCCATTCCTGACAGATTCAGGAAGTTCTTCTCCCTGCATTTTGCCCAGCAACGGCTTATAATCAAATAGCTCCAATTGAGATGGTGCTCCGCTCTGGAACAGATAAATTACGCGCTTCGCTTTGGGTGCAAAATGCGTTACTCCTGGTGGCAATGACTCACTTTCATCATTCTTACCTTTAAACAAATCAGGAACCAGCAAGGAACCCAAAGCCAAACCGCCAATCCCCACACTGGTCCTGGCGAAGAAGGTTCTGCGATTAATGTTTAAGGAATATCTTAGGAATTCGTTTGGCATATGCTAACAATTAAGATTTACTGATGGCTTCATCTAAATTAAAAATGATGCTTACAACATGCATCATGGAAGCACATGCTATTGCATCAAGTGAAGCATTTTGTGGATAAGCGCCAACCTGCAAAAATTTTATAGCTTCCTCAGGGTTGGCGGTATAACGGTCAAATTCTTCCTGGTAACTCTGTAGTAAAATATCAACTTCCTGCTGCTGTGGATGTCTGCTGATAATCCTTCGAAAAGCAAGGGCTATCTTCTTATCAAGGGGAACTTCCTTCATTTCAACAAGCATTGATCCCAAAACCCTGGAAGCTTCCAAAAGCTGCGGGTCATTTAACAGATTGAGTGCCTGGAGCGGTGTGCTGGTGCGCACTCTTCTTACTTCGCACGTTTCCTTTAACGGAGCATCAAAGATTAGCATCGACGGTGGCGGAATAGTTTTTCGCCAATACGTGTATAGACTTCTCCTGTAAAGTTTTTCACCTTTATCTGCTATGTATGTGCTTTCACCTCTGCCTTTTATACCCACCGAGATTGATTCCCAAAGCCCTTCCGGCTGATAAGGCTTAACACTGGGCCCACCCAATTCCTGGTGCAGCAGGCCGCTTGAAAACAAAATATTATCGCGTATCATTTCTGAACTAAGTCTATACCTGGAACTGCGGGCCAGGTAAACATTTTGAGGATCGATTTCGTGTAGTTCCTGGCTGGCAGCCGAGGATTGTTGATAGGTGGCGGACATGACCATTAGTTTGAGCATATATTTGATGTCCCATCCATTTTCCCTGAACTCAACCGCCAGATAATCCAACAGCTCCGGGTGAGATGGCAGACTTCCCTGATTACCAAAGTTTTCGGAAGTGGCAACTATTCCCATTCCAAAAATCTCCTGCCATAACCTGTTTACCATTATTCTTGAGGTGAGTGGATTCCTGGGATCGAACAACCATTTCGCAAGTCCCAACCGATTCGAACCAAATTCAGCCTGATCATAGGGTAGTATTGCAGATGGCGCACTGGGGAATACTTCAACTTCGGTAGGTGAATCATAGGCGCCCCTATTAAGGACAAAGGTTCTGCGGGGTTCACCATCATCCATGACCATGACCTTCACAGTATCTTTTGCGCCAATAGTTTTTCCATTTATAAAACTCAATATATTATTCAGGTCGGCCTGGGTGATCTTTATATTAGGTTTTGGCAATTCTCCATAATTGATCAGTCCTTTCTCCCTGGCCTTATTGAAGAAAGCATAGATTGAATAAAAATCTTTCTGCAAAATAGGGTCATACTTATGATCATGGCAACGACTGCACTCCACGCTGATGCCCAAAAATGCTTTACCAAATGTGTTGGTACGATCGACGACATATTCAGTACGGTACTCCTCAGGAATGGCACCACCTTCCTGTGTTATTTTATGGTTGCGATTGAATCCTGTAGCAAGAATTTGTTCAGGGGTGGCATTTGGTAAAAGATCACCAGCCAATTGCCAGGTTACGAATTGATCATAGGGCAGATTCTCATTGAATGCGTGAATAACCCAATCTCTCCAGGGCCACATCACCCTGGGCAAATCATCCTGGTAACCGTGTGAGTCGCCATACCGGCTCACATCCAGCCAGTAATTAGCCCAACGCTCTCCGTAG
>JAOUDZ010000141.1 GCA_029858965.1 Cyclobacteriaceae bacterium
TATTCTTCAAAACTAATATTCACGGTGCTGTCGTAACCAAGTCCCAGTAGCTGCGAAGCATTGCCTTTATAAATCCCAATTTCCAAAAGGTTCAGACTGTTGAAAACTAAGAAACATTCACCTTGGTCGGCGTGACTGTAGTCCGCATGTATCCGCCTGAATTTCTCACCGCCGAACTGAATGGTGTAATCCTTTCCCTTGCTTAAGATATCAAAGGTTTCTTTGGTTATATTGGTAATAAGATTCCCAACACCATCAACCCGGACGATACTCCCGGTTATTTGCTTCTTGGTTGCTTTGACCTGGCGGTCGATCATCTTTTTAAAGAATGGCATGGGGCTACCCAGGTTGGTAATAGATACTCCGCTGGCCAGTTTTGATGCCGCATGCGCAAAAACATCCCGCTCTGGAAATGTAGTGCGGATAGAGTTTATGGAATTGAGTTTCACTACCTGCTGGTGTGGTTTCTCACTGATGAGGCCAAACAATCCATTGTCGCAGCCAACAAAAAAGTGGTCCTCCAGTTGCAGTGCAATGTAAGCATCGTCGCGCCCGCCTGTGGCGTCAACACCCACCAAATGCACTGTTCCTGAGGGAAAATCCCGAAAAACAGCCCGGAGGACGAAAGCGGCGTGCGCGATATCGGCCGGTTTTATTTTGTGGCTGATGTCCTCTATGCGTATCCCGGGATTAACGCTGATTATCTTAGCCTTGATCGCGGCAACATAATGATCACTTTCGCCTGAATCAGTAAGAAGAGTTACAATGGCCATGGTTGATGCTGCCGTAGATATTCACTAATTTTGGTAAAGTAAACATTTTTAACTCATATAATTTTTAGCCTAAAACTGTATTTCGTTGATTGAAAAAGTAGTAACGCTGGATAATATTTCCATGATTGATTTCCTGGGAATAGAAAATAAGACTATTGACAAGCTTTCGGCAGCCTTTCCTAAGAGCAAGATCGTTTCGCGTGGCAACCAGATCCTGATTAAAGGAACCACCGCGGAAATTGTTCAGATAGACGATATACTGAACTCGCTCATGGAGCACTATAATAAATTCGGTCGCATAACAGAAGAAAATGTCCAGGCCTATGTAGACCGTGAGCACGAAATGATGTTACCCGAGAATCAACAACCGCCTGCCGAGGATGTGATAATTTATGGGACGAAGGGTGCTCCTATTAAAGCCAAAACTGTTAACCAGCAAAAACTGGTGCATTTGGTAAAGGACAATGACCTTGTATTCGCGCTTGGCCCTGCGGGTACTGGAAAAACTTATATTTCTGTTGCCTTAGCAGTGAAGGCCTTAAAAAACAAACATGTTAGAAAAATTATTATTACACGTCCAGCGGTAGAGGCCGGCGAGAATCTGGGTTTTTTACCCGGCGATCTGAAAGAAAAAATTGACCCCTACCTGCGCCCAATTTATGATGCGCTTCACGATATAATACCCTTTGAGAAGCTTGGTTATTACATGGAACGTGAAATTATTGAAATAGCGCCGCTGGCCTATATGCGGGGAAGGACACTCAACAATGCTTTTATTTTGCTTGACGAAGCCCAAAATACCACTCCTATGCAAATGAAGATGTTTCTGACACGCATGGGACCGGAGTCCAAAATGATCGTTACGGGAGATACCTCACAAGTTGATCTGCCCACAAAACAAAGCTCGGGGTTAAAGCAGGCGATTAGAATATTAAAAGGAGTAAAGGGCATAGGTTTTGTTGAGCTGGATGAAAGAGACGTTGTCCGGCACAGACTGGTAAGAGATATAATAGAAGCGTATGGCAAGGAGACTTCTTAGCATTATTTATTAACTTTCTTCATGCTTCGATGGATACCCTACGCCTTTGTTCGCATCGTTCTATTTTTTTGCGGAGGGATTTTACTTGCAATTTATTGGCCTGAAATGCTTGATGCGCCAACTGCGCAGGCACTATTCATCGCGTTCGCTTTTGTCTTTTTGATCCTGGCATTTGTGCGCCGCGTGCGCGCGATCAATCCTGGCAGCATTGGTCTGGCGTGTATCTTCTTGGCGGGATTCATAAACGTGCAGCTGCAAACCGATTCTGGAGCACCTGATAATCTGCTTAGCGCTAACCTCCCCGTCGAATATTATCGGGCAATCATTACCAAACCGGCAGAAGAAAAGGATCGATCCTGGAAATTCGAGGCGAGAATTTTTGATGCAAGTACGGGGAACAAATGGCACACTGTACAGGATAAAATTCTATTGTATGCCAGCAAAGAAGATTTCTATGAACCTTTCCGATATGGTGATATGGTGTTGATCAAGGGGGCACCCCGGGTAATCCAACCACCCGCCAATCCCGGCGAGTTTGATTATGCGCGATTCCTGTCGTACAAGCATATTTACCATCAACACTATGTAAGAAAGGAAGATGTTAAGTTTCTGGGGAATGATCCACCCAATATATTCCTGCTGTATGCTACGCTTGCCCGAAGGTGGGCCGATGGAGTATTGAAAACATATATTCATGGTGAACGAGAACAATCCCTGGCCTCAGCGTTGGTGCTGGGCGTAAAGGACGGACTAGACAATGATTTGCTAAAGGCATATGCCGCAACAGGTTCTATGCACGTTCTTGCTGTGTCTGGGCTTCATGTCGGGATTATATATTGGATAATACTGGCACTGGGAAAGCCGTTCCACCAAGGGAAATTCGTGAAGTGGATGGTGGCTGTAATCACGCTGCTCATCCTTTGGGCATATGCTTTTGTCACCGGTTTATCGCCTTCAGTGCTTCGCGCAGTCACCATGTTTTCATTCGTAGCCATAGCACGCCCCTGGAATCAACGGACGAATATTTATAATATCCTTGCTGTATCTGCTTTTTGCTTATTGCTTTACGACCCCTACCAGATTATGTCGGTGGGGTTCCAACTTTCTTATCTTGCCGTATTGGGCATTGTTGCATTACAGCCTGGTCTTTATCGGCTGTGGGAGCCAAAGTCTTTATTTTGGGATGAAGTATGGAAGATTTCTGCTGTCTCTATCGCGGCGCAAATGGCAACTTTTTCACTTGGTCTCTTTTATTTTCATCAGTTTCCTAGCTTTTTTTTGATTGCCAACTTAGTCGTTATACCGGGTTCTTTTGGGATATTGATACTGGGATTACTAACGCTGTCAGTTAGTTTTATGGAAGCCATCGCAGGTGGCGTTGGATGGACTCTGCAATGGATTATTACAATATTGAACGGCATCGTTTTTCAAATAGAAAAAATTCCGTTCAGTCACGTGACGGACATCTACATTAACTCATTTCAATGTTGGGTTCTGATCGGAATGGTTGTCACGGTTTATTTGTGTTTTGAAAAAAGAAGGTTCACTTACCTGATCGTTACTGCAATGCTGAGTATTATCTTCTCATTTTCAATGTGGATACATTTTGCTGGCACTATTGCTGCGCCAACGCTCACCATTTACAACGTTCCAGGTCATACTGCGATTGATTTTATTTATTGCGGTAAAGCGCATTTTTCGGGTGACGCGGCGTTGACTGGCAATCCCGCGAAAGCCGATTTTCAAATCCAGCCGAACAGGCGTATCCACGGTGTTCGAAAGGTTTTATCATGTGATTCGTTTCGAAAACAATTTCAGGGTTGTGCCGTATTCGTTTGGGGTGATAAAACGATCCTGCATATCCAACAAAAGGAATTTTGGCTCCCTGATGATTTGGTTTTTGATTATGTCGTCATTAGCAATAATGCAGCCGAGAACATGCGTTCGGTGCTGGGACAAGTCACAGCAAAAGAAGTTGTCTTGGACAGCAGTAACACGGCCTATTATGTCCGGAAGATGCTGATTGAATCGGCGGAATTGGATGTAGCGGTTTACGCCATACCGCACCAGGGAGCATTTACTTTAACCATTTAAAAACGCGTATGAAATACATTGAATTCAGTGTGAAAGAAAGGATCGGATTTATCATACTCAATCGTCCAGAAAAACGGAATGCTTTGAATTTCGAAATGATTTCGGAACTAAAAACTGCATTTTCAGTACTTGAAAAGGATAGTCAGGTTAGTGCAATTATTCTCAGTGCCAGGGGGCAGGCATTCTGTGCGGGGGCAGACCTGACATATCTTCAGGAACTGCAGCAATTCTCGTATGAAGAAAATCTGGCTGACTCTAACCACCTGAAGGAATTACTCCTTCAAATTTACACGCTGAAGAAAGTGGTAATTGCACAAGTGCAGGGACATGCCCTGGCAGGGGGCTGCGGACTTGTTTCGGTTTGTGATTTTGCATTCTCGGTCCCTGATGCAAAGTTTGGATATACCGAAGTTAAGATCGGGTTCATACCCGCCATCGTGTTGGTTTTTCTGCTTCGTAAAATCGGGGAGGGGAAGGTGAAACAATTGTTGCTCAGTGGAGAATTGGTGTCGGCAGCTGAAGCCCATCAACTGGGAATAGTGAATAGCATCATCCAGGCGGAAAATCTTTCAAGCGAGGTGACCGCTTTTGCACATAAATTATGTCTGACAAATTCAGCATATGCCATGATGGTTACTAAACAAATGATTGCCCAGGTGCAGTCTATGCCACTGGAAACTGCGCTTTCCTTTGCTGCGGAGATGAATGCTAAAACAAGGGAAAGTGATGATTGCAGGCGGGGGGTGGGTGCGTTTTTGAGAAAAGAGAAATTGGTATGGTAGGAAAGTAATATCTGCTCACAAGACGCTTATACTGATACCTTTTCGGTAATATTCATGACCATTGGAAACACCGCTGTCCATATTAAAGGAGTACTGGAAACACAACCAGTTCAGGCCGCTGCAGGAAAGCATCATCAATGCCGCTTTGGAGAAGCAGGATGTGCTGGCCTTACTTCCTACCGGAGGAGGAAAGTCCGTGTGTTTTCAGGTCCCGGCAATACTGATGGAGGGACTCTGTATTGTAATCACGCCACTCATTGCCCTCATGAAAGATCAGGTAGAGCAATTGAATAAACGCGGAATACAGGCTATTGCAATTCACTCCGGTATGGGTAAAGAGCAAATTGATATCTTACTAAACAACTGTATTTACGGTGCTATACAGTTTCTTTATGTTTCTCCTGAGCGTTTACATACTGAATTATTTATTGAGCGGGTGAAGCAAATGAACGTGGTGATGATTGCCGTAGATGAAGCACATTGTATTTCACAATGGGGATATGATTTTCGTCCTGCATATCTGCAGATTGCTGCATTGCGCGAATTAATACCTATGGTGCCCGTTATGGCGTTGACCGCTACGGCAACTGCCGAGGTTCGTGACGACATAATTGAAAAACTGAAGTTTAAAAAACCCTGGGCAGTATTTCAGGATTCATTTGCGCGCGACAACGTTTCTTTTGTCGTGCGCAGAACAGAAAACAAGGAGAAAAAGGTTCTGGAGATTCTTCAAAAGGTTGCTGGTTCCGCCATTATCTACGTGCGGTCGCGAAAAGCTAGCCAGGAAATTGCCGGGTGGCTTGTCAAAAATAAAATCACCGCAACCTTTTATCACGCCGGGCTTGCATTTGAAGAACGGACCAAGCGTCAGGACAACTGGATTCAAAACAAGAATCGTGTCATTGTTGCGACAAACGCTTTTGGTATGGGTATTGACAAACCTGATGTTCGTGTAGTGATTCACCTTGATTTGCCAGAGAATTTGGAATCGTACTATCAGGAGGCAGGCCGTGCAGGTCGTGATGGTTTGCATTCGTACGCTGTAATGATCTATCAGGAAGCGGATATCTTGAATCTAAAGGCTAAAGTAGAGCAGTCGCATCCCTCACCGGGGTTCCTCAAAAAGATATACCAGGCATTGTGTAATTACTATCAACTTGCCCTGGGTAGCAGTGAGGGACAGGCCTACGATTTCGACTTACACACATTCGCGGAGCGATTCCATTTTCAAACAGGTGAAGTTTATACGGCGTTAAGAAAATTGGAAGAAGAGGGTATAATACAATTCAACGAAAGTTTTTATAGCCCGTCGAGCATTCATCTGCGGCTTGACAAAGCCAAACTGTACGAATTTCAGGTGGCAAATGAAAAGTTTGACCCGATACTAAAAATGCTCATGCGTTTGTATGGCGGAGAGATCCTGTCTGGCTTCACGAAAATTTCTGAAGCTTACCTGGCGAGGGGCTTGAAGATGTCTACTGAAGAGGTGATCAAGATATTGAGCCACCTGCATGAACTTCAGGTCATTATTTATCAACCGGTGAAGGACAAGCCGCAACTTACTTATTTAATACCCCGTCAGGATGCAGATCGGTTACCGCTGAATTCAAGGCGCATGGAGGCCCGTAAAAAGTTAGTAATTGGTAAAATGAACGCCATGGTTTTATTCGTTACTGCGCAGAACCGGTGTCGCATGCGGTTGATCCAGGATTATTTTGATGAAGTAACGTACAAAGCTTGCGGTATTTGTGATGTTTGTATTGCGCAACGAAAGGAAGAAAACCTGCATGCTTTTGAGGACCTAAGGGACGAGGTGCGACATGTTTTAAAGGAAAAAGCGTTAACCGTAGAGCAGGTAGAGGAGCAAATAGCCCCAAGGGACCATGAATTATTCGTGGAGGTAGTGCGCGAGATGGTGGATGAAGGTTTATTGGCGTATGATGAGGGATGGAAACTTATCCTCACAAAACAAAGTAGGTAAATAGATGTTTATGAGATATGAAACGACGAGTTAAGAAAATTATCAGGATTGTTGTCTTTTCCCATGTGCTCCTTGCAATTGGATTGTTGTTAACGCATTGCAGCTTTACCCGGTATGCAAACAAGGCGTATGCCGAGGCGAAAAGGGAAAAACCGTATGATGTAATCATTGTGCCGGGCGTACCATATGAACAGCAAAACACAACTTCCGTGATGAAAATGCGGATATTTTGGGCAAAGCATCTTTATGATAGCGGATACACGAGAAACATAATTTTTTCAGGATCTGCTGTTTATACCCCTTTTGTGGAAAGCGTCATCATGAAAGTCATATCGGATTCCTTGGGTATCCCGCCAGGGCAAACATTCTCTGAAACAAAAGCGGAACACAGCACAGAGAATATTTATTATTCCTGGAAGCTTGCGAAACGAATGGGGTTTCAAAAGATAGCCTTGGCAACAGACCCGTATCAGTCGCGAATGTTAAGAAGTTTTATTCGGGAATATTGTCCGGAAGTGAAAGCGATTCCAATAGTTTTCGATCTGCTGGATATGGATGGTACAGCCTTACCTTCTATTGACACTACCTTGGCATATGTGCCAAACTTCGTTTCTCTTACGGAACGTGAAGGGTTTTGGCAAAGGCTAAAAGGCACGATGGGTAAACGTATCAAAGATGAGGTAAGGCTGGATGAGTATGCCAGGCGAGAAAATACTACCGGCAACTAGTATTTAAAGGATTGTGCATCGCTTGTTTTTATTCAATTCACGAGGGCTATGTTAAATTCGGTGAATCAGGGTAAAACGTATAACCTGTCGTGAAAAGAATTCATCCTTTACTATCCTTTGTTGGTAGACATAAACATAACTTGGCTCCAGCGACAGGTTTTTAAGCACCGCGAAATCCATTGATATGTAAATCCTGTTCTGATCGAAAGTCTTCTGCTTCGTATGCAGCATAATCTCGTCGCCAATACGCAAGCCAATCGTCGGAATATTTTCTTTTCTTTTCAGAACTATTCTTGCCTGCAGCCTGTAACGCAGGCGCATCACGTAATAGGTATCCTCCAAAATGGTATGCTCGCGATTTGCTTGAAAAAAACGATTGTCGACACGCACCCGATTTTGAAAATAGATCTTCCCAATTTGCAGTTCATTGGAAGCCTCAAGGAAAGGCCGAATTTCAAATACGGCATGTTGAAAACCATCTTCCGGCTTTTGGGCATATATCCATGACAGGGTCAGTCCTCCGGCAAAATCCCACTTGCCGGGTTTGTAGTGAAAATGTGAATGTGCGATAAGCTGATTTTCGACATCGGGATTAAAAAACCTGCGGTTTTCTATTTCATTAACCCAATAATATTTTGGTGAAAGGACCAGTTGATTTTGGTAATGAATCCAATATAGGTATTGAGGTGTCACAGTCCGTTGGGAATGTGCCTGATAAACGCCAAGCAGGAGAAGGATCGAAAGGGTCTTTTTCAAAGGTTGCGCTTATATCGTCAACAACTCTTGTGCGTTTTCCAACGCAACCTTCGATGGTTTGTCACCACCTATCATTTTTGCGATCTCTTCGACTCTTTCGTTGCCAACCAGAAGTTTTATGGCGCTCACCGTCTTGGCAGCACCATGGTTTTTGTACACGAAATAGTGAGCATCACCCCTGGCGGCAATCTGAGGCAGGTGGCTAATGGCAACTATTTGATGCCTCTCGGCCATCATTTTCATCATGTTTCCCAGCTTGATGGCCACTTCGCCTGACACTCCGCTATCGATTTCATCCAGGATAAGGGTTGGCATGGCTGTTTTTTCAGCCATGATATACTTGATGCAAAACATCAGCCTCGAGAATTCTCCTCCAGAGGCTACTTGCGCCAGGGGTGCCGGGGGAATTCCTTTATTGGCACTAAAGCGTATTTCAATTTTGTCCTTGCCCTGCGCACCAAGTTCCGTCTCTTCTGCGCTGATTTTCAATGTTGCATTTGGGATGCCTAGCTCCTGCAGCAGGGCAGTAATTTGTTTGCACAGGGGGACGAAAACTTTCATCCGTGAGGCGCTGACCTTTTGTGCCGCCGCAGTGGCTTTCCCAAGGGTATTTTCAAATGTTTCTTTCGCAGTCCGCAAAGCCTCGTCGAGATTCGCAGTGAGTTTATCCTTTTGTCTGAGATTCTCCTGAATAACCAACAATGCTTTTAAGTCGCTTGCTTTATGCTTTTTCAGAAGCCTGTAGATAGTGCTTAGCCTTTCTTTGACAAGTTCAGCACGTTCCGGATCGAACTCAATATTTTCGGCTTCCCGCTCAACTTCATGCATAATGTCATCTATTTCAATAATGGCACTTTCAAGACGCTGAAACAAGTGCGAGTAGTTGGTGGAGTATGCGGAAACACTGTGCAGATGGTTTCGCGCTTCGGCTAAGCTGTTGCGTGAGGCAAATTCGGAGAAGTTGATCAGGTCAAGTACCTGTTGAAAGCGGCTTTTGATTTCACTGGCGTGCTCCATGATCTTAAGCTCAGATTCAAGCGTATCCTGTTCAGATTCTTCCAGGTTGCTTTTAGCCAGTTCGTCGAGCTGAAATCGGATATAGTCCGCCTCCTGCCTTAAGGTATCGGCCTGTTCAGTAAGTGATTCAAGTTCTTTCCTTGCTTTGACATAATCGGACCAGTGTAGGGTATATTCTTCTCTGATGGGAAGATTTCCAGCGTATCCATCAACTAATTTCATTTGAAAAGCCTGCTGACTTAGTTGTAATGTTTCATGCTGAGAATGAATATCCATTAAGAAATACCCAATGCGCTTCATGACATCCAGCGTAACGGGTGTGTCATTGATAAAAGCTCTTGATTTGCCGCCCTGACTTATTTCTCTTCGGATCAAAGTGTTGTCATCATAGTCGAGATCTTCAGCTTTGAAAACCGGTTTCAGGCTATAGGATTTAATACTGAAGGTACCTTCTATGATGCACTTCTGATTTTCATCCCACAGCACCTTCGTATCTGCCCGGTTGCCCATTAGCAGGCCGATAGCCCCAAGCATGATGGATTTGCCAGCACCCGTTTCCCCCGTAACCACGTTGAGTCGCCCGGAAGGCTCCATTACCAGCTCTCTAATAAGGGCGTAATTCTTTATAGTAAGGTGTCTGAGCATTAGACTTTAATATCTATGTAAACTTCAGCAATTTTAGATAATGGGTAACTATTTTTCTTGTTCCGCATATTCACCAGTAGAATGTCGATGCCATTCATACCTTTCAATTCTCCCAAAACGGCAGTATTGTCTATTAGTACAATATTAATTTTTTTGCCTATAAAATCCCCGATCCTTTTCTTAATCTGACCGGGATCACTAAGACGTAACTGCTTGGTGGCCATATTGGGTAATTCTTAATACAAAGCTGCCTAAATCGGCAATTGAATCCAAAGATCAGTGATTTCAGTTTCGGATTATATTTTCGTAGCTGGCGCTATTAGATGGGTCTATTGCCGTAATGATATCATACGCCTGGCGTCTGATTTGAATGTTACCGGTAGAAAAAATATTGGCAAGCTCCTTACTTTTGGCGTCGAAGAAGCTCACGACCAATATGGAGGTGGGATTTACATCGCGCACTTTCTTCACATCCTGCAGCACCCGCAAAATGATCTCTCGGCTCCTGTCGGGATCTTTGTCAAAAGTATCCAAAGCGAGGCGATGATATGCATACGAAGCTTTTCGCATGTCAGCCATCT
>JAOUDZ010000222.1 GCA_029858965.1 Cyclobacteriaceae bacterium
GTCAACTGTTGTCGCCAATGACTACGACAAAGATGGAGACCTGGATCTGTTTGTGGGTGCCCGTGTTGTTCCATTTCTATACGGTGTGCCGGCCAGCGGCTATATTTTAAATAATGATGGTAACGGTAACTTTAGCGATGTAACAAGTACTGTTGCGCCTGCGCTGTCGGATCTGGGTTTGATCACGGATGCCAAATGGCTTGACGCCAATAACGATGGCCAACCAGATTTGATCGTCGTAGGTGAGTGGATGTCGATACACCTTTTTATGAATGAGGATGGTAAATTCGCCGATCGGAGTGAAGCATCGGGATTTACCAGGACCAACGGCTGGTATAATACCATAGAAGTAGGAGACTTTAATGCGGATGGGTATGTCGATTTTGCGGTGGGAAATCATGGGTTAAATTCAAGATTTAAAGCGACTGACGATCAACCTGTTTCCATGTTCGTCAATGATTTCGACCAAAATGGTACCATTGAGCACATCACCACGCGCTTCGATCATGGCGTTTCCTATCCCTTGGTGTTAAAGCAGGATCTAATCACCCAGATCCCTTCATTGAAGAAGAAATACCTGCATTTTAAGGACTATGCGGGGCAGTCTGTCAATGATATGTTTAGCGAAGACCAACTTAGTAATGCCTTGATTTTGAATGCCTACACGCTTGAAACAGCAGTTTGGCTTAACAACAAAAACGGTACCTTTGCAAAACAGATTTTGCCCATTGAAGCCCAGTTTTTCCCCGTATACGCGATGCTCATAGATGATTTTACAGGTGACGGCCATGCCGACATTTTGTTAGGTGGAAATCAATACAGGGCCAAGCCTGAAACAGGTATCTACGCCGCAGGTTACGGACTTTTGTTGAAAGGAGACGGAACCGGGAACTTTCAGTCAGTCCGCGCGAGCGCATCAGGACTTTCCATCAAAGGAGAAATTAGGGCGATGAAAAAAATTGAATGGGAAGGCAGAAAGTATATTCTGGTTGGTAAAAACAATGGAGAGATTGAGACACTACGTTATTAATTTTATGAGAAAGAGTAAACGACAAATTTGGTTTTACGCATTGATGTCCCTTTGTGTGCTTGGCTCGGGTGCGTGTGATGGAGTACGCTCGAAGTTAAGTGCCAACGGCAAAAATTATGATAGTCTTTTCCTGGGTATTTCGCTTGGGATGGAAAAGCAGGCCTTCTACGACCATTGCTGGGAATTAAACCGTCTGAAGGTATTCTCGCAAGGTCCCAAGAATCAGGAAGTGCAGTACATGCTAAAAAACGAATTGGACGCGCCTGTATACATGCGTTTCTACCCTAACTTCTATCGCGATAAAATTGTGGATATGCCGGTACTTTTTTCCTATGAAGCCTGGGCCCCATGGAATAAGCAATATAGCGCAGATACGCTTTTTGTAAATATCCTACCGCTTTTTAAGAAGTGGTATGGTGATGACTTTAAACTACTCGAGCACCCCACAATGGGCAAAGTATATTATAAGTTTGATGGAAAAAGAAGAATCAATTTGTTTATTCGGGATGACCAGGTCGTGCAGGCTGTATTCACTGACATGGAACTGGCAAATGAGCGGAAAAGGAATGGCGACAATGAAGGTTCTGTCAACTAATGTATATGATGTTTGAATCTTGTGAGGTACGGAAGTTTCGGTTCGGCTTGAGCGTAATGGTTCTGGGGATAATGATGATGGCATGCTCTTCGCCAGAAAAAGCGGATCAACCACTATTCACACCGATCAGTTCTGATATAAGTGGTATCCGGTTTACGAATAACCTGCTTTTCGACAAGGACTTCAACATCTACACCTACAGAAACTATTACAATGGGGGAGGGGTTGCCCTGGGAGACATCAACAATGATGGCCTTGTAGATGTATACCTGACTGGGAATATTTCTCCCAATAAGTTATTCTTAAACAGGGGGAATTTCAAATTTGAAGAAATTACCGAAAAAGCGGGTGTCACCGGAAAAGCAGCCTGGTCAACGGGCGTGAGCATGGCCGACGTCAATGGTGATGGCCTGATTGACATCTACGTTTGTAATTCAGGGGATATTAAAGGTGACAATAAGCAGAATGAACTATTCATTAATAACGGCGACCTTACGTTCACTGAGCGCGCCGAGGAGTATGGCATAGCAGATCGTGGATTTACCACGCATGCAGCATTTTTTGACTATGATAAAGACGGCGATTTGGATCTTTATATCCTGAACAATTCTTATCAGGCCATTGGCAGCTTTAATCTCCGGAAAAATGAACGACCTAAAAGAGATTCTCTGGGCGGCGATAAATTTATGCGCAATGATGGTGGTAAGTTTATTGATATCAGTGAAGAAGCTGGTATTTATGGGAGTGTGATTGGTTTCGGACTTGGGGTTACAGTGGGTGACATCAATAAGGATGGTTGGTTGGATATCTATGTGTCCAACGACTTTTTTGAGCGCGACTACTTGTATTTGAATAAGGGTGACGGCACATTCAAAGAATGTTTGACAGAAGAAATGAAGTCGATTAGCGG
>JAOUDZ010000223.1 GCA_029858965.1 Cyclobacteriaceae bacterium
GCCAGCCTTGTTGTGTGTATCCACAACCTTACGGGTCCAGTCTCCGAAATCACCGGAACATATAGAAAGGCAGTAACCTTCCAACACTGACGGTACACGCATGGCGGTTTCACCTCCGTAACTCAGGCCATAAAAAGCAATTCTGGTTTTGTCAACAAAAGGTAGTGAAGCCAGCCATTGAAGGGTTTGGTCGTGCTGTGAAATAATAAATGAGAACAGTGTTTTTTTAAGCGTATTCGCTTTCCTGTCCAACCACCGGTACCGGTCCTCACCCCGGTAAGGGTTTTGTGGCACATAGACAATAAATCCCTGGTCGGCAAGTTTGGCTGCCACATCATTGTAATAATTTCTGTTGCCCTCCACGAGTTCATGGGGCAGGCTGTTTCGCCCATGCTGGCAAACAACAACCGGCCGCTTTTCTCCGGGCTTAAGATCTTTTGGTATGAGGAGAATTCCGGTAGCAAATAGATTTGTATATACATCCAATACAACTTCATAGCCGGTCCACCTTTCTTTGTCGTAAAGTTTCCGCGTTTGTGGATTTGGCGGCAACATTTTATCATCAAATTTTCCCATAATTTCTTCATGGAAATACTTGCGATAGTCTTTTCCCTTTTCTATAAAGCGTTCCGGGGCATAGTACGGATGATATGATTTTGAACTCCATGTTCTTTGTTCAAATTCAGGCATTACGTTGTAAAGAAAAAATTTATTTCGCGTATAATCAGAATCACGGAGTAGCCATTGAACATGGTTTTCAATCTCTTTTACCTGGCGAATCTGTCGCGCTTCCGGATCAAAGGCGCTGCGCTTGTCCGCGGGAAGGTCATTTGTAACCGTCAGGGATGCGGGATGCCCAAGGGATTGCGTGAATTTCTCCAGCGCTGCTACTGATCCGAAACTGACAGGTGTATTTTCAGGACCGCCAATGATAGACCTTGGTTGAAACCCCGGCTTTGTCAATTTATCGATCCGGCTGTATTCTGCGCTTACGGATGCAAATGGTGGAGTCTGTAATCTGCCTTTGTATCCTGTAAAGGCCAGACCTTCAACCTGCAGTGTTTTTTCATCCGATTTTTCGATTTTTTCAATTATTTCCGGTATCGCGCTGTACTCAATTGTCAGCGGACGGGGTGCAATGAGCGATGCAATTTCGGCGTCACCAAATTCTGAAAGCAGACCCCATACGTTTCGATAGATGGGTTCATCCCAAACCCGTTGGCGTGAATCAAAGTAACCACTTACCATTGCGGCGTCAATTCTTTTGTCCGCTGCCGCAGCATAAAGCGCGATCAGCCCGCCTTCGGCGTAACCTGCAACGCCTGTCTTTGAGTCTTTGTCTCGTTCCTTAAACCAGTCTACCGCGGCGCGTACTTTTTGTACTTCGTATCCGATAATATGTTTGCCCATGTGGAACGCCTGCCTGTAGATCCATTCCCGATACGTCTGTTGCTGGTTCTTTCCAGGAAAAAGGAACGTTCTGCTGATGAGCACAGGGACTAAAACCTGGTATCCGTTCTCTGCAAGATGTCTGGCAAATTGAGATACAGCAGGTATTCCGGATGAGAGTCCGACAAGTTGTTCCGGGGTCTGGTCTGCATCCGGTATGGCAATGATATTGGCAAGCGGTTTTGATTTGGGCTTAAGCAGGAGTCCTTCACCATAAATGTCATTCAATACCGGCCAACGAACTTGATATACAGTGTATTCTGACGTTTCTGCAACAAGATCTGCATCATCATTGACAGAAAGTTTTTGCATGAATATCGTCGGGGGGGTGTCTTCGAGGCCTACGTTGTAGTTAGGTGTAGGCTGCGTTTGGTCTTCAACACCAATATACTTCATGAATCGTTGACGATTTGGGTCAACTGATTTTTCATAAGCTGCGGTTGAACTTACATCACGATGCCATAAGGTCAATCGTTTGGAAAGAGATTCATCAATCTTCGCTTCAATGAATTGATGTGCCTTATCCAGCATTCTTACGGAGAGATCACCCTCCCAGGTGAGCCGCGTCGTGCCCGATAAAACTTCGGGCATGTTTTGATAGGGGAATTGAGCATTGGTGTTAGCCTGCGACTGGGCTTCAGCCCACAGCATTGCGCAGAAAATAACTATTCCTATCCGAGAAAAAGTATTTTTCATTTTGTTGATTGCTATTCAATATTGTGGGAGACAAAAAAGATGGGTACCGATGCATTTTCCCTTACTTCTTGCCACCATGGCTGAAGTTAGTAAAATAAAGTGGGCGAATCTTTTCTTTTGAGCTAGACAAGGCCATTTCCTGCCGAGAAGAAGTGTGAATGCTTGAAAAAATGTGATTTGATATGGCAGCGGGAAATACGATATTACAGGGGTGGGATAGCGTATTCCCATGCCATCATACATACGCCTGAAGCTGGCAAGAGCTATGTTCTATATGTTCACATTTGAATGCACCTGAGACGATGGAGAATTATTGTAGGAATATTGTTACTTCCCGTGCTGCCATCGTAATCATCGTTGTCGGCATGACAGGGTGCAATCAACAGAA
>JAOUDZ010000224.1 GCA_029858965.1 Cyclobacteriaceae bacterium
TGATGCTACGGTAAACCATGCAATTAGTAACGCAACTAACCCTGCGACAATAAAGAACCATACTTCAAGATCAACATGGAAAGCAAACCGCGACAACCAATGCTGAAGCAACCAATAACTTGCCGGTAAGCCCAGCACTATGGATACCAGCACCATGCCCGTGAAATCACTGGAAAGCAACAGGACGATCTTTGTCGAAGAACAACCCAATGCTTTCCGTATGCCAATTTCTTTCTGACGCCGCGCGGCAGTAAACGCCGCAAGTCCGAATATCCCCAAGCAGGATATTAAAATCGCAAACGCCGCAAAGTAACCTGACAGCGTGGCTACCCGCTGCTCGGCAGCATATAGCTTAGCATAATTCGTATCCTGGAATTCATATTCAAAAGTGAAGCCCGGATTAAATGAATTGTAGAAATCAGTAAGTGCGCCCAGCGCTTCTTTCTCGCGCCCACGCGCTAACCGCACCATTATGTTCCAGGTATTCTTAGGCGACAATGTCATGAACAAAGGGTTTACAGCCTCATGAAGAGACTGAAAATGGAAATCTTTTAAGACGCCAATAATTTGCAAATCAACTTCATCCCACAACCGGATTACCTTTCCAATGGGATTTTCCAGGTTCATTACACGGATGGCGGCCTCGTTCAAAATGATGGCAGTGGTATCCGTACTGAATTCGCGGGAAAATGATCGCCCTTCAGCCAATGCAAAACCCATCGTCTCAATAGCATCAAACCCAACCCGTACATTTTCAAAGAGAATATTGTCGTCCGGATTTTTACCCTCCCAGCTCAGTCCGCTGGTATTACTGTTTCGGCCCAGCAAACTATGTGAAATGTTTCCCGCATTTACGACGCCTGGAATTCTTTTTACCTCACTCAAAAAAGTCTCGAGTTTACTTTCAACCACACCTTCGATCGGAAAATGGATAAGATGGTCCTTGTCGTATCCCAGATTTTTTGATTGCACAAATTCAATTTGCTTGTAGATTACCAGCACGGAAACGATCAGGATAACGGAAAGAAAGAACTGAAATACCACCAGGCCTTTTCGCGCCCACAATTCGCTCCAGGAACCTCTCACCACACCTTTCAGGACAGCAGCAGGTTTAAAAGCTGATAGCAAAAGCGCGGGGTAGCTTCCCGCAAGCAATCCCGAAAATAAAGTTATTCCTGTAAACCAGCCGATGAGTGCACGATCGTCAAAGTTCAGCACGATATGCTTTTCAGTAATGACATTGAATACCGGCAGGAAGAGCCACACCGCCAGCGCTGCAATGAACATCGATATCATCGCGATGACAACGGACTCATTCAGATATTGTAATACAAGCGATCCCCGCTGGGCTCCAATAGACTTCTTGATGCCCACTTCTTTCGCCCGTACGGAGGCCCGCGCGGTAGACAGGTTCATGAAATTAATGCAGGCAATCAGCAGAATAAAAATAGCGATAACGGAAAAGAGCCGAACGTACTCAATTCGCCCGCCCGACAGTTGTCCATTTTCATAATTGCCGTGCAAGTATAAGCTGGCATACGGGACAAGGAACAAAGTTACATTTGACTCATCTTCCTTGCCCTTAATAAAATCCTTAATCTTATCATTCACCGCCGTGACGTTCGTGCCCGGCTTAAGCGTAACATAGGTCGAAGGTCCATTATTACCCCAGCTTCTTACCCATTCATTCTCATCAGCAAACTCCCTGAAATTCATTACAAAATCAAACTGGTAGGACGATGCCGAAGGGACCTTATCAAATACACCGGTAATTTGAAAAGTCTTTTCATGTTGAAGTTCAACAGATCTGCCAACTACATTTTCTTCCGTTCCAAAAAGTCGTTGTGCCAAATCGGCCGAAATAACCATAGCATATTTGTCTTCCAGCAACTGATCGGGATTACCCTGTACGATATTGAAAGAAAATATGTTGAAGTAATCCTTGCCCACATGATAGCCCGACGCCTTGACATTGCGATCATCTACAGATAAGGTATAGCTGTTGGTCCACGTTGTGGTGGTTGCATATTCTACCTCCGGTACTTCCTCAACCAAAGCCTCCGCGAGTACACCAGGCGTAGAATGTGTGGTCATGATTTCATCGGCATACCGTTGGTTTTCCATCACTTCATACAGGCGTTCACTTTTCTCGTGATACTGGTCCATTTGGAGTTCATCCCGCACCCACAGGTAAATGACGAGGGTACAGGCGAGTCCGGCGGTGAGGCCGGTGAGATTAATGAGGAAGAAACCCTTGGCGCGCAGGAAATTGCGGTATAATAGTATGAATGAATGTTTTAGCATAGGTCGAAAAGTTATTCCACTAAAGATGGCTGAGACTGGCAAAAGGATGCATGGCAGGCGAACTAAATATCGGTAGAATCTTAAATGGTTACAACCGGGATCGGTGAGCCGGTGGTCTATAGCGCTCCCCCGCCGGCGCCATGCTTGGTTAATGTTAGCCCAATCGGACTTCACACTTGCGTTTTCAATAAATATGTAATTAATTACATATTTAATTACATGCCGT
>JAOUDZ010000142.1 GCA_029858965.1 Cyclobacteriaceae bacterium
TTAATTCAAAATGGAGGTCTTATACAGGGTGAACTTACTCACCTGACACTGGTGGATGTTGCCTTTCCTGAGGATATGCCGCAAGATCCAAGACTTGAATGCATAGCAGCTGACTTCAGTGACGAGGCAGTGATCAGCGGCATTCTTCGGCATCAGCCGGATTTGATATTTCATCTTGCGGCCATCGTTAGCGGAGAAGCAGAAAAAAATCTTGACCTGGGGATGAAGATAAATTTCCACGCCTCGCTGCAACTATTAGAATTGTGCAGAAAGCTAGCGATTCATCCGCGGATTGTATTCGCCAGTTCTTGCGCAGTATTTGGTGGTGATGTTTCCAGGGTTGTATTGGACGAAACCAGTCCGAAGCCACGCAGCTCGTACGGTTCGCAAAAGGCAATGGTAGAACTCCTGATGAATGATTATAGTCGAAGGGGATTTGTTGATGCCCGAAGTATCAGGTTACCCACTATTGCTGTAAGACCGGGAAAAGCAAATGCCGCGACATCATCATTTGTAAGCGCTATCATTCGTGAACCGTTGAATGGCAAAAGTGCTTCCTACCCGGTACCCGCTGAAACTTTGGTATGGATTCAATCGCCAAAGCGTGTTATTCAAAACTTTATTCACGCTGCCAATATTGATGAAAAACTACTCGGGGATGACAGGATTATCAATCTTCCGGGATTGACCGTTTCGATTCAGGAAATGATCGATAGTCTTGGGCGGATTACCAATCCGGCGGTAACCAAATTAATATCCTATGAACCGGACGCATTTCTGCAGCGCATTGTGCTTACATGGCCACCCCATTTTGATACGCTAAGGGCAAATACATTGGGATTTGTAAGCGATACTTCTGCGGAAGAAATTATAAGCACATACATCGATGAGGAGAAGATCGTGAATATCTAAATGAGAAATAAGGATGGGGCAGCACAATAAAATTGCAATAGTAACCGGTGCGGGTTCTGGTATCGGAAGAGCCGTGGCGATAGCGCTCTGCAGTGAGGGCTGGACTATTGTTCTTGCTGGCAGACGAGAAAAAGAACTTATCGAGACGGCAAACGCATGCGATGTAGGACGGACGCTGGTTGTTCCAACAGACATTAACATTCCTGATAGCGTAAAAAATCTTTTTGGACAAACGATGAAAACGTTTGGTCGTCTGGATTTACTTTTCAATAATGCTGGCGTAAATGCGCAGTTGAAACCACTTGAAGATTTGACGCTCGAGGAATGGCAAACGGTAATCAATACGAATTTGACCGGTGTATTTTTGTGCACGCAGGAGGCGTTCAAAATAATGAAAAATCAAGATCCGATAGGGGGACGCATCGTCAATAACGGATCGATTTCCGCCCACGTCCCGCGTCCCCATGCTGCGCCCTATACGGCGAGTAAACATGGGGTTACCGGTTTAACCAAATCTACCGGTTTAGAGGGTCGTGCATTCAACATTGCTTGTGGGCAAATTGATATCGGCAATGCCAACAGCGTGCTAACCAGGAAAATTGAAGCAGGCATACTGCAGGCGGATGGCTCTCACAAAATTGAACCTACTATCAGTCTTAAGGATGTAGCCCGCGCAGTCGTTTATATGGCCAGCTTGCCGCTCGATACCAATGTTCCGTTTCTGACAGTTATGGCGAATCAAATGCCTTTTATCGGAAGAGGGTGAAGCGGTGCTTTCAGGCCAGTTTTGTGATTCATTTTGTTGTCAGAAAATCGGCAGTATTATTTTTTTTTGCTCGCGGCAACTTTGTTTCAGTCTTTTAATTGATACTCAATCGTGGATACCACTCTCACAATTTTGATGTAAGCAGTATTTTGATCCAGATCGTTAATCGTAAATAAACCTTGTTGTGCTTTTTTGATCTTGCTAACTTTTGAATTGGAATCACGCGCAAATTTTTCGGCTACTGCCCTGGCATTTTTTGTCGCTTCCTCAATCATACCGGGTTTGAGTTCATTTAATCCGGAGAAGCTGTATTCAATTGGTTGATAAGTGTTTTTTGAACTGATTAGTATACCTTTTGAAATTAATTCTAAAGACTTCGATAATGCATTTTGAAGTTTTTCAATATCATTGGTTCTAACAGTGAATTCTGAATTTGCGATATATCTGAATTCACGATTTTGGCTGTCACCACCGTACAGAAGGGCTCTTGTATCACTAATCGTGGTAGTCCCACTTGTCAGTTCCTTGTCAGCAAACCCTTGATTCTTAAAAAAAAGCTTCACCTCCTTATTTTGCTTTTCTATTTCGTTTTTCAAGTTGCTTAAGTCATTCCCTGCCAAAGTCATGGTAATTGGCCAAACTGCAAGATCTGCATTGACCTGTTTTTCCGATAGACCTTTCACCTCTACAGATCGGTCAAACTCTTTTCCATTCCTATGCATATTGCCGACAAAATAACCCGCAATCATCATGGAGCAGGATATCATAATGGTATTGACTAATCCATTCGTCTTCATGTGTTCAAATTCTTAATTTCGTAGTACGCCGGGCATTGCGCCTGTCAAACAAGTCAGCACATTTCCGCTCCGATGTCATAAAGCTAAATTAGTTGTTTACTCCCAATTTACAAGTTGCATGGGCTATGGGAGCCAATGTGCCTGTTATGTTTATGTGGATACCCATTGTCAACGGTATTTTTCTGGCAGGCTGATCAGCAGAAAAGCTATTGATAAAAGTGGGGATTTCGGCCACTTTGCGCCGGCTGAAAAATCGGGTGTTCCTGCCCATTAACCTATTTGATTCATATTTTCTGCCCTGAGCCATGCTGATGGTAATTTAAAAATGACTATTTTCCTGCACTAAAACCTAAGTTATCATGCCTCAAACCTGTAATGCATCGAGCGATTTTACATCAAGTCTTTGTGCACACGTAATGGGGCTATTGAAATCCTATAACCAAACCAGATAAGAAAATGAGCGATCAAAACCACAAAAGACTTTTTTACGGTAGTTGTTTTGCACTAATCACAACTGCCTTTTCTTTCAGCATCAGAGCAGGGATCTTACCACAACTGGGAGAAGACCTCAGTTTGTCGGCCGAGCAACTGGGATTTATAAATTCCATGTGGTTTTTTGGATTCCCCATTTCCATGGTGATTGGCGGACTGGTCTACCATACGGTAGGTCCGAAGAAAATCATGCAGTTCGCATTTTTTGCCCATGCCGTTGGTATTTTAATGACTATCTATTCAGGTAGTTACATGGGGTTACTCATTTCTACTTTCCTGATCGGTCTGGGTAATGGTTGTACAGAGGCAGCCTGTAATCCAATGATCGCGGATACCTATGAAGGAGAGCGTATGAGTAAAATGTTGAACAGATTTCACATGTGGTTTCCTGGCGGTATCGTCATAGGAAGCCTTGTATCCAAATTCATGACCGATAGCGGATTTGGGTGGGAATCACAGATATGGGTCATCTTAATTCCTACTTTGACTTATGCATACATGTTCTTTGGACAGGAGTTTCCAAAGGCCAAAGTTGCAGCGTCAACTTCCCTTTCAGAAAATGTGAAAGCCATGATTTCCCCGCTTTTCCTTTTCATGTTTGTCTGTATGGCGCTGACAGCCATTTCAGAATTCGGTCCACAGCAATGGGTAGGTCTAATTTTATCAAAGAGTGGCGCCCAACCGATGTTAATTCTGGCATTGGTCACTGGACTGATGGCCGTGGCGCGTTATTTTGGGGGCGAAATGGTGCACAGGTTTAACCAAACCGGAGTCCTGCTGGGATCTTCCATTCTCGCAACAATTGGTGTTTATCTATTCAGCACGCAGACAGGAGCCATGGCTTACGTTGCTGCGATAATTTACGCACTTGGTATTGCTTACTTCTGGCCAAATATGATTGGGTTTATTGCTGATAAAATTCCTAAAAGTGGTGCTTTCGGCATGTCTATCATCGGGGGTGTAGGCATGTTTTCCACTTCAATCTTCCAGCCTTTTATTGGAAGGTGGATTGATTCGGACAGGGCAGAAGCTGCGGCGCAGGGATTGACAGGTGATGAGCTGGAATTGGTTGCCGGACAGGCCACATTGGGCACGATGGTAATTTTGCCAGCTATCCTTATTGTTTTGTTTACGATTTTATTATTCTGGATGCGTAAGGTAAAGGACGAAGCGCAAACGAATTGATGGAATAGGCGGGGCAAAGAACCTTGTCTCCTTTACTTGAATTCAACTGTGTTCTATTTTGCAGATGGATCAGCCACATTGATCCATCTGCATATTTGTCACAACAAATATTTGATTGATTCTTACTATCGGCTCGGCTTAATCAGGGACAATGGCATCACTGTTTTCCTTTGTGGTCGTGGTTGCCGGGTTAAAGTTGTCAATGAGACCGCTGCTAGAGGTCACCATTTCCTTGATTTTTGATCACAGATGATTGGGTTACAAAAGATCGTTCTGATTCACTGAAAAGGAATCATACAGTTTTCTATGGATTGCTTTAGCATTGTTTTGAATATCCCACATATTGTAGATACCCGCCGTTGTTACAATGATGAGTTTATTATTTTGATCAATATAAATACGCTGGTCTCCATTTCCTACCGCGGCTTGTACCGTCACTGGCTTACTCTGTATACTGTCATTGTATATCCAAAATTGGTACCCATACGCGCCATTTGGAGTATTTTCAGCTGCAGGTAGAGAAATACCTGGAGCGAATGAATCCATTACCCAATTCATTGGCACAATCTGCGTCGAGCCCCATTTCCCTTTGTTTTGATACAAGATGCCAAACTTGAGCATGTCTCGTGATGATAATCTTAATCCTGATGCTGCAGCGGGATTATTTTTACCGTAATAATTTGTCCATTGGGAATGGGTAATGCCCATTGGTTCAAAAAGATATTCTTTTGCAAATGCATATACATTTTTCCCGGTGGTTCTTAATATAATATTTGCAAGCAACTCTGTTGTCCCTCCGTTATAGTTCCATACCGTACCAGGCGCAGAAACCAAGTTTCGACTCAGGATAAATCCGACTATATCTTCACTTGCTTCCATTTGAGCTTCAGTATTGTCCGCAGGTACTGTTTCATCCCATTCAAGTCCGGACGTCATTGTCAGCAGATGCCTGATTGTTAATTCCCCTTTCCCGCCAATATTATACTGATTGTAGTCCTTAAAGAAATCAAATACCTTTTGGTCTACGCCTTCGATTTTTCCCTGTTCAATCGCGATACCAATGCAAGCGGAGACAATACTCTTGGATACACTTCTCATGTCGTGTAGAACAGTATCGCTGTGTGAAACGATTCCAAGATCACGGCCCCAGCAATAGTCCCGGCCGGTAAAATATACTTCAAAAACGAGTTTATCGTCTTTATAAATAAGCAAACTATGTCGGTTAGGGTAATAGCCTGAATTAATGCTATCGACAACCTCTTTAATAACTTCTTTTTTCATTCCGACTTCATCCAGGGTACCAACTGCAATACCATCATTTAAGTAGACAGGCTTTTCAGCATTCGGGCTAGTCGCAGGATCGCAGCCATAAACGATCATTAGTGAACATATTGCTGCGAGCAGGATTGATTTTCTCATAATTTCACATGGGGTTAATGCGACGATCAAGTTGGTGTTTGTAGCGTTAAAGGAATCAGCAATACCAAACTGTTCTACCGCCATTAAGTTCTCTTTGTTTGTTATCCTTTAGTATTCTGGAGCGATCACCTGGCTTAATGCACTTCCCAATTTCGATCATAAATTCCGGTAAAGCTAATTCTTTGACGCCCAGCCAGGAACCGGTGGGAAATTGCCTGGTGTAAATGGTGTTGCGGTAGGCCGATTGTTTAAGGAATTCAGGCATATTGATAGTGAAAACATTTCAACGACAACATCATCAAAAGTGCAATCGTAATGTATTAGCACTTTATCCAAATCAGCGTAACACTACCACCTTGTGGCTATACTTATAATGTTACGCTGTTTTTTCACGGACCAGGCTATTGTTTTACGCGTTGACAAAGGGCGATACCTTTGTACCAATCAATGCAATAGATCTCAAAAGTTTTTCGTGTGATAAACCAGCATCCATCTGAAAAGTGAATCTGGAAATTCCGCCGAGCGCATTACTGTGACGAACTATTTTCGCTGCAACTTCTTCTGGGCTCCCTACGAGCAAGGCGCCTGTTCGCCCATTTTGCGCGTCAAATCCGGCACGCGTAACAGGCGGAAATCCGCGTTCTTTTCCGATTCTGGTAAACATTTCTGCGTACCCCGGATAATAATCCGCAACCGCTTCTTCAGTGCTGTTGGCCACATATCCAAGGGAGTGTAATCCGACTTTCAATTGATTTGGCGGGTGACCAGCACGTTCTCCTGCTTGTTTGTACAAATCAATTAACGGCCGAAAGCGATGTGTTTCCCCGCCAATGATAGCCACCATAAGTGGTAGTCCGAGTTCTCCGGCACGGATAAATGAAGCTGGTGTACCACCAACCCCCAACCAAACGGGCAATTGAACCTGTAATGGACGCGGATAAACTGGCTGATTTCTCAAGGCAGGACGAAATTGGCCTGACCAATTGACGATTTCATTGTCACGAATAGCCAGTAAGAGTTCCAGCTTTTCAGAAAAAAGAGCATCATAATCCTCAAGTTTCAAGCCGAATAGTGGAAAAGATTCTATGAATGAGCCCCGTCCAACGACCATTTCCGCCCGTCCTTGAGAAATTAAATCTAGTGTAGCGAAGTTTTGAAATACCCTAACTGGATCCGCTGCGCTCAGTACGGTAACCGCACTTGTTAGCCTGATGCGCTTCGTTCTCGATGCAGCGGCTGCAAGAATAATTGCCGGAGCGGAATCCAAAAACTCTTTCCGGTAATGTTCTCCTATTCCAAATACATCCAGACCTACCTGGTCGGCAAGTTCCATTCTTTCCAGCAGTTCAGTCAGTGCTTTTGAGCCATTGGCATCCCGATTTGTAGGTGCCGCCGCAAAACTGTCAATGCCTATTTGCATACTTTCCATCTGTGTTTATTCGATTAAAATAACCAATTCATTCATCCGCCACTGACGCCTTGCTGTCAATATGCTGAGTTTCGTGATCACTACGAATGGACCTTTGCGCATGGACCGGAACGTTCCCAATAAGCACTCGTTTTTAATGCCGTTAATTGGCGTTCGTCTTCGTGTCAAATATATTTTTTCGCTGCGTTAGATATTAGGATGTTGATCATGCCAATTTGTGACCTGTTCGTAAGCATATCCCATTCTGCAAAGGACTGACTCTCCCAAATAGCCTCCCATTAACTGAAAGCCAAGTGGGGCCCCGCTCCTGGCTTGTCCGCAGGGTAAAGTCAAGGCAGGTATACCAGCCAAATTAGCCGGCAAACCAAAGTGATAATCGAACGCTGTCAAGTAGGGATCAAAGCCTGACATAGGTCCACGAAGTATTTTTTCATCAGGCACGTTGACCATACCTCCAGCTGGCGCGGCTATCGCATCGGCACCTGAGAGTTGTTTCAGGAGTTGATTTTTAAAATCTAAGCGATAGCTTAACGCTTCAGCGTATTCAGCATCCGTCACCGATTGACCAAAGTCAAGAAAGTCCCTGAAGAACTCTCCATATTCCGCCCTTCGGGATGGATATGTTTCCTTATGGGCAAAAAGTGCCTCTTTTGAGGCGATATCAAACCATACCTTATCATGTTCATCTCCCGTGCCAGGTATCTTGACCTGGACAATTATGGCTCCAAGTGCTTCCAGCTGTTGAATGGCATTTTCAATAGCTGTAACCAGATAGGGTTCAACGCCATCGCTTAGGTAGTTTTGGTCAACGCCAACACGCAATCCTTTTACCCCACTTTTTAATTCTGCTCTAATATCCGGGACTTCATCCTGAATAGTAGTTGGGTCATTCGCATCATATCCTGCGATAGCTTCAAGCATGATCGCAGCATCCTCTGTGGACCGAGTCATAGGTCCAACGTGATCCAGTGACGCGGCCAATGGCAATACGCCATAGCGACTAACCAGGCCATAGGTTGGTTTGAGCCCCACAATGCCATTTGCCATGGAGGGGAATCGAATGGAGCCGCCGGTATCCGTACCTATGGAGCCAAAACACAACCCTGCTGCAGTTGCCACCCCAGGTCCACTGGAAGAATCACCTGCCCAAAATTCTCCCCATGGATTTACAGGAATTTTGAAATTTGAATGGTACCCACCCATTGCTCCTTCGGTTAAGTTTAGTTTCCCAAGTATTACGGCACCGGCGTCTTGTAAACGGTTCACAACAGTAGCATTATAGGCTGGAACAAAATTTGATTTGAATGCATGTCCGCCCGTGGTTGGTGCATTTGTGGTAAACAACAGGTCTTTTACCGCTATTGGAACTCCGTGCAGGGGCCCTCTGTATTTTCCTGAGGCCAGTTCCTGGTCAAGTTTATTCGCAGCAGCAAGCGCAGCCTCGTCCATCACTGTAATGTAACTATTAAGCTTCTTATCAATGGCACCGATTCGGTTGAGCATTGTTTGGGTTAACGCTACGGATGAAATCTTTTTTAATTTAATCAGCGCTGATATTTCAGCCAGCGTCTTATAGTATATCGGCTCATCGTTATCAGCATCTATATTCGCTCGCTCGCCTGAACATCCATATGGAAATTGAATAGCAGCAGCACTTAACCCCAGGATTCCGATCGCCCTACGTCTTGATATTGTGCTTCGGTTACTCAGATTATTTTCCATGGTATTCATTGCTGTTGATGACATTGGGAAAATATTGGGCGGCAGAACCGTTTCGCAATCTCTTGTGTTGGGCGAAAGGATATTATATTTTGGTGTATTTCTTCACCAGAAGTCTTTCGCTTAAAGAAAGAATATTTTCGCCTCGGTTGTCCCGTACTAAGAAAGTGTTCGTTATTAATCCGGATTCTTTTCAGCTAATGTCTTCAAGGCATTATTCATAGATTTCAACATAGGTGAAACACCTGCTTCCAGTTTATTCCAAAACAGTGGCACGAGCATTCCACTGAACGCTTCTGTGTGAATAAGTCGGGTGCCGGCAGCAGTCTCTTCAAGTTCGAAGACTTTGTCATTGGTAAATAAGAATCCGGCCATCATTTTAGCACGCCAGCGAAAAGACTTCGGCTTCTCGAATGTAGTGATAACAGGCATATATTTGTTTGCGTCTTTACCATCTTTGCCACGCATCGTAATATTAAGCTTAGACCCGGCAGAAGCGGCTCCGCCTGCCTGGTTGACGATTGGATTCCAATCCTTCCAGTGATCGAAATCAGTGAGAATGCTCCACACTTTTGTCAATGGCGCTGCAATTTCTATTTCGGTTCGAATTTCTCGCATGATAATTCCAATTGGCTATATAATTACCCTGATCTTAGAATAATCTGGTATGTATAAAAATGGTTTGGTGAGTATAGTATTAGTCGCTTCTAGTGTCAGTTCAATGTACAAATTAATTGAACAATTCACTTTGTCATTTTTCTTGTCTTGTGGAAATAATTAACGTGCGCAAAGATAAAATGCCCCATGGCGGGGGTAATGCTAAAGTAGTACTCCCATGATGGTTATCGCATACATTAACACAGTCGCTGCTATTTCCAAGGCAAAGTGCTTCCTTTGGATGCTGGTGAACGCGGGGGAAGCCAGGTCCCCTGGTAATGGCGCCAGCTTTTCAAACTTTGGTTCAACGACGTTGTCTATAATGGGCCCCAAAACCCAAATCAATCCTACAAAACCCACCTTGACAATTAACAGCGTAGTAAACGGGTAACCAACAAACAGCCATCCGATTCCAGATAATGTTAGCAAAATCATTCCTACTACGATAAGCTTTGTGACGGGTTTGGTGACCTTCAAATAGATATTAAGGAACTCATGGTTAGAGTAGCATCGGAAAAGTAGTACAAGCTTAACTGTTGCGGAACCGACTCCAAGTGAAAACCCTATTAGATGCATCAAAACTAATAAATTGTAAATGGTAAACATAATGCCCTCCTTTCGTTTAGTTCATAACTAGCGTAAAACAAACAACACTACGAATTTAACAATTAGTCAAAAGTTCAGAACGACATCACAGGTTTTTCTTTGGATAACCGGAAATCAACCAGGTTAGCGGCTCGGTTTATGGGTATCCAACGCTATCCTGAAATACTTCAGCAATATGGCCTTAAACGCTTCTTCATTTTCCAAGTAGGTTTCGGTTATAGCGTTACCATTCTTTATTCTTAAGGTGTTTCCTGAAATGGTAATGCGACCATTTTGTGTTGGTCTAGTGATTAGTATTTTTTGTGTGAAATGTGATTTTGGACTTGTTTGGTGGTAAATGCACATTTCAT
>JAOUDZ010000143.1 GCA_029858965.1 Cyclobacteriaceae bacterium
GGCGCTAGCCGTTTTGCTTGTTTACCATTATTCGGTGTTGAACTTCCACCAGTTCACTTTTTGGAAGTCCTTTAGCCTGTGGTTTGTCGGTGGATAGGTGAGTACTAAGAATTCGGGCCTCTGGAGCACACATGGTAAGTTTTTATTAACTTACGTGAACCAACTATGTCCTCCTCCCGTCAACTTGCAGCCATCATGTTTACCGACATCGTCGGCTACACGGTTCTCATGGGGCAAGATGAACAAAGAGCATTCGAATGCTTAAGGAAGAACCGGGAAATACAGAAACCAATTATTGCCCAATTTTCAGGGCGCTGGATCAAAGAGCTGGGGGACGGCGTGATGGCCACCTTCAATACCGTTTCAGATGCCGTCAACGCGGCTGTCAAAATTCAGGTAGTCTGTCAGGCAGCGAATGATTTTCAATTGCGCATTGGCATTCACCTGGGTGAAGTGGTCTTTGAAGGCGATGATGTGTTCGGCGACGGCGTGAACATTGCAGCACGCATACAAGCCGTAGCCAAGCCAGGATCCGTTTACGTCTCTGAATCGGTGCACCATAATGTGGTCAACAAAAAAGATTTTAAAACCAATTTTGTAAAGGAGGAGTTACTGAAGAATGTTGAGCGTCCCGTGCGTATTTATGAAATCATCCGCGACAATGATTTACCAGAAATAAACCGCTCGGGTCAGCCGTTTTCAAAAACCTTAGGCAATGATACGGTCAAACATGAAGTCTTTCCTGCTAAACATTCAGGCAAAAGAAATGCTATTGCTGCATTGCTATTATTTCTTTTAGTGGCTGCGGGCTTCTTTCTATACTCCATCTTCAATAGAATAGAAAAGGAGGAAAAGGGATTCGAAAAATCCATTGCTGTTCTTCCATTTATTGACATGACTCCGCAGCATGATGTGGAGTACCTGGGGGACGGATTAGCTGAAGAGATCATCAATTCTCTCACTTCCATACGGGAGCTTAAAGTGATTGGCCGGACATCTTCCTTTCAGTTTAAAGGAGAAAAACTGGATCTCCGTGCCATCGGAGAAAAATTAGCCGTAGGCATTATCCTGGAAGGCAGCATACAAAAATTTGAAGATCACTTCAGAATTACAGCCCAGCTTGTAAGGACAGTTGACAATTTTCAAATCTGGTCGGAGCGCTATGATATGGAGCAGACCAATATATTCAAAATCCAGGATAACATAGCCGCCATGATTGTTGACAAACTCCAGTTAACGCTTTCCGCGCTGGAGAAGAAACAAATCGTTAAAAATGAAATCATTCCTGAAGCGTACAACTTGTTCCTGAAAGGACTGTATCAATACAAGGCGCAAAAATTCAATGAAGCCCAGGACTACATGAAAAAAGTGATCGAGCTGGACTCGACCTACGCACCTGCTTACGCTTACCTAGGCTTGTCAAAATCATGGGACATCTTCCATGCTAACCGTTGGCAGGATACTCAGGCAGTGAACGAGGCCTTAGCTTTTTCCCAGCGATCCATTGAACTTGATCCTGATCTTGCTGAAGGTTACTCTTCTATTGGGTTAATCGCATGGTCGTTACAAAATGATTTTGCAAAAGCCCGTATCTATTTTGAAAAATCAATTGAACTGAATCCTGCAGCCGCCCTAATTTTGAACCGATACTGCTATTTCCTGGTGTGGATGGGTAATTTTGAAAAAGTATCTCAACTGGCTAAGGCCGCCATGCGGGTTGACCCCGTTGATTTCAATAGTTATACGGTACTCTATTTTGCGTCCCTGTATTCAGGACGCCTGGATGAAGCCGCAGGTTATTTGAATGAAAGGAAGCGCATATTCGGACAGGATCGCGCGGTAGCTTCCATGGAAGTCAGGTTGCGTTTTGATCAGGGCTCCTATAAAAAGGTAATACAGCTATGTGATTCCTTGAAAGCAAAGGGAGAATCATTACAAGCTTATGAGGTTTACTTGCTTGCAGGAGCCTATTTCAAACTAAAACAGCTTAAGGAAAGTAAAGCCATGCTCAAGCAGCTAAAATCAATCAAGGACCCGAATGGAGATGTCTGTTACCATACTGCTCTTGCGTTTGCCATCCTGCATGAAACTGATTCCTGTTTTACCTATTTATACAAGGCATACGAAAGTCATGAAAAGCTTTTCAGGACCCTAAAAATAGAACCCGCGTTACAGGAACTCCGAACCGATCCCCGGTATGTAAAACTTTATCAGGATTACGGGTTTGATAAATATTGAATGAACCAGATTTTGAATGAATCTCCAGGATGAAGGAGTTCACACGAACGATGAAATATCTTTCCCAAGGCTTTGTTTGTATTTGTCCAGTACCATTATGCTGTATTGAACTTCTATAGATTTCAGTTTTGGAAGTCTTTTGAGCTGTGGTTCATCGGGCAATAAGTAGCGCGGTTCAGTTTATATAGAAAATCTAAAAAGTCAGCCTTGCAGAAAATTCCTTGCAATACCCAGCGGCCGCATGATGTAGCGTTTTTTGTTAACGTGCCCCAACTGCCGGGTCAGGATATCCTCCAGCATCTTTATGGTCTTGACAATATATTTTCCTTTATTCAACATTACGCACTCAGCCCGCACAGCCATAGCCGCATCGGTTATCTCGGAACGCGTAGCATATCCGGTTTTGTTTAAGGTCTCCAATACCTGGGTTGCCCAGATCACAGGAACGTGGGCGGCCTCGCAAATCCAAAGTATCTCTTCCTGAATTTCACTTAGCCGCTCAAAACCAATTTCAACAGCCAGGTCACCGCGCGCAATCATCACGCCCATGGCCTCATCCTTCATTCCATTGATGAGCAAGGCTGGCAAATTCTGAACAGCCGCCAGGCGTTCTATCTTCAAAATAATTGCGGGCACCTTACCGGAGGCATGTTTCCTGATTTCATCCCTCAACAATTCAACATCGGCTGGACTGTTCACAAAAGAGTAACCCACCATGTCAGCATGTTTGCAGACAAAGGGAATGTTCTTTTTGTCTCCCCTGGTGAGCGGAGCAATTCTAAGGTTGGAGTCAGGGAGGTTTATACCCTTCTCAGGTTTTAGGAAAGGCTTCTGCGTAGAAATTCTTACAATCTTAACCTTCACACTTTTCGCGGAAACCGTAATAACTTTCGCCTCAAACTTACCATCATCAAAATAAATGTGCTCACCCGGCTTTACGTGCTTTAGAATTTCTTTTGGTTCTACGAACAATATGGGTGTATGATTTTCATTTTTTGCTTTAACATCAACCTTGCCTTTGCCGGCATACTGAAGCGACAATTCTATTCCCTCTTCAACAGGCAGGCGCAAACGATCATCTTTTTTGTGTGCTCCTATTGCGCATATTCTGATTTTAGGCCCGCCCAAGTCCATATACACCTTGCAATTCCTTCCTGTTTTCGCTACGGCTTTCTTCAGGACCTGGATCATGTTTAGCCACACTCCGGCATTATCGTGAGCGCAATTAATCCGTGCCACCGACATACCCTCATTCAACATTTCCTCCACCAGCATACTGTCCTGCATCAACGCAGTAGAAAAGGTCACCATGATATGGGGCTTGTCCTGAATGGAAAAATGTCCAAGCAACTGCACGGCATGCGCCAACCGTAGTTTCGAGGCGATCTCAAAGTTGCATCCGGATTCAACAGCCGATGCCTGCGCAGGGTTCAGCCAGGATAATACATGCTGCAATTGCGACAACGTATGACTTTCAGAACTCGTCAATGAGGATAGTCCGATATGGTGAAGATATTCCTGGGCCTCACGGATTTCCTTGCTGCGCAGAACCAGGTAGTGAATCAGGTTGCGACCGCTTTGCTTAAAATTCGGGTGCAGTTCGTCCAGCAGGCCTGAAAATTTCTTTTCACCATCCTCCATTTCACGAACGATTTCGAGCAACTGGCTGGCCACTTTTACGTGACTATACGCCTCAACTGCATATCCCCTGGTCATATCTGCACCTACTGTTCTGACTTTAAAATTACCCCGGAGGTAAAGTCTCAGCAATGATTAAAATCATGCTTTTCCATCAGCGTTCATCATAAACCAAAAGACGGTCATGGATGGAAAAGCACCCTGTGAAAGAGGACTATCCTCAGCCTCATAGCTGGAATTGAGGATAGAAGTTTAATAAAACGGCTTTTCCACCCGGGTTAATGCTACGTTTGGATTCAACTTCAGACTTGTAAGACTTTGTGCCATGTTGGGCAACTGACCACCACGCAATTCGGCAGTCATTGGCGTATATACCTCCAGACTGGATTGAATAAAGAGTTTATTGTTTAGGTCTTCAATCTCATCCCGGTTGAGCGACGACCGATGGAGCCCCAGGTCTTTTAAATCAATTTTTCGTACAGTACCACCGTAAACAAATCTTGTCGGAATCAACCTTTCTTTAAATTCACCTATTACTTTGCCATTCACGGCGAATAGCGTTCGCTGGTTAGCATAATTATGCGTTATCACAATATGATTCCAGGAATCGCTGTCTTGCTGATAAACTGCCGTTGCACTCAGATAAGAAACGCGATCGTTGCCAATAACCACTTCTCTCATTCCCCTGTTGGTTTCGAAACTGGCTATCACCCCATCCGTTGCATTTTTGAACCGGAAACTCATAGTAAAGGAGTGGATGGTGTCATCAACATCCACGTAAATAGCATCCTCCTTTTTTGGGTTTTCAATAGTGGTATAGCTTTTACGCCAGTCGTATGCAGGCGTTCTTTTTCCCTGCATCATGGCGTCAAACAAAGTAGGAACGATACTCAGGTACATTTCACGATGTCCTTCTGTATTGGGATGCAGCGGATCGTGTACAAACCCTTCTACCCATTTGCCTTCACCATCATCGATGGTACCCAGGACGTTTATGCTCGGGTATTTCCAGGTATTGATGATGCTGTTCATTCTTTTGGTGCACGTATATTGCGGTTCAGAAAAATTGGCGTTGGCATAACAGTTTACGATGACGGGTTTCATCCCCTGTTTGTCGAGCGAGTCCGAAAGCGCCAACAGTCTGCTACGAAATTGTTCCAGTACGGTTTCCCTGCCTGCATCTGACTGAGGAGTCCCAATCCCTTCATTCCCCAGTGAAAGTCCGATGACCACAATATTCGGATGCGTTGGATAAAGTTTTTTGGTGAGGCGTTGTTCCTGGTCAACTTTGAGCGTATTGTCTCCACCGGTAGAGGCATTGAAATACGCATAACGCGTCGTGTCTATGGCTCCGCTGTGAAAGAATTGCCACGCATAGCCTTGAAGTTGTTCCGCTCCGGCGCCACGACATACAGACGATCCGAAAAAGGTAACATGGATCGGAGCTTTTTGCGCTGATAGTCTGGCTGAGATCAACACGCATAGACCGAAAAGCAGGAAGCATGATTTTTTCATAGTTTCAGTATATATTTCTTACCGTTAAAGATAAAGAAACAACCATAGAAGTGAATGTCATTTTAGCACGGCCATGGCATTGAATGGAATCCCGGACATCGCCTAATCACCAAAATTAATCGCAATACGTTTGCGCTATTATCACCTGTCCCGTTAGGGCCCCGATGTTTTTAGAAAATATCGAATACAGGATTCCCGTCCCGTCAGGGGCGGAATGTTGGCAAATCGATCATCAAATGTCAATACCCTAAACCAAATCCGCATTTTCAATTCGCGGTTTAAAACCCTTTCAAATTCGATTCCGCCAACGGACCCGCGTGAAAGACCTCGGTGGCTGGTTCAATCAAAAATATTCCGTCCCTATTGGGACGGGGGTTAATTGCCAAAATATGCTACAGACATTTGGTCCCTATGGGACCAGCCTATTCATGGTCCCGTCAGGGACCACATGTTTTTAAAAAATAATTATACATTGGACCCCGTCCCGTTAGGGACGGAATGTAACGCACACCATAATCACATGCCATTTCTTTTAATCATTTCCAATTCATTGCAAATCGAATTGAATTTGGTTTTTCACACCACCGGCTCTTTGGAGATGACCATGACGGGTTTGTTCGACATTACTACATTGTAATGATCTGCACAATCGCAAACATTCCGTCCCTCACGGGACGGGTTCATTTACACAGAATAGGCTACAGACATTTGGTCCCTACGGGACCAGCCTATTCATGGTCCCGTCAGGGACCACATGTTTTTAAAAAATAATTATACATTGGACCCCGTCCCGTTAGGGACGGAATGTTACGCACACCATAATCACATGCCATTTCTTTCAATCATTTTCAATTCATTGCAAATCGAATTGAATTTCGTTTTTCACACCACCGAACGTTCCGTCCCTAAAGGGACGGGGGTTAATTACCAAAATATGCTACAGACATTTGGTCCCTATGGGACCAGCTTATTCATGGTCCCGTCAGGGACCGCATGTTTTTAAAAAATAATTATACATTGGACCCCGTCCCGTATGGGACGGAATGTTGGCAAATCGATCATCAAATGTCAATACCCTAAACCAAATCCGCATTTTCAATTCGCGGTCTAAAACCCTTTCAAATTCGATTCCGCCAACGGACCCGCGAGAAAGACCTCGGTGGCTGATTCAATCAAAAATATTCCGTCCCTATTGGGACGGGGGTTAATTGCCAAAATATGCTACAGACATTTGGTCCCTATGGGACCAGCCTATTCATGGTCCCACCAGGGACCACATGTTTTTAAAAAATAATTATACATTGGACCCCGTCCTGTTAGGGACGGAATGTAACGCACACCATAATCACATGCCATTTCTTTTAATCATTTCCAATTCGTTGCAAATCGAATTGAATTTGGTTTTTCACACCACCGGCTCTTTGGAGATGATCCTGACGGGTTTGTTCGACAATACCACATTGTAATGATCTGCACAATCGTAAACATTCCGTCCCTCACGGGACCGGTTCATTTACACAGAATATGCTACAGACATTTGGTCCCTACGGGACCAGCCTATTCATGGTCCCGTTAGGGACCCGATGTTTTTAGAAAATATCGAATACAGGATTCCCGTCCCGTCACGGACGGAATGTTGGGCAAATCGATCATCAAATGCCAAACCAAATCCGCATCCAATATTGCCCACGGTTCAAATTTATTCTTGCAAATTATGCCTTGACAAGGATGCATATTTTTAGAAAAAATAAGAAATTGAATTTCGTCCCCTATAGGACAGAATGTTGTGCAAAATCAATAATCACATGGCCAATACCTTCACCCAACTCCACATCCAATTCGTATTCGCGGTTCAAAATCGAATTAGCCTGATTGATCCTGCATGGGAAACCGAATTGTTCAAATACATCACCGGAATTGTCCAAAACCATAAACACAAAATGATTGCTATCGGTGGTATGCCAGATCATTTGCACGTTTTTGTTGGGTTACATCCGACGCAATCGATATCAAACTTAATGCAAATCGTGAAAGGGGAATCGTCTGAATGGGTAAATAAGAAAGGCTTTGCAAAGGGAAAATTCCAATGGCAGGAGGGCTACGGTGCTTTTTCGTATGGCCATAGCCAGGTGAATCAGGTTTACAACTATGTCATGAACCAAAAGGAGCACCACAAGAAAAGGTCGTTTCTAGATGAATACAAAGAATTCCTCAAAAGATTTGAAGTGCCGTTTGACGAGCGATACATTTTTAAAGCTTTAGCGTAATAAAACATTCCGTCCCTCACGGGACGGACCTGATACCACAAAGTGCTACATATTTTGTGTCCCCAACGGGACGAATGCAATTGGGTCTTTTTTGTTTGGTATATTAGAATCACATCTAACTACATGCCCAAAATAGAATTTCTTATCCTCTACGAGTTTTACGAGGAAGCAGCTCAGCTTAATTTTCCTATATTTAAACCATGTCATCGCTTTTGCCAGGTTTTGAGTACGACATCTTCGTCTCCAATCGTCACATAAACAAGAAATAAAGCCGGCAGTCATCAGACACTCAAAGATGTCTGACGTGCTACTCTATTACTTTAAAAAAACGAATAAACAATGAATCCCACTTCACTACCAGCATCCACTACGGTTTCAGAAAGAGTAACATCGATAGATTTCTTCCGCGGGTTTACCATGTTTCTATTGGTCGGCGAGGCAGCTCACCTCTATGGCCTTTTTCTTAAGATGGATAACCCCGTGATGCAATTTCTTGGCCGCCAGCTTGACCACCACGCGTGGCATGGATTGAACTTCTGGGATCTGATACAGCCCTTCTTTATGTTTATTGTAGGTGTGGCCATCCCGTTTGCCGTGGCCAACAGGTTAAAAAAAGGAGATAGCCTTCAGCAAATAACCCGACATGCGCTTAAACGTTCTTTCCTGTTGCTTTTTTTCGGATGGGCACTCTATTTTACGGCGGCTGGTAAACTGGTCTTCCAGTTTCAAAATGTATTGGCACAGTTATCCGTTACCTACCTGGTTGCATTCCTGATCAGAGATAAAGGGTACACATTTCAAATTGTATTGACGCTGGTTGTTCTCCTGTTGATCGATCTTGCCTATCGCCTTTTCCCTGTGGAAGGTTTTAATCATCCCTGGGTAAACTTCGAAAATCTCGGAGCGTGGTTCAACAATAAGATTGAAGGTGTTGATAAAGCCAGTGAATGGGCATCGTTAAATTTTGTTTCCACTACAGCGCATACTGTCTGGGGCGTGCTCTGCGGAAAGCTGTTGATGAGCGACAGAACACCAGCACGAAAAATCCAGCTGCTGTTGATTGCGGCAGCGTCAGCATTGCTGGCAGGGTATACGCTCGATATCTTGAACGTGACACCCATTATCAAGAAGATCGCCACGTCCTCTTTCGTTCTGGCCAGCGGTGGGTGGTCCATACTTGCCCTTTGTTTTAGTTACTGGCTTATTGATGTGAAAAAATCCTTTTCGGCAGGATCCCGATTTTTTATCATTGTAGGTATGAACAGCATATTCATCTACCTGTTTGATCATGTTGGCGGTGCACGGGTGATCCGAAGTCTTGTTGAACCGTTTAGCAACTTGTTGTTTGGATGGGGAGGCGAATTGACGGTGGGAATCATCACGGGTCTGACTGTATGGGGAGCGCTTTGGTATCTTTGTTACTGGCTTGCAAAGCACAAAATATTCTTTAAGATTTGATCCGTGTGAATTGGATACATTGTGTCTTATTTAACCGCAGCGGTCACTGAGGAATACACGCAGAGATCCGCAGAGGAATGGCCACTGCTACTGTGCCTTTATTGGTGTTCTTCACCAACAAGTCATACTACATGCCATTCAATAATTTTTCGGTGTTTAACCTGGAAGCGGCTCGGCTCAATTTCCCTATATTTCAGCCATGCCGTCTATTTTCATCACACCACAGCAAATACTGCCTGCCCGGCAGCGGGCCGTTCCGTAAAGGGGGACAGGATTTTTAAATGCACTGCAATTCCTGGCCCCGTCAGGGACCTGATGTCTTTAGAAAAATTGGAATCTTAAGCCTCCGTCCCGTACGGGACGGAATATTTTGCTAACAATAATCGAATTTACAATATCTGCACCAACGTCCAATCCAATTCGTATTCGTCAATCAAATCGTCTTACCCACCTCGATTCCGCCACGGGTTTTTGAAGAAAGATCCTGCGGTTTGCCGACGAACCTGATTCTAAATGGCTTACACAATCGAAAACATTCCGTCCCTGACGTGACGGCTTGCATTTACGTTGGGAACTACAAACATTAATGTCCCTCCGGGACCGTTCCGTATAACATAAGTCATTCATTTAGTATATTTGACGATGTCACCTATTATTCTTGTCTTCGAATACCTGCCTGCCGGCAAACGACATCAAACCTCAACCCCATTTGATGTATGTCATCATTAATTCAAGGTTTTGCATACGACATTTTTATCAGCTATCGCCACAACGATAATCGATCCGGCTGGGTAACGGATTTTGTTAATGCGTTACAGGAGGAACTTGCCGCTACGATCAAAGAACCACTTTCCATTTACTTTGATAAAAACCCCCACGATGGCCTCCTCGAAACCGACAATGTTGACAAAAGCCTGGAAGGGAAATTAAAGTGCCTTATCTTCATCCCTATCATTTCTCAAACGTATTGTGATCCAAAATCCTTCGCGTGGCGCCATGAGTTTTGTGCGTTCAATACATTATCGCAGGAAGATCAGTTTGGCAGAGACATTAGACTAAGTAACGGCAATGTATCGAGCCGTATCCTTCCCATAAAAATCCATTATCTCGATACTGAAGATAAATCCATCATCGAAAATGAAATTGGCGGCGTATTGCGGGCGATTGAATTTATTTATAAAGAGCCCGGTGTCAACCGACCAC
>JAOUDZ010000225.1 GCA_029858965.1 Cyclobacteriaceae bacterium
AGAGCTGCTGCAGCCAAATCAAGCGCCCATTGAATTTATTGATACGGCCGGATGTGGTCATGCTGAAGATCAGGATAAAGAAACGCTAAGCCGTTTCAATGCGGAAGAAGCACAATTGCTCATCAGCCGGGTTGAGGCGCTCGTGGAAGAAATCGGACTGGGAGAATGGCTGGATAGAAACTTAACGATGGGTATCATCACTCCCTATCGGGCACAGGTAGACCATTTGCATAAACTTGCTGAAGCGTCCGCTATTCTTGAGCCGTTGCACCGGCTTATTACAATTAATACCGTCGATGCCTTTCAGGGGCAGGAGCGCGATGTGATCGCGATTAGCTTCGTGCGCAGCAATGACAAAAGTGAAGTAGGATTTCTCAGCGATATCCGCAGAACAAATGTGGCCATGACGCGCGCCAGGAAGAAACTCATTATGGTTGGCGATAGTGCAACCCTGGGCGCGCATTCTTTTTATGTCGCACTGCTCGATTACGTGCAACAGCGTGGCTATTACAAGAGTGCATTTGAAATTGTCGGCTAGTTTTGTACGTCATCATTATGCATTCTTAATGTTGTTCTTATTTTTGTGACTACATGAGGTGAAAAGAATTCTGTCCTTTCAAAATTGTCACAAATCGCAGTATCTTTTCAAGATTTAAAATTTTGAACAATGAATAGAAGAATTTTTGCGCTTGCCGTATCGATTATCGCCGGCCTAATGTCATGCAAGCAAAGTAGTCACTTTGATCCCGAAGATGGACTAAATTCTATATCCGGAGCAAGTATCTCACAGTGCATTAAGACGTTTTCCTCCGACGAATTTGAAGGACGGAGGCCGTTTACACAGGGAGAAAAGAAATCATTGGCCTTTCTTGAAGAGCAATTCAACGTACTTACGCTGGAACCAGGGAATGGAGACAGTTACCTGCAAGAGGTTCCTATGGTGGAAATCACGCCTACAGCAGATACCATCATGAACATCACAGGTATTAAGAACAGCGTGGAACTTACAGGGTTTGAAGATTACGTTTTATGGACTGAGCGTCCTGATTCTTTAGTCTCCTGGAAAGACGAGGAACTGGTATTTGCAGGCTTTGGTATTGTTGCGCCAGAATACAACTGGGATGACTACAAGGATTTGGATGTTAAAGGTAAAGTTGTGATGGTGCTTGTAAACGATCCCGGTTTTGGAGGAGGAGATGCAAAATTTTTCAAGGGCGATACCATGACATATTATGGTCGATGGACATACAAATTTGAGGAAGCGGCACGACAAGGGGCCAAGGGATGTCTGGTTATTCACAATACTGTTTCTGCAGGTTATGGATTTTGGGTCGTGCAAAACAACTGGAATGCTCCTCATTTATATCTTAATTCGCGCAGCAACCCTGTAACTGTCTGCGAAGCTATTGGCTGGACGTCGATGCCCGCTGCGGAAAAACTTTTTAATGCTGCAGGGCTGGACTTTAATACCCTGCAATTGCAGGCGCGCACGCCTGGCTTCAAAGGCTTAGCCTTGGACCTGACGCTGACAACAAATCTGCATGTGAAGTCGGTGTACAATACCACCTACAATGCTGTGGCAAAAATCACGGGTGCAGAGAAACCTGAAGAATATATTATTTACTCAGCCCATTGGGATCATCTCGGAATTGGTACGTCCGATGACGCCGGTGATTCTATATACAACGGTGCTATCGACAATGCTGGAGGTGTAGCAACGGTACTCGAAATTGCGAAAGCTTTTAAGAGCATGAAAAATAAAACAAGGCGAACGATTGTTTTTCTCTTTGTGACGGCAGAGGAACAAGGTTTGTGGGGATCGGCCTTCTATGCGCAAAACCCCATCTATCCAATTTCTAAAACATTGGCAAATATTAATGTGGACTTCGCCAATGTGGCTGGCAAAATGAAGGATATCACAGTAATCGGGATTGGTCAATCCACACTGGAAGATGATTTGAAGGAAGCAGCTGCCCGTCAGGGTCGATACCTGGCGCCGGACCCTACACCTGAGGCAGGATTGTATTTTCGGTCTGATCACTTCAATTTTGCTAAGGTAGGTATTCCGGCTTTGTTTGTTGAAGGGGGAATTGATCATGCTGAACAAGGAAAGGAATATGGATTACAGCAAAACGAGGATTACAATAACAACCGTTATCATCAGCCGGATGATGAATTCGATGCGGACCACTGGGATTTATACGGGGTAGTGGAGGATGCATCGTTACTGTTTCAGTTAGGCAAGCAGTTGTCTTTTGCAGTAAATTGGCCTGAATGGAAAACGGGCTCCGAGTTTAAGTCCATTCGTGAAAGGGGCGAGTAGAAATAAAGGGCAGGAGTGGGTTATTATGCTTGCCCTTGAATTCAATTCAACACAATGACCTTTGCCGATCACGTCCTTAACTTCTTGCAACATGTTGTTATTTCCACACCGCTGCCGCAGGGTGTAGTAGTGCTCAATCCATATCATGACAAGCACGTTTT
>JAOUDZ010000005.1 GCA_029858965.1 Cyclobacteriaceae bacterium
TAGAATGTAAGACGGCAGCGTCTTGAAAAACAATGACCGTTTCCAACTTATTTACCTTTGTTAGTGTCTAAGGAGGAGATGACAGGCGTGCTGGACCAGTTGTTCACAGCGCAACACAAACCGAAGAATTAAGAAAATTTGGTCATGAATTCAATTATTAAAGTAATGATCCTGAGTGTCCTTTTCGGACCGATGGGTTGCGAAGAAAACAACAATCTGAAGTTGTATCTGAATGACATTGATCGTACTGAGTATTACGACGAGGAAATCCTTCCAGTGAAGTATCAGCATATTTATGGCAAGTGGAAGTTAGCAGAGATTTCCGGAGGGATAAGCGGAACTGGACGTGCGCTTGATTTTGATTTTTTGGAAATGAAAAGTATCGGGATTTATGGACTTATTCGAAATGGTATTCTTTTCGAATATGGAAAGATTGAGCTACACACATTCGATGTTAATCAGCCAGACATTTTGCAGGTAAAGTTGGTTCCCGTTTTTTATTCAGGATCGAATCCTTACATGAGCTTGCAGGAGAAATATGTTGAGCTGATGGGAACGGATACGCTGGATTTGGTGTCCCCCTGTTGTGACATGTACAATTATCGCTTTAATAAAATTTTTCTGCGATGGTGAATGCAGCAATTAAATAGGTAATTAATTACATATTTAAAAATGTAATTAGTACTAAGCCGCGCTCAAGTCTCAAGAGCGCCATTTGATTTTTCTTCCACTTTTCTTACTTGCTGTTGATTGACTTTGCAGGAGTCAGCGCGCTTAAGCTGCCAGATCCGTCCTTGAAACGGCATAATTATTTATATACCTCGGTTTCAGACTATTTTCTGAGCGGACCGCATTTTTTCTTTTGACAAGGATAATTTCAGATTTCTGCTGACGCTAAACCTATCTGTCCCTTGTAAAAATATGGACTAATAGTCTTATTTTGCCCGCGTCTTTTGGCTAACATGGAAATTCATAGTCTTCGAGCATATTTAGCTTACTCATCCCTGATGCGGAATTTGGTAAAAGCGTTATGAAAGGAATCTTTTCTGTATTACTGATCTTTATTATCGGTTGTTCTGGCCCAGGACCAACAGAACAAGTCCGTTGGGAAGCACAAGCTGCCGCAATAGAAATTATCAGAGATGACTTTGGTGTACCGCATATATATGGGAAAACTGATGCCGATGCTGTGTTTGGATTACTGTATGCCCAGTGTGAAGATGATTTTAACCGTGTTGAACAAAATTACATTTGGGCTACCGGCCGGCTTGCAGAGGTAGAAGGAGAGGAGGCCTTATACAGTGATTTGCGGGCAAGGATGTTCATGACCGAAGAGGAAGCAATTCAATACTATAAGGATAGTCCGCAGTGGTTGAGGAAATTGTGCGATGCATTTGCTGATGGAATTAACTATTACCTTTTTACGCATCCTGATGTGAAGCCAAAACTAATCACACATTTCGAACCCTGGATGCCCATGTACTTTAGCGAGGGATCTATTGGAGGTGACATAGAGAGAATTTCCACAAAAAAGATAAAGGATTTCTATGATGGAAAGAGCAGTCATGCAGTACATGGTGTACAGGACGGTATAGTGGATTCGTCCGAAAATGAGCCCTCAGGTTCTAATGGATTTGCAATTTCAGGTACCTTGACTGAGTCTGGTCATGCGATGTTGCTCATCAATCCACATACATCATTCTTCTTTCGTGGAGAAGTGCATATCATAAGCGAGGATGGCTTGAATGCCTATGGTGCAGTGACGTGGGGACAGTTTTTTGTGTACCAGGGATTTAACGAAAAGACGGGTTGGATGCATACTTCAACTTATACTGACAGAATGGATGAGTTCATCGAAACAATCGTTGAAAACGAAGAGGGATTGCACTATAAATATGGCGATCAACTTCGGCCGGTAGAAACGTTTCAGGTTACCCTCGCGTATGACGATGGAGGTGAATTGAAGAAACGATCATTCCCTGTATACCGAACGCACCACGGTCCGGTTACGCAAAAACTTGATGATAAGTGGGTAACTACAGCTATGATGTGGGAACCGGCAAAAGCCCTGGAGCAATCGTATACAAGAACGAAGCTCTCCAATTATGAGCAGTTTAGGAAAATGATGGATATCCGTACAAATGCAACGAACAATACCGTGTATGCAGATGCAGATGGGACCATTGCGTACTTCCATGGTAATTTCATACCCGTCAAAAATGAACAGTTTGATTTTACGAAGCCGGTTGATGGTAGCGATCCTTGCACTGACTGGAAAGGTCTGCATACCATGGATGAATGCATTACGGTTCTGAATCCACCCAATGGCTGGATTCAGAACTGCAACTCTACACCCTTTACCAGCGCTGGGCGATACAGTCCGGCACCCGGTGATTACCCCCGTTACATGTCGATCGATGAAGAAAACTTTCGCGGAATCCATGCCATTCGGTTGCTGGAAAAATCAAAAAACCTCACGTTGGACAAGCTGATTGAAACAGCCTACGATCCGTATCTTCCTGCATTTGAAGTATTGATTCCTGGATTAATCGCAGCATATGATCAGTCCGCCCGGCCTGATAGCATGTTTCGGGAGGCAATCGAAGAATTGCGAATGTGGGATTTTGCCGTCTCTAAGGAATCCGTGGCGATGTCGCTGGCTCACTTTTATGGACATCATTGCCTGCGGGAAGGAGATGCACCCGAGGGGTTGAGTTTTATGGAACGGATCCAATACTTCGCAACAGAGACACCGTTGGATTTCCGGCTTGCAATGTTTACTGATGCCATTGAACAACTCACTAATGAGTTTGGCACGTGGCAAACACCGTGGGGAGAAATCAACCGATATCAGCGCATTACCGGTGATATTGTTCAGCCATTTAACGATAGTTTGGAAAGTATACCGATTGGCATGGCATCGGGGCGGTGGGGTGCGTTAGCATCTTTTGGAGCCGATGCAACGCCTGAGACGAAACGAATTTATGGTACCAGTGGGAATAGTTTTGTAGCGGTTGTAGAATTTGGTGACAAAGTAAGGGCTAAATCGATGTTGGCCGGAGGGCAAAGTGGTAACCCGGCCTCCCCACATTTTAGTGACCAGGCACAACGTTATGCCGATGTGAAGTTTAAAGACGTCGCGTATTATCGCGAAGATGTCAATCGGAGAGCTGAATCCAAATATCATCCGGGTAGCAGGTGACCACTTGCATTTGAATCAATTTATGTTTGGCAGTTCTGGAAACCAGAAGAATGCAACTAATAACTCTTTTGCATGCGTTGAATGCTGGCAACGCAGAAAAAAGTTCAGGCCTATTCCTGCCATACCGACTTATACGTATTTGAATTCTTGGTTGGCCGGAAGCCGGACTGTTAGCCAGCATTACGGTAATCATTCGGCAGATAGTTAAACATTTTAAGTAAGATAGGCGGAGTACATCCAAACTAGTTTTTCCTGTTCTCTTATGTAATCGCTCATAAGCGCAATTGTTCCTTCATCGTCGGCAGTATGACCCGGATTTTGAATTGCACATGCTTGACAGGTGAGCAGGAGAGGGCTGTGGGAAATAAATGGACGCCTAGGAATGTTTCTGGAGAATATTTATTTTGGTTGACGTTATTAGTGACACTTGATCCGAACATGGTTTTTTGTTTATTATGAAAGACAAGATTAGAGCTGAAACTATTGACGATTATATCGCGAGTTATCCAATTGCTGTGCAAGAAATCTTGCAAAAACTAAGGGCAACCATTCGCAAGGCTGCACCAAAAGCTGAGGAGACCATCAATTATCAAATACCGACATTTAAGGAGAATGGTAACCTGGTGCATTTTGCGGCCTACAAAAATCATATCGGCTTTTATCCTGCATCATCGGGAATCAAGGAATTCAGGAAGGAGTTGTCGGCGTATGATGGGGCAAAAGGGTCGGTTAGGTTTCCATTAGACAAGCCGCTTCCTTTGGCGTTAGTAAGCAGGATCGTAAAATTCAGGGTTAACGAAAACTTGGAAAGGGCGAAAGCTAAAGCAAAGAAAAATAAAAACCAGACATCCTAACGTACAGATTTGATGTTTATTATTTCAGTATTTGCCATAATAACAAGTTCGGCGTTGAACAATCGTTGGCGTTGTTTAGGATCAGGCATTATTTGCAAATTTCACGGGAATCGCTAGTCGATAATTTAAGAAGCAACAATAAACGATAGGTTGGCTGCAATCATTTCGTAAATTTCACTTCCGGAGGCCGTTTCTTCGGTGTAAAAGTAACGCTATAAATTCCTTGCGATGGATAAGAATAACACTCGTATTGCCTTGATGCTTGTTTCAATTATTGTTGCATTCCCTTTGTCCTTGCGGGCACAGGTTACTCCAGCAGCCACCAAAGCCGTGAATAGCATAGACCCTGATCGCATCAAAGCTGACATGACTTATCTCGCAGATGATTTGCTGGAAGGACGAGAACCTGGAACAAATGGATTTGCTTTAGCCTCTACTTATGTAGCATCGCAATTCAAATCGATTGGGCTCACACCAGGCGTAAATAGGACATCCTTTGTACAACCTGTACAGTTATTGAAAGGGGCAGTGGAGCGGAAACAGAGTAGCCTGACGCTCATCAGTAAAGGCAGGGAAGTGAACCTTAAATTCGATGATGACTTCATACTGAACCCAAATCTGGTGGATTTACGCGCTGAAGTTTCCGTGTCTTTAGTCTTTGTCGGGTTTGGTGTGCATGCACCTGAACTTGGGTATGACGATTATCAAAATATCGACGCAAGAAACAAAATTGTGGTTTACTTTAATCAGGCACCGGAGTCATTTCCATCCAACGAAAGGGCATATTTTTCTTCAGAGTCAGTTAAATACGAGGAAGCCGTTAGCCGTGGTGCTATAGGTGTTATCTCAATGCAGTTGCCTGGTGATCAACGCACATCATGGGAAGCAACAGTACGAAGATCAAAGCAGGGAAGGATATATTGGGCTGATAAAAAGGGCAAGGCTCAAAATACATTCGAAGGACTAAAAGTGACAGTTACCTTCAATCCTGAAAAAGCAGAGAAATTATTTGTAAATGCCGGCCAGAAACCGGATGTAGTTATTCAAAGCCTAAAAGCGAATAAGCCACGATCGTTTGAATTAAACATGGACGCTAGAATAAAAGTAGTAACAACCACGAAGGCGATATCAAGTTCCAATCTTATTGGTGTTGTCCCTGGAAGTGATCCGGTATTAAAAAATGAATATGTGGTGTATGCGGCACATCTTGACCATTTCGGTATCGGAGAACCAGTACAGGGTGATTCAATTTACAATGGTGCACACGACAATGCGTCGGGCACTTCTATTCTGCTTGAAATTGCGCGCACTTTTAAACGATTGGAAGTACCACCTAAACGGTCCATCATTATTGCGGTCGTTACCGGGGAAGAGTCAGGTCTCCTGGGATCCGATTATTTTGCAAATTACCCAACGGTCAGGAGTGAAAGTATCGTAGCCAATTTTTCAATAGACATGCCTTTCTTCTTTCATCCTGTGTTGGACATCGTGCCATACGGAGCGCAGCATTCAAGCCTCTCTGAACCACTGGGTGTAGCCGCCAAGTACCTGAACCTCGGAATAGGGCCAGATCCCTTTCCTGAGCAGGTAGTATTTATCCGCAGTGATCACTATAGCTTTATAAGGAAAGGAATACCTTCTTTGTTTATCAAAAGTGGATTCAAAACGACTCCTGACGATCAGGTAGATCGTAGTATTTCAGATGTCGCTTGGAGAAAGACGACATACCACACCCCACAGGATGATATGTCGCAACCCTTCAACTATGAAGGTGCTGCAACGCATGTTAAAATTAATTTCCTCACGGGCTATCTTGTCGCCGACAAGGCAGAAAGACCTACGTGGAAATACGGGGATTTCTTTGGTGGCAAGTTTGGGATGAAATCTGGTACTCCTGACCAACGCTAGTTAACCACAATGACAGATAGGTTTTTCATAAACTGAAATGCAAAGAGAAAATGAGGTTTTTCACTTTTACGAATAATTTCAATTGGAAGTATATAATCGGGGAGATCCTCCTGATTTTTGTCGGCATCAGTCTGGCCATCTGGTTTAATAACTGGAATGCCTCAGACAAAAATAAACATGCAAAGGAGATCGCAATCGTTAAAATAAAGGAGGAGATTAAGAACAACCGAGATGAGTTGATCATTGCACAAAAAAGTAATCAACTGATATTAAATGCATTTTCGGAATTCAGTGATCTATTTGATGGTACTACCTCCGAGATAACCACGAGCCCTGCAATACTAAATGTTATGCAAGAAAAATATCCGGGCTTTTACAGGATTGTGGATTCAGTCGAAGTTAAAGCCGGCATTTTTCATTACAGAGGAGGCACTTACATTCAGCTGGAAATCCCAACCTTGACTGATATAGCGTGGGAAACTACCAAGTCGATTAGCATCACTAACGAATTTAGCTATGAATGCTTATATGAATTGGCGAGTATGTACGAACTTCAGGGCAGAGTGCAAAAAGAGACTGATAAGGCTTCCGATGCATTACAAAAAAGGGAGATTAAGCAATTGATGAGTATCCTGCAGTTTCTCGAACAGCTTAACGAACAGCTTGATAAAAGTTACGAATCCATGTTCGATGGAATTGACGATTGTAACTAAATGTCTAGGTTATCAACATAATAACTAATCATTATGAAAAGGATAACAAATTCAATATTTGCAATTTTAGGTTGTTCTCCGAAACAAGACGCCGAGGGTTAACGATCCAAACTTCTTCAAGCTAACGGGGATTGGGTAGCGGTATCTTGTGCAATCCTTTCCACTCATTGTACTTTTTATTCACAATTATGCCTACTTTTAATTTTAAACTATAATCGATAGGATCAATGAAAAACTTACTTCAATACGCATTGCTATGCATGTTTTGTCTATCAATCCACGCGGCATTTGCGCAATCAAAGAACAACGCGGCGATCGCGGTCAAGCTAAACCATATCGGCGTTTACGTCACCGACCTGGCAGTAAGTACTGCCTTTTATGAAAATATCCTAAGCCTAGAACAGATACCGGAGCCCTTTCACGATGGCAGACATACGTGGTTTACCATTGGCGCTGCCGGACACCTGCATCTTATTCAGGGAGAAAAGAAGGTATACGCACGGGATAGAAACGACCACCTGTGTTTTAGCGTACAATCTATCGAAGCATTTATTGTAAACCTGGATAAGAATAAGATTGAATATACCAACTGGCCCGGTACAGCGAAGGAACCTACTGTGAGGCCTGATGGTGTCAAACAGATATATTTCACGGATCCGGATGGTCACCTGATTGAAATAAATAACGATACTTCTGTAAAATAGAGGTGCAGGTTTGTTGCCTTTTTCAAATTTATTCAGGTTGTGGTTGAATTGATTTTATCTCATTTCATTGTGAGTGCAATTCAAACAAAAAAATTGGTTTGGTGAGTTTACTGCTTCTAAAAGTTTTATTAACTTTATCAGCCTAACGATACCGTTAGAAACTTCCTTTTCTTAACTACTGACCGGGGATAGTTTAACTTAGATTCTTTAAATGAATAATCATGCGAAGTCCAGTGCTCAGTATCCTACTGCTTATCATAGGTCTCACCGAAGTCTTAGCACAATGCAATGTGTTCTATCAACTGGAGGAGGGAAGTATGTGGGAAATGGAAAATTTTAATGCAAAGGGAAAATTGACGGGCAAAAACGCACAGAAAGTAATTGCTTTCAATGGGAATTCCGATTCTTTCACGGCAAAGATCAATTCGGTTATATCAGACGAAAAGGGGAAAGAGGTCATGCACGGCGACCTTGATTTTTCATGTAACAATGGAACAATGATCATTGATATGCGGAATTTTGTGAGCGAGGAGCAGATGAAAGCATTTGAAAGTTATGAGCTAAAAATTGAAGCCGAGAACCTGGAGGTACCAAACAGCCTTTCTGTGGGCGAATCCCTGAAGGATGGCGTGATGGCTGCTACCGCAATGAATTCTCCTATTCCGATGACCATGAACGTTTCCATCACCAATCGTAAAATAGTGGGAAAGGAATCTGTAACTACGCCGGCCGGCACGTTTGAATGTTACAAGATCACAAGTGATCTAACAGTAGAAACAAAAATGGCCATTGGATTTACGCTGAGTTTTTCCACTGTGGAGTGGTTGGCACCCAAGGTTGCCGTGGTGAAGTCTGAATCGTATAAGAAAGGTAAACTTCAGGGCTATTCATTGTTGACAAGAATTGGAGGATAAACCGTTTCCTGCGAATTTAACATGAACGATCAGGATAATAAAGACGTAACATCTCCAGGTCAAATTACCAAGTGGTTACGGAAACTTGCGCGGGAAAGTTGGCAGCTGGAATTGCTGGTTTCGGCATTTACTATCTTCTTGTTGATTGAAGCAGCTGGTGTATTTTCGGATTTCTTTGATAGCCTTCCATACAAATACAATCTAAACGTTTCATTACTCGCCTTTATCTATATTTTTATAGGTCTGCTTGGTCTGTCACTCAAGGCACTGACGGTATTTCTGATTGTTCATTTATTATTGCGCGGTTTTTGGATTGGTGCGATTGGGTTGCGCTCCGTCCAATCGACATTGGATATAGCAAAGCTCAACTATAGCCCGTTTTTCACTGACAAACTGAGCAGGCGGATTGTCAGCTTAGACGATCTCGTGATCAGATTGGATGAAATCTGCTCCGTCATTTTTTCATTTTCATTTCTTTTCATTTCCATGTTGTTGGCTTTTGGGCTGTACCTATTATTTTTTGGTAGTACAGCGTTGGTTTTGTTATCCATCGCAGCGTTTACTGCTGGTTGGCTCTCTACGGCCTTTGCCATTCTCGCCACATCAAGTTTGATCGCTATTTTGATCACGGGCCTTGTTTATCTTATTGATTACTTTACGTTGGGATTTTTAAAAAAATTCAAGGTACTCAGCAAGATTTATTATCCAATCTATCGGTTTTACAGCATCATCACCATATCTGCTATTTCGAATAGCATTTATTACTATTTGATCAGCAAGTTCTCTAAGCGGAAGATCAGGATTATTTACTTAATCGTAAGCATCATCTTTCTATTCAACTGGATTATTAATTATGACCAATTCCAGTACTTCACAGAGAGAGACGATCATGTTTCCTTTCATAACCACTATTATGAGTCGCTGCGGCCGAAGGATGATTATATCAGAAAGGTGAGTATTCAGTCACATGTCGTAGATGGACCTTACTTGGAATTGTTTTTACGGTACGATCCGGCAGACAATACAAAAATAAGAAGTAATTGCCCGGATTATGTTCCCTTTAAGAATGATGGAATTAATGCAAGATTCAAATTTAAAGCCAGGGATGGGAACCTGCAGATTTCTGCTCAAGATTTTGAGGGAGAAGATAAGGAGATGCTGTTGAGCTGCCTGAGTTCCATTTATGAGGTAACTGTCAATGATTCCCTTTGCCAGCATATTCAGTATTTCTTTTATGAACACCCTGCGCGAAAACAGCCCGGACTAATAGCGCAGTTGTCTGCCAAAAACTTCAAAGAGGGTGAAAATATGCTTTCCATAAAGAAGGTTTTCACTAGCAAGGAGGATAGCACGACAGTTCGTGAAGATTACGCTTATATTCCGTTTTGGTTTGTTAAGCAGAAATGAGTCTGGAAGGTCGTTGCATGAGCGTACCGAATATCATGCTACAATATTTCGTGGGTCAATTTTATTGAAACGTATAAGCATATTACTGGAGCTTCGGCAGCGACGGTTTTTGTCAAAACCATCTTGACTTAGGTGTAGCCGGCTTGGCATTCACTTTTTCTGGAGCCGGCCTCAAAAGGAATGTTTCATACAAGTAAATGTTGGATTGAATAGTGTTTTATCTATATCCTTTCTTGCCTACATTAGGATGTATTTCCATGAAGTCTTGATCAAAGCATTACATTATATATCTATTTTTACTTTATGAAAATAATCTTTATCCTCCTTGCCTTATACGGCGCCATGAAAATGAGTAATGCACAAAGTATTGTAAAGCTGTACCCGGACAAAATTCCAAATGAGATTCCAGGACCCGACAATGAAACGAGGACCGATGATGGTATTGTCAGGATCAGTAGCATCTCCAGGCCTACCTTAACGCTTTATCTACCTCCAAAGGATCGCGCAAATGGCACGGCTGTTGTAATCTGCCCGGGTGGCGGGTATGGCATAAGTGCATTCCAACATGAGGGTGTCGATGTAGCGAAGCAATTAAGTGCAGCAGGAATCGCAGGCATTGTTTTGAAATACCGACTTCCCAATGATGAGATCATGAAAGATAAATCTATCGGGCCACTACAGGATGCTCAGCAAGCTATTAAGGTTGTCAGAGAACATGCGAAGGAATGGAATATTGATCCTGCAAAAATTGGTGTTGCCGGGTTTTCTGCCGGTGGACACCTTGCTTCTACAGCAGGCACGCATTTTAATAAGGTTTTGATCGATAATCCGGAAAAGACCAGCGTTCGGCCTGACTTTATGATTTTACTATATCCCGTCATCAGTTTTACAGACAGCCTCGGCCACACTGGATCCCGTAATAATCTTATCGGAAAATCACCCTCGCAAGAATTGATAAAACTATATTCGAATGAATTGCAGGTGACTAAGCAAACACCACCGACATTTATTGTTCATGCCGGAGACGATGCATCGGTGAAAGTGGAAAACAGTTTGCGGTTTTATGAGTCGTTGAAAAAAAACGGTGTATTAGCCGAGTTATTTATTTACCCAAAAGGAGGTCATGGTTTCGGGTTGGTTAACCCAACATCACCGGATCGCTGGATGGACCGATGCCTGGACTGGATGAAGAGTAATGGGTGGCTTTGAATGAGGTTATGAAGATTCGATAACAATGAAAAGTGGAGAAATATTAATTTAGTAATTCCATCAGGGCAGTTCCCAATACACCGGAATATCATATCACGATAACCAACCGCAACATGAGAAAATTTGTTATTCTGCTCACTTTTACTTCCGCTATATCCGTAGCCTTCGGTCAGCCCGGGAGTTTCAATGGTCTTGACATGAATATGGGAAATTTATACATGCTATCGAATGCCAAGACCCGGTCAATTAGTCCAGAGAATTTTACGGGTGAGCCTGGAAAAGGGGGTATGGCAACACTGGAACAAGGTAATGCCAGAAATGCTGCCCGCGATCTTGGCCAGGGCTGGAAAGTAAATCCATATATTATTATAGAATCGAACCAAACCACAACATTGGCTGAGGTTACCGGTGCTGGTGCTATACAGCATATTTGGATGACACCCACCGGTAATTGGCGATACGCTATCCTTCGATTTTACTGGGACGATGAGAAAGAACCTTCCATCGAAGTGCCGGTAGGCGATTTCTTCGGGATGGGGTGGGGTGAATATGCCCACTTGAATTCTTTGGCTGTCACGGTTAATCCGGGCAGCGCCTTTAATTGCTACTGGACAATGCCCTTTCGTAAGAAATGTAGAATTACAATGGAAAATATTGGACCCGATAAAATGAACTTGTATTATCAGATTGACTACACACTCACTGAAGTGCCTAATGATGCCGCCTACTTGCATGCACAGTTCAGGAGAAGCAATCCCACAAAGGGTTCACTTTTCACACTGGTTGATGGAATAAAAGGAAAAGGACATTACGTCGGAACATATGTAGCCTGGGGCGTCAATAACAATGGATGGTGGGGAGAAGGGGAGATCAAGTTTTTCATGGATGGTGATGGCAAATTCCCAACAATCAATGGTACCGGAACAGAGGATTACTTTTGCGGCTCCTATAATTTCGAGAACAAAAAGACCAGACAATACCAGGAATTTTCAACAGCGTATGCAGGACTGCATCAGGTGATCCGGCCAGATGGTGTATACGTGTCTCAGCAGCGGTTTGGTCTCTATCGCTGGCATATCGTAGATCCGATTCGTTTTGAAAAAGATCTAAGAATAACGATACAGGATTTGGGCTGGCGGCATGGCGGCCAATACCTGCCGCAACAGTCGGACATTAGCGCGGTAGTGTACTGGTATCAAACCGAGCCGCATGCCACTTTCCCGAAACTTCCCAACAAAAGCGAACTGGAAGTAAACTAAAATATTGTTTCTATTTATTAATCAAGCAAAAACAAATCATCTTCATGACACGAAAATTGTTATTCATTGGAATTACTTTCTTAGCCAACATATCCCTGGCGCAACAGGCAAGTTGGAAATTAGTAGAGGGCAAGATTACCACACCCTGGGCCGAAAAGGTTGATCCATCCAGTACACTGCAAGAATACCCTCGCCCACAAATGGTACGGGAAACCTGGGTTAACTTAAACGGACTTTGGGATTATGCAATCAGGTCGCTGAAAGAAGATGCCCCTGCGGCTTTTGATGGAAAGATCCTTGTTCCATTTGCGGTCGAATCGGCTTTGTCCGGTGTTGGTAAGAATGTTGGAAAGGATAACAGACTTTGGTATAAGCGTACATTTTCAATGCCATCCTCCTTCAAGAATAAAACGACGCTTATTCACTTTGGTGCCGTGGACTGGCAATGCGAAGTTTATGTCAATGGAAAGAAAGCAGGTACACATCAAGGTGGCTATGATCCGTTTTCATTTGATATTTCTTCCTACTTGAAATCAGGACAGCAGGAAATCATGATCAGTGTTTGGGATCCCTCGGATGAGGGACCTCAGCCGAGGGGAAAACAAGTGAACAAGCCACATGGCATATGGTATACGCCGGTGACAGGTATATGGCAGACTGTATGGCTTGAAGGAGTTCCCAAAACTTACATCGAGTCAACTATACAAACGCCTGATGTAGATCGGCGAAATTTCAATGTGAAAGCAGTCGTGAGGAACATGCAACCAGGGGATCGGTTGAAAGTCACTGCCTGGGATGGCACGCAACAGGTTGCTGAGCAAGAAGTGGAAGGTGTGGATGCAACAGTTGACATCAACAACGCTAAATTGTGGTCACCAATAAATCCATTCTTGTATGATCTTCGAATATCAGTAATCCGAAAGCGCAAAGTTGTTGACGAAGTGAAGGGTTACTTTGCGATGCGGAAAATTTCGATGGCGGAGGATCAGCGTGGTGTGCAGCGAATGCTGTTGAACGACGAGTTTGTGTTCCAATATGGACCGCTTGATCAAGGATGGTGGCCTGACGGATTATATACGGCCCCAACCGATGAAGCGCTGAAATTTGATGTTGAAAAAACGAAGGAAATGGGCTTCAACATGATTCGTAAGCATGTAAAAGTTGAGCCTGCCCGTTGGTACTACTACTGTGATAAATTGGGAATTTTGGTTTGGCAGGATATGCCAAGTGGCGATATGGGGAATCAATGGGACTCCCGTCCGGGTATTTTGGGAAAAGGGACTTCGAAGGAACGAACGCCTGAATCTGAAAGTATTTTCAAAGCAGAGTGGAAGGCGATCATGGATGCTAACCATAATTTTCCGTGCATTGTGGTATGGGTGCCTTTCAACGAAGCCTGGGGACAGTTTAAGACAGAAGAGATCGTCAATTGGACAATGGCGTATGATCCTTCCAGGTTAGTAAATACGGCAAGCGGGGGTAACTTCCATGCTGTTGGTCATATCCTTGATGTACACAACTATCCTCAGCCAGTTATGCCCGATCCCAACTTATTTGGTCATGACAGAATCATCGTACTGGGCGAGTTTGGAGGCCTGGGCCTCCCGTTGGAGGGACACACCTGGCAGGCAAAGGACAACTGGGGTTACCAGAGTTTCACCAATAAAGAAGAGCTGTTGTCGAAATATGAATCTTTTGTCGACTCCTTTGAGGCCTTTATTTTAAAAGGATTGTCGGCAGCAGTATATACTCAAACTACGGACGTTGAGATTGAGACAAACGGTCTTATGACCTATGACAGGAAAATAGTCAAGATGCCCGCACGGCGGTTGAATCAGGTTCATCAGAAGTTGTATAATCCCAGGCTTGTAAGCATGAAACCGTAGCAATGATTTTATTGTGGAAGAAGGTGTTATTAATGATTTCTTTGGCCTAAGGAGGTTTTCAAATATGATTTATACTCAAGCCAAGTATTCTTATGGCGGCAGGAGACAGCCTCTGTAGCGTTTCATTTTTGATATAGCGCGATTGATCTACCTGCTGTGGCTGATCAAAGCGGCAAAAGTAACTATGGATTGCTCGCCTGTATTTCGCTGAACGGTTCGTAGTACCTCCATGCCAGGCGTGGGAATTGAAAATAAACACAGATCCTGCAGGTGCTTCTATGATTACCTCATCCGTATGAGGCGCCATTGGATCCGGTAAGGCCTCTTGCGGTAATCTGCCAGAACGGTGGGTTCCCGGAACGATGCGCGTGGCACCGTTCTCTTTTGAGAATTCATCAAGCAGCCAAATTGAATTACAGACGGTATAGCGATCCGGAGCGACGGCTTCATGCCAGTCCACATGAAGCTTTTGCAAACCAAGCCCGGGCTTAGCCGAACGATAATTCAAGGAGGATAGTTTGAATTCCTGTCCCAACACATGGGCAATGCCAGCCAATACCCGAGGATGTGTGTAAAAAATATCAAAGACTTCACCTTTATTGACAAGGTCTGCTAGCCTGTCGGCCCCATCCTCTTTAGGGTGCTTAATGTACGGTGAGTCTAATAACTCAGCCCCTGCTTTCTGTCCTTCCTTCTCCATCAACACAAGAATCTGATGGTTGATGGCTGACACTTGAGTTTCGGATAATAATTTACCCAGGTTCAAGTAACCAAACTCACTAAGGAAATTTTTTTCATCCTGGGTCAGGGTATTCTCGTGGACATCCAATTCAGTCAAAATTTCCATACTAAGTCGAAGTTTTTAGTTTACTATATTTTATGTTCGCGTAAAACATAGTCCTGCCAGCATCCTATTTTGTGGAAAACTTATAGATCGTTTGCGTTTTGTATACATCTCCGGGTTTCAGAACCACAGGAGGAAAATTCGGTTGGTTAGGGGAATCAGGAAAGTGTTGTGTTTCCAAACAAATCGCGTAACGCTGTTTGTAAACCGTATTGTATTTACCTGTTATGGTCCCATCTAAGAAATTTCCGGTATAAACCTGCGTGCCGGGTTCAGTCGTGTACATCTCCATATAACGTCCGCTAACTGGATCATAAAGGGTTGCGCCCAGCGATAAGCTTTCATCATTTTTGTCGAATACCCAGCAATGATCATAGCCTTTACCTGCAAGGAGTTGTGGATGGTCATCGTTGATTCGCGAGCCAATAACGGTAGGCGATGTGAAATCAAAAGGGGTTCCGGACACAGATTCGATTTCGCCAGTAGGTATTAGTGTTTTATCTACTGGAATATACTTAGAAGCAGAAACAGAAAGAACTTCATTCAAAATATCTCGCTTTGTGTTTCCAGAAAGGTTGAAGTAGGTATGGTTCGTGAGGTTAATGATTGTTTTCTTGTCTGTTGTAGCGTTGTATTCAATTTTTAACTCGTTTTTATTGGTCAGTGTATAGGTAACTTCCACATCAAGGGTCCCTGGATAACCTTCTTCCATGTCTTTGCTGACGTAGGTTAGTTTTAATGAGGCACCATTTTCGGACACAGCAGGTGTGGCATTCCAAACAACTTTATCAAAACCTTTCAGTCCGCCATGAAGATGGTTCTCGCCGTTGTTCCTGGCCAGCGTGTATGTATTCCCATCCAGTGTGAATTTGCCCTTAGCAATCCGGTTACCATACCGGCCTACCAAGGCACCGAAAAATGAAGGTGCTTTTAGGTAGCCCGAAAGGGAATCGTAACCCAACACAATATCTTCAAATACACCTGATCTGTCTGAAGTCTTAAGTGAGACAATAACGCCACCCAGATTTGTTACAGCCATTTCAGTTCCGAGCGTATTTTTTAACAGATACAAAGATATCTTTGTCCCGTCCGGCAATGTGCCAAAGGAAGATTGGGTTGTAGAGGCCATCGGCGCTGCAGAATCTGTCATTGATGTTTCGCTTGAATTTTTCGTACTATTCTTACAGGAAGCAGCCATTAACAAGGTGGCCAACACTAAAGCACATCGGAAAATATATTTTCTCATGGTGAAGGGGTTGTTGCATTTTATGTTCCATCAGTCTAACTGAGTCTGAGTTTCTGATCGCTAAAATATCATATTCTGCTCTATATTTCCATACTCATTGTTTCGTCGGTGAAATATTTATTCCCTTTATCTGATCCGTACTTAACGAAATAACGCTGGTCCCGCCCTTTATGGCCACAACGTAGCTGTTCATTTCATGGTGGAAGTTTTTGTAATAGGCATCGCGAAGAGTTGAAATGAAGGAGTCAATTTCATTTTTTAAGACAATGTTTATGGTGCACCCGCCAAACCCACCGCCCATCATCCGGGAGCCGATAACACCATGTAATTTTTTTGCTTCGTTTACCAGAAAGTCAAGTTCGGCACAACTTACCTCATATTGGCTCGATAATCCCTCATGGGTGGCGTACATTTTCTGGCCAAAGGACTCTAAGTCACCGATTCGGAGATCTTCAGCAGCTGCTAACACGCGGTTATTTTCCTGCACGACGTACGTACATCGATTTAATACTTTTTCTGTGAATGCATCGCGATGTTTCTCCAACATGTCCAGGCTTACATCGCGCAGACTTTGGATATTCGGAAAGCTTTTCTTGAGTATTGAAATTCCGGTTTCACACTCTTGCCTCCTTTTATTGTAGGCAGAATCTGCCAGAGAATGCTTTACCATAGTATCGCAAAGTACTATTGAATAGTCCTTCAAATCGATTGGCAAATAGGCATAGGACAAGGAACGGCAATCAAGCACGATAGCCATTTCTTCTTTCCCCATCATACTGGCAAACTGATCCATGATACCGCATTTGACCCCAACGAAATGATGCTCGGCCCATTGCGCAATGTGGATTAGTTCAAGTGTGGGGATATTGAAAGAATGAAGGTGATTTAAGGCAAAGGCAAAACCGCACTCCAAGGCTGCTGAAGAAGATAGCCCCGCACCGGTAGGAACGTTACCGCCAACCACACAATGAAAGGGTTTCACGGGGTAGCCTCTATCAACAAATTGTCGGGCTACGCCCAATAGATAGTTTGCCCAGAAAGGTTTGGTAATTTTCTTTGGATCAGCAACATCAAACCGCACGAATTCATCATGATTTACGGAATATAGTGTAGCATCAGATTCATCAGCCCAACCAATGGCAAAAACAAGGTCCCTGTCTATGGCTGCGGGCATTACAAAGCCTTCATTGTAATCTGTATGTTCCCCAATCAGGTTTATACGACCGGGAGAGCGGATGAGGAGCGGATCATGTTCAAAAATTTCTAAAAACCTATTCCGGATTGTAAGAACTTGAAGCTCTGGGCTGAGTTCGTTTACTTTCAGTGCTTCTGAGTGACTCATTTTACTTGTGATATACTTTAGCTGACGATAACATCAAAGTCAATAACCCAATTGTTGAACCGATTCTGCGAATTACGAACTCAATTGTCATATTGCCGCACAAATAATGGTTAGATTTGCAAAAATTCAATTGAAGTGGAGCCAGCAACACTTTGTAAGTGCCGCAATGTTGCAAAAAATATGGTGATTATTTTTAATAAAGAGAAAATTTAGCGGAATTGAATGAGGCAAGTGAAGGGACTGGTGTTTTTTGCTCATCAAGTTCTGGTATGGGGAAAGGCTATCCAAGAGAATGTGTTTATGGTTGGAAACTTATGGGGGTAATTATTGTTTGAGAAATATGAAATGGACGGATGTTTTGAATTTTACAGAAAAGGGAAACCCGGCGCCTGATAGACGGATTGAGAAATCGGACGATGAATGGCTCAAACAGCTTACGCCTGATGAATTTCGCATAACCAGAAAGAAAGGGACCGAGCGGCCCTTTACGGGGGAGTATTGCGAAGCACATGAACCCGGTTTATACGCATGCCGCTGCTGCGATACACCGCTATTTGATTCCAGACAGAAATTTGAATCCGGAACGGGTTGGCCTAGCTTTACCGAGCCTGTTCAAGAAAATGTTATCAAATACGAAGGCGACAATAGTTTTGGAATGAAGCGCGTTGAAGTAATGTGCAACGTATGTGATGCTCACTTGGGTCATGTTTTTCCTGATGGGCCACCACCCTCAGGGTTGAGATTTTGTATTAATTCAGCGGCTATCAAGCTATCGGCTGTATCCAAAGTTGAGTAAAATTATTTTTACGTGGGACCAGGATTCAAACCCCGACGTAATTGAAAGGTGTTATTGATTTTAATTTTTTCTTTACGTCTTCGTGCACAGCAAGACCATCGATAAAAGTTGCAATGCTATCTTTTGTGATCTTTTCGTTTTTGCGAGTCAGGGTCTTAAGTGCTTCGTACGGGTTAGGGTAACCTTCTTTTCTTAAAATCGTCTGTATCGCCTCAGCAATAACAGCCCAATTGTTATCCAGATCTGAATGAATTGCATGTTGATTCAGTTCAAGTTTTTCCAATCCTTTCAATAATGATTGTATTGCGATATAACTATGGGCCATCGGCACGCCAATGTTTCGGAGTACGGTCGAATCGGTTAGATCGCGCTGAAGCCGTGATACAGGGAGCTTTGCTGCAAGGTATTCAAATATGGCATTAGCGAAACCTAAATTGCCCTCTGCATTTTCAAAATCTATTGGATTTACTTTGTGCGGCATGGCAGAGGAGCCAACTTCACCTTCTTTTATTCTTTGTTTGAAATATTCCATTGCAATATACTGCCAGATATCGCGACTGAAGTCGATAAGGATGGTATTGATTCGCTTCAGATTGTCAAATTGGGCAGCCATACTATCATAGTGCTCAATTTGGGTTGTTGGGTAACTCCGTACCAGGCCGAGATGCTGGCAGAATTCGTTTGCAAATTTGTTCCAGTCAATCGACGGATAAGCAATATGATGTGCATTTAGGTTGCCTGTAGCGCCACCAAACTTTGCTGCATGGGGGATGGTACTCAATTGTGTTAGTTGTCTTTCAAGGCGGACTACAAACACCCTGATTTCCTTCCCCAATCTTGTAGGCGTAGCAGGTTGGCCATGCGTGCGTGCAAGCATAGGGATATCATTCCATTCTTTAGCCAAACCGTCTAACCGATTAATGAGTATGCCTAGTAATGTAATGAACTCTTGCTCCAGGAATTCCTTCAAGAGCAGCGGGATGGAAGTATTATTAATGTCTTGAGAAGTTAGTCCAAAATGCACAAATTCTTTAAAGTCTTCCAGTTCTAATTTTTCAAATTCTTCCTTGATAAAGTACTCAACTGCCTTGACGTCGTGGTTTGTGATCTTCTCAATTTCCTTAATCTTGCTTGCGTCTGCTGCTGAAAAGTTCTTATATATATTTCGGACGTTATTTGATCTGTGCGCTGGAAAGTCACTTAGTTCTGTTACAATAGCCGACAGTGCAATCAGGTATTCGATTTCCACCTGCACCCGATATCGCATCAGGCCGTATTCAGAGAAATAGGGCGCGAGCGGCTTTACAATTTCGAAGTATCGCCCATCTATTGGCGATATAGCATTGAGTGGATTTAAATGCACGGTTTGACTGTTATGGCTCAAAATTAATCCCTTCGATGAACAAGCCAAAGAATTACGCGTTATTGGCAGATAATCTAGTGCAATATGGTTGAAATTAGGCAGCCTGGGCCTCAGCTGCCTGACAGAATGTTTTGCGCAATGGCCACAGAGGAGCTGTCAAGGGGCAGTTTTCAGGATATGGCACAGGATGCATTTCATGCTCTGGTTTTAACAATTAGGTTCAAAGAAACGTTATTTCCTTACTACTTTTGTGCTGCGAGATGGTGATCAAAGCATGATGCAGTGTATTGGTTGTTGCATTGGCAAGTGAATATCTGAGATTGAGAACATTGTTAACTTAGTAGTATGGCGTTTAGTTTCTTTAAAAAATCCGACAAAAAAAAGGGAGAAGAGGTGCACGGTGGCTCGAAATACCATGAGTTGACTGTCAAAGACATTATTCAAGAGACTAAGGACGCCATTTCGATTGTGTTCGACGTTCCGCCATCGGAGAAAATAAGTTATAAATCAGGTCAGTTCCTGACAATCATCGTCTCTATTCAGGGTAGTGAAGTAAGAAGAGCCTATTCGATTTGTTCTTCACCCTATACAGATTCGGACCTGGCAGTGAGTGTGAAAAGGGTGGATAATGGTTTAATGTCTAATTGGCTGGCAGACAACCTGAAGGCAGGTGCAAAGTTGAAAGTGATGGAGCCTATGGGACAATTCACTACTGAGTTCAGAAGTTCAAATAAACGGCATATTATTATGTTTGCTGGCGGGTCGGGCATCACACCCATCATGTCTATTATCAAGAGTACCCTTTCTCAAGAACCAGACAGCATTTGTTCATTGATTTATTGCAACCGGGATATTGACAGTATTATTTTCAAGAAGGATCTTGATTACCTGCAGACCGTTGATGAAGGGCGATTGCATGTTATTCATGTGCTGGACAATGCACCAATGAACTGGCAGGGGTATTCAGGTTTGTTGAATCACGAAATGCTGTCAAAGCTATTCGAGCGTATTCCTGACTGGGGTATAGACAAAACTACGTTTCTGATGTGCGGTCCTGAAGGGATGATGAAGAATGTGGACACATTGCTGGAGGCAAGGCATATTCCAAAAGAAAAAATATTTAAGGAAAGTTTTGTACAAGGAACTATTGATAAAGATGTAAAGAAAAGAGTACCGGGTAGAGATGAATTAACCGCACACGAAGTAACCATTCGGTACGATGGCCAGGAATACAAAATAACTGTTCCGCCGAACAAGGCGATACTGGAGACGGCATTGGATCAGGGAATTGATTTGCCATACTCTTGTCAGAGTGGGTTATGCACAGCTTGCCGCGGGAAGGCTTTGTCCGGTAAAGTGAGGTTAGATGAAGAGGAGGGATTGTCACAATCCGAGCGAGCAGAGGGGTATGTATTGACATGTGTTGGTCATCCCTTAACGGATGATGTTGTTATTGAAATTGGATGATCCGAGGGATTTTTGCTTTAGCCTTGTCTAATAAAATAGTAGAGACAAGTAGGTGGTTGTACGCGTCCTGATGATCCCAGAATTCCCGCCAATCATGTATCGCTGTGAGTGCTCAAAAGGAGTACTTAACTTTAGCGATTAGACCCTGTTGTCCTTGATCGAAGGTAATGATGGCACCGATAGCCTGGGATCGCATTTTGAGCGTATTGTTTTTTTTTCGCAACAGTGTTATAAATTCCGCCGGCTTATTGAAGCCGGTTCCGTCATCTTCTATTTCAAGGGTAAGAACATGAGGACTCCATTTCATTCGAACCCATATATGCCAGGCTGCTGAATGTTTGAATGCGTTGTGAATGAGTTCCTGCACAATGCGATATAGGTATGTCTGGCTAAGTTCGGGAATAGGCTGTGGAGCTCCGGAATATTCAAAATGGACGTTGCCAGCGCGTTCATGAGCCATGTTCTGACATAGCACTTCGATGCCAGTCTGGAAGGAATCGTCTTCCATCCGCATTTGCAAGAGTCTTCCAGAAATCCGGCGGACAGCCATTGTTACGCTTTCAAAATCAGTTCTCATATTCAGTAATATCCTTTCCGTTTCTTGGGGGGAGTACGTTGCGCGTTCAAGTCTATCCAAATACAATCGAAAGACTGAGAGCTTCTGGATAAGGTCATCGTGAAGTTCCGCTCCCATTTCATTGAGAATGTGTTCGCATGCTTCAGCAGCCTGTTTTGATACGGCCGTTTGGAATTTTTTCTGAGAAAGGAAAATAGGTAACATGGTAATTTCAACTTGAAGTAGTAAATTAATCTAAAGTTTTCTAAAATTATAATTCTACCGTTATGAGAAAGATATCTACAGCATACTGGGATTCGATGGCAGTAAGGAAGAAACACGCAGCCAAATTCACACTTTCACTGACTCTTATTTTGTTATGGTTCACGCTGGTTGCGGCACAAGAAATTGATTCACTTAAGGCGCTACTCCCTGAAAAATCTGGTATAGAGCGTTGTGACATACTGTATGGGCTGGGCTATGAATACATTGACGTTGACAATACACTTGGATTACAATACGCGTCTGAATCGCTCAAGGAGGCCAGAAAATTGGGGGATAGTCTGAGAATTGTCAAGGCTGGGCGGATTAAGGCGTTGGCGTTTAGAAGAATGGGACAAATAGATTCCTCATTGATTTTATCGATTAATATTCTTCCCATAGCAAAGAGAAATAACTACTCGAATGAAGTAAAATACATATTGAATAGTTTAGGAGCATCATATACGTATCAAGCACGGTATGATAAAGCATTAGAAAGTCATTTTGAATCTCTTCAATTAAGGGAAATGGAGGGGGATAAAGCTGAAATCTCTGTTGCGCTGAATAATATTGGATTCAACTATTATAAGATGGAAGATTATGATAAGGCCTTGATGTTCTATCTGAGATCTTTGAAATTGAAGAATGAAATAAAAAATGATTTTGATATTGAGTTACTATTAATGAACATTAGCCTTTGTTATGCTTATAAAAATGACTTTGCTGAGGCGCGATATTATCTTGATCAGCTTTTAAGTTCATGCAAAGAAAGTTGTTCTGAACAAATCCTGTTAAATGCGGGCTTTAATTTGGGTGTAATTTCATTTCGACAAAACAATTTTACTGAGGCGGAACAGAATTTCCACGCGTCCTATGCTATTGCCAAGAAAACTAACAATCAAAGGATGCTGCTTGATAATATTGTTTATCTGGCTCAAGTATATATTCACGAAGGCAATTTAAGATTTGCCGAGAATTACCTCAAAGAGGCTGAGAAACTAATACTTCAGGGGACACCGTATAGTCTGGAATTGATCAAAGTTTATAATGGGCTTTATAACCTGTACGGTAATTCCGGCAACTTTGAAAAAGTTGCACATTATCAGCGTAAATACATACAGCTCAAGGATAGTATTTTCGACCAGGAGCTTACGCGAAACCTGATGAAAGTGGAGGCGCAGTACGTTGAGCGGGAAAATTATGCGAAAATTGATGCCCAGAACAAGATTCTGGCACTGAACAAAGAAGTAATCCTTCGCCAACGCCTATTGAATGCCTTCATGGGTGCCATGGCTATCTTGCTGGTAATCCTGGCGGTTGTATTGATTAGGAGTAATCGCCAAAAAAGAACGAATAATCAAATGCTGGAGCGAAAGGTGAAAGAGAGAACAAAGGAATTAGAACTCAACCGGGATATGTTGCAGCGTTCTCTGGATGAGCGGGATCTTGTACTTGAAAAGATATCAACAGAGATCAGGAGTATATTCGCAACGACAAGAGGACTGTGTTCATTATTGTTGACAGATATGGAAACCGAGGACCGTGGCCAATACATCCGAAGAATTGATAAGACCTCTGAGCAACTATTGAAGATCCTGCGGAGAACCATCTCGTACACCACTGCTTCAAAGTAAGGAGTGATAAAAGGTCTTTTAAATCGTTTCAGGATTTTCAATCATTAAATTGATTCATCGTCAGATCTATACCAATGGTGCAAAAAGATAAAATCATCTTATCGGCTTTTGCCATCACGGTTGGAAGCTTATTGAATTCTTCAGTACTAAACCTGCTTAGTACGTAATCTATCTGCTGTCCTGTTCCGAAATTATTACCAATACCAATACGGAGGCGTGCATAGTCTTGCGTAGCTAGTGTCAGTTCAATATTTTTCAAACCATTATGGCCGGCAGAACTTCCCTTTGGCCTGAGCCGCAGACTGGAAAAGGGCAAAGCAATATCATCCACAACAACCAGCAAGTTTTCTTTGGTGATTTTTAGTTCCTGCAACCAGTAGGCAATAGCTTTGCCACTCAGATTCATATACGTGGTGGGTTTGATAAGATGGATGCTGCGCCCTTTAAACTTAAATTCTGCTTTTTGAGCCATCCGATCTGACTTGAAATCAGCTTTTTGCTGGTCAGCCAAATGATCAAGCAGTAAGAAGCCAATGTTATGGCGAGTCAGTTCATACTCGGGTCCAATATTTCCCAATCCTGCTATCAGATATTTCATCCGTAGATATGTTTACGTTCTCAATCCCGTTTTGACACTTGGGCTCAGGGAGCTTATTTTCCGGAACCCCCACCTTGCAACAAGAAACAAAAAAATCCCCCGACAAACGGCCGGAGGATCTTTAAAGCGTTGGAATTATTCTTATTACTTCTTGCCTTCTTCTTTCTTCGGAGCCTCTGCTGCAACTGGCGCAGCGGCCTCGGCAACAGGAGCAGCAGCAGCTTCTTCAGCAGCCAGTTTTGCAGCCCGCGGTACTTCAACCACAGCTACAGATGCACGCTTAGGATCTGAGAACTCGACACCCTCTACCCTGATATCTGATACCTTGATAGCATGATGGAAGTCAAGCGCAGTAACATCTACATCGATGTGATCAGGCATATCCTTAGGAAAAGCAAATACTTTAAGTGAAGATTTCTTTTGAACCAACGTGCCACCTTTTGTTACACCGGGGGCCAAGCCTACTAATCGCGCAGGAATGTCCATCTTGATCTTTCTGTCTTCAGCAATCCTTAGGAAATCAGCGTGCAGGATAATTTCACTCACGGGATGAAATTGAATTTCCTGCAAAATTGCCTGGCATTCAACGCCTTCAATATTCAGGTGCACAAAATGCGCTTCATTGGTATATACTAGATCCCGGAAAAGTATCATTGGTGAATAGAAATGAATTTGATCATCGCCCCCATAAAGTACACATGGTACCTGTCCATCATCTCTGAGTTTCTTTGATTCAGTCTTACCGAGATTTGCTCGTCTATACCCTATAATCTCAATGGTTTTCATAAGTGTTTTATTTATTTAGTTTAAAAGTTTCAAGTCAAAAAATTAAAGTTTTATAAAAAGTGAGCTAATAGATTCATTGTCGTGGATTTTGCGAATTGCTTTAGCATACAAGGTAGACACAGATAGTACTTTTATTTTAGATGCCGCCTGACTTAAAGGAATCGTATCCGATACGGCTATTTCTTCCAATACCGAATGCTCGATATTTTCATATGCATTTCCGGATAATACAGGGTGGGTGCATACAGCCCGAACAGTCTTGGCGCCTTTTTCTTTTAACAATACGCCAGCTTTGCAAATTGTGCTCGCAGTATCTATTAGGTCGTCTACCAGCACGACATCTTTGCCTTCTACTTCCCCAATCAATCGCATTGAGTCCACTTTGTTGGCCTCTTTTCGATACTTATCACAAACGGCAAGTTCAGCATCGAAGAATTTCGCGAAACTTCTGGCACGTTTGATACCACCTACATCGGGAGAGGCGAACATGATGTCCGTTAAGCCCAGTGATTTGAGATAAGGAACGAAAATATATGACCCATCCAAGTGATCTACCGGAATATCAAAGAATCCCTGAATTTGATCAGCATGCAAGTCGCAAGCCATGATTCGCGTGGCACCCGCAGCGGAAATAAGATTTGCGATCAATTTAGCGGCAATGGCAACCCTGGGCTTATCCTTTCTGTCCTGGCGCGCGTAACCAAAGTAAGGAATCACAACATTTATGCTGGAAGCACTTGCCCGCTTCGCGGCATCCACCATCAACAGTAATTCCATCAGATGGTCAGAGGGAGGGAATGTTGACTGAATGATAAAAACTTCATGACCACGCACAGATTCTTTAATAAACGGCGACATTTCCCCATCGCTGAATTGCTGGTAATTTACCTCGCCTAATGGCTCACCATACGCATTGGCAATCTTATCTGCCAGGTAGGTTGTTGCTCTTCCGCTGAAAATCTTTACGGCCATGGTTCTTGCTTTACCCGTTAATCGCTATACGTTAAACTAATCCGCGTCTAATAAGCTACTAATCCTTAACGATTAACGAAGAATCCCGCCAGGCGGGATTCTTTCAAGTTGTCCGACCAGGGCTCGAACCTGGACTTTCCTGAATCAAAATCAGGCGTGTTGCCAGTTACACCATCGGACAAAACACCCGATAGCCTACCGGGACCCTCTATTTTGGGACTGCAAATGTAGAATTAATTTTCAAAAGTATCGCCCCTTGAGCAAAATTTTAGAGGTCTTTTTCGTCTGAAGTGGCTGTAGCACCTTCCATAAATCCTTCAGCCCAGAATCTGTATTTGTCCAGAATTGAGATCACAGCATTACGCAGGTGTCTGCTGTTATTGAAATCAATCGATCCATATTGGGTTGTGGCATAGCCCTGCCAAATGGAACGATTTTGACGCCTGTCATAAAATTGGATCAACAGCGTCCCCGTGTTCAGGTTAAATTTCTGCGCGTCGTAATTAATATTCTCATTTTGACTTTTTATCCATTCCTCAATATCTGGCTGAGAATAACCATTAAACTTCAAACTGTCGCTGAACATTTTGAAGCCAATAATGAGGTGTGGTTTATTTGGATTTTGCCTGTATCCAAGGAATTTCATCCTTGCCAATATAGATTTTTCAATAACCTCATTGGTCATTGTTGAGTCTGCAGGTCCTGCAGGTCTCATAATATCATATGTTCGATATTTCTTAAAATTTCCTTTATAGCTATAATCGTACTCAACTGGTAATTCTTTGTACCCAAGACAAGAAGCAAGGATAATCAACATAAAAAGGGCCGGGTAGAGTTTTTTCATAGCATCAAAAGTTAATATATCGAGGATGAAGATAGTACTATTCAACCGACCTTACAACAAATGAGACTGACCTTTTGTTGCAGCGTCATGAAAGTTTTTTAATCCATTCTCGTGCATTGCAAAATGGCTCAATCCAGGGGGAAATGCTATCATCTTTTCGGGAACCAGGATAAAAGCCCCAATTCCATGGAAATATCGACCTTTCCAGGTGTGGCATGATGGCTAGATGCCTGCCATCTTTTGAGGCGAGAGCGGCAACAGCAAAATCGGAGTCATTTGGATTGCCTGGGTATTCCGGCTGCGTATAACATGCTGCTACCTGAAATTGAGATTTGTCGCCGGGGAGGATGAAACGACCCTCTCCATGGGCTACCCATACACCCAGACGCGTTCCAGCCAGCGTGCTCAGCAATACAGTATTATTTTGCGGAATCGATAAATTGATGAAGCTGGATTCAAACTTGCCAGATCCATTGTGGTGCATTTTTGGATGGTCTTTCCAATGTGGGTAGAGTAAGCCGAGTTCCATCATAAGTTGGCAGCCATTGCACACGCCAAGGCTTAGCGTATCGTCTCTTTTGTAAAAATCATCAAGTGCTTGTTTTGCTTTCGGGTTGTACAGAAAGGCACCGGCCCAACCTTTTGCAGAGCCTAAAACATCTGAGTTCGAAAAGCCACCAACAAACACAATCATGTTAATATCGGATAGGTTTTCGCGGCCTGCGACAAGGTCGGTCATGTGTACATCTTTTACATCAAATCCAGCGAGATACAAGGTATATGCCATTTCCCGATCTCCATTAACTCCTTTTTCCCGGATGATTGCTGCCCTGAGCCCTGATGGAGTCCTGCGTTTTGGATCGATGCCATAGGTTTTGAATTGACCATCGAAGGCTATAGGAAAGTTATACTCCAGAATCTGTTTTTTGTAGTTGCGGTACCGTTTCTCCGCATGCTCGGCAGACCGTTGCTTCTTGTCAAGAAGGTAGGATGTCCTAAACCACAGGTCCCGAAGTTCATCAATCTCAAAATTAACCAAGGTGTCGTTATGGTAAACCGTTACTATTCTCGTTGGAGAAATGTGCCCAAGAACCTGGTATGCAATTCCGGCACCGTTGAGTATCGCGTTGACTTCATCTTCTCGTGTCACTTGCATCAGCAAGCCCGGGTTTTCGCTGAAAAGAATTTTCACCAGATCATCACCGAGTGCCTGAACATTCACAGTAAGTCCGGCGTCCGGGGTAGCGAAGCACATTTCCAGTAAGGCAGTGATTAATCCTCCCGCCGAGATATCATGCCCTGCTACCACAAGGTTTTGTTTAATAAGCTGCTGCACGGCATCAAACGCTTTTGCAAAATAAGCTTCATCGGTTACGGTAGGCACCTGATCACCCAGCAAATTGAGGATCTGCGCAAAGCTGCTGCCGCCTAGTTTAAAGCTGTCGCTGGAAAGATTGATGTACAGGAGTTTGGATCCTTCAATGGGTTCAATAACGGGAGAAATTGTTTTTGTAATATCTGCTACTTCACCGACAGCCGAAATGATAACGGTTCCAGGAGCATAAACGACTTCACCGTCGGGATACTTCTGTGTCATCGAAAGCGAGTCCTTTCCTGTAGGAATATTGATTCCCAGTTGTATGGCGAAGTCGCTTACTGCCTGAACAGCGTCATAGAGCCGTGCATCCTCACCCTTATTTTTGCACGGCCACATCCAATTGGCGCTTAGGGAAACTCCTTTGAGGCCGTGTGTAAGGGGTGCCCAGATTACGTTTGTCAGTGCCTCCGCGATGGCCAGTTTACTTCCGGCAACAGGGTCTATCAAAGCTGCAACTGGAGAATGGCCTATAGCATTAGCTACCCCCTTGTTGCTCAGGAAATCGAGCGCCATTACGCCAACGTTGTTCAGGGGCAATTGAATTGGTCCACACGTCTGTTGTGTTGCTACTTTGCCGGTAACCGATCGGTCGACCTTGTTCGTGAGCCAATCCTTGCAGGCAACCGATTCTATCTGCAAAACGTTTTTTACATACGCTTCGATTTGTGACGAATCGTACGCAACGGGTTTGTAAGCCGGTGCAGTCGTAGCATCGTTGATAATAGTTCTTGGTGAAGAGCCGAAGAGATGATTTATTTTCAAGTCTACAGGTCTCTTGTTTTGTCCCTTTTTGTCAAAGATAAGTGCATGATCACCGGTAGCCTCCCCAACGATGTAGCAAGGTGCCCTTTCGCGTTCAGAAACTCTTGTTAGTGTCTCAAGGTACTTTGGGTTTATCGCCAAACCCATTCGTTCCTGGGATTCGTTGCTGATGATCTCTTTGTCGGAGAGTGTCGGATCACCTATCGGTAATTTGTCGAGGTGAATTATACCACCTGTTTCTTCGAGTAATTCTGAGAGGCAGTTTAGGTGCCCGCCGGCACCATGATCATGTATAGAAACAATGGGGTTGTTTGCTGACTCTACCATGGCGCGGATTGCATTCATAACACGCTTCTGCATTTCTGGATTTGAGCGTTGAATGGCATTCAATTCAATGGCATTACCAAACTCGCCTGTTGCCACAGACGAAACTGCCCCTCCGCCCATACCAATGCGATAGTTGTCTCCGCCCAGCAATACGATTTGATCGCCCTGCTGAAGATGTTCTTTCTTGCTGTCCTTTTCAATACCAAAACCAATCCCACCGGCCAGCATGATTACCTTATCGAAACCGTACTTTCTATCACCTTCAAAATGCTCGAAAGTAAGCACGCTTCCGCAGATCAAAGGTTGGCCGAATTTGTTACCAAAGTCAGATGCCCCGTCAGAGGCTTTTATCAGGATTTCTTCAGGTGTTTGGTATAGCCATTTTCTCTCTTCAAATTTTTTCTCCCAGGGTCGATTCCCTTCCAGGCGTGGATACGATGTAATGTAAACTGCCGTGCCCGCGAGGGGTAGTGAACCTTTTCCACCTGCTAGCCGGTCACGGATTTCTCCTCCTGAACCGGTTGCTGCGCCATTGAATGGCTCAACCGTTGTAGGAAAATTATGGGTCTCCGCCTTAACAGAGATTACTGAATCGATATCGTCTATTTTAAAATAGTCTGGTATATCATGACGCGTAGGAGAGAATTGCTCAATTCTAGGGCCTTTGACGAAGGCAACATTATCCTTGTATGCTGAAATCAGGAAATTGGGATTTTCTTTTGCAGTCTTCTTGATGAGTTGGAAAAGTGTGAGTTCCTTTTCAATGCCATCGATGATGAAGGTACCATTGAAAATCTTGTGCCGGCAATGTTCGGAGTTCACTTGTGAGAATCCAAAGACTTCACTATCGGTCAGTTTACGACCCAATTCGTTAGCAACATTCTCTAGGTATTCAATTTCTTCATTGTTTAATGCCAATCCTTCTGTCGCACTGTAGGCAGCGATGTTATCCACTGCAACGATGGGGTCGGGAGTGTGGTGAATAGTAAAAACATCTTGATCAAGTATCGAATAGAAGACCTGAAGCATGCGGTCATATTTTGCATCTGAGTGCTCCACTTGATAGAATTCCTCAATGCGTTGAATCCCCGAAATACCCATGGTTTGCGTGATTTCTACTGCATTCGTGCTCCAAGGGGTAATCATTTCTTTCCTCGGGCCTACAAAGTTCCCTTGGAACTGGTTTTCGTCAAGCAGTACAGCGTTGTCAAAGAGCCATGTAAGTTTCTGGATATCTGAATTTTGCAAAGGCTGCGCCGTACCAACTGCATATATTGAGTCGGTCTTCGAACGGAAAAATAAAATCATGGATGTGATCGAGAATTAAGGCCCAAAAATACAAGCATTTTGCTTTATTCTTCCTGATTGTTGCAATTTCTGTTGGATATTTAAGGTAAAAGTGCGTGAGAATTCATTTCTTCGAAATGTTGAAAGCCATCCTATTTTCTGTCAATTATCAAATAGGGTGCACTTTCTGCGATTAACCCATTATGACCAGTTTCCAAGACCTCCATTCGGTATGTTTTCAGATGCTTGAGCAGGCGATGCATATTTTTGGGCATAATCACTTTATCGTATTTTCCTGCAATGATGGACAATGGTATTGCGTTGGTGTTCACGATTAAGGCAATATTTTTCATGTTGAACTTTAGCCGCCTGAAAACCACCCATACATAATAAACTCTTCTTCGCTTCTCTGTTGTATTCATTTGATGTTCTACAAACCGGATGAGCCCTTTGTCCATTATTCCGAGCGCGCTTAGCACGTGTGTAATACTCATGAATCTTTTGCCATGCCTGATGAGGCTCTTAAAAATCTTTCTGAATAGAATCGGGTATGTCGCCAGGCTATACCAAAAGCTTGTTTTGATACCGTCGGGGGCTAACAGGACTACAGATTCTGTTTTTTCGGGGAAAGCTTCCAATATCGCCAAAACAAACTTTCCGCCTAGACTAAAACCAACCAGTGAGAATTTTTCAATGCCAAATTCCGTTAAAAAGGCGCTGATGGTCTCGGTCCAATGCAGTTTCTCCAGCGGTTGTTCACCATAACCCCATTCGCTCTTTCCATGGAAATAAAGATCAAACATGTACAACGTATGGGTTTCAGAGAGGGTAGTAGCCAGGGATTGAAACGCATGGTGATCCTGGCCAAAACCATGGAATGCCAAAAGGACATTTTCGCCTGTGCCCATGACTTCATAATTGAGAGAGGAGCTTCTAAAACGGAAAGATCTTTCTGCCATACGGTAATAATCGCAAAAAAACAGATAGGAAGTAGAAAGATGTTGTCATGTTCATCTTTTACGATACCAAGGATAGGTTAACATCTGAATAAAAAAAAAGTCGTATTTTGTAAGAAGTAAATTTTGAACCGTGTCTGGCATTAAGATACTCGCTGTAGAGAATGATCCGAAGTTTGCTGAATCGCTTGAATTGATTATCCGTGAGTTGGGGTATGAATTAGTTGGGATTGTTGGCAATACATTGGCGGCATTGCAATTGGTCCAGGAGACTACTCCCGATTTAGTATTGATTGATATCGAAATCAGCGATTCCATCAATGGGATAGAGCTGGCTGGAGCAATAACAAGTGCGACAGGAATACCCATCATATATGTCACAGCTTCCCACGAAAAAGAAACCTTTGAAAGGGCTAAACTTACATTGCCGAAGGCCTATTTAGTCAAGCCATATCATGCGCTGAGTTTACAGGCAGCTATTGAATTGGCGATATTTAATGTTCCCGTTCAAAACGCTACAGGTCTGCAACCACATGCAATGGGTGATACTTTTTACATCAAAGACAGCGAAAGATTGATAAAAATTCATCTCCGGGACATAGTACTGGTGGAAGTGGATGAAAAGTATTGTTTTATTAATACGGCTCAAAAAAGATATGTCGTCAACATGCGATTGAAGGACTTTTTAGTGAAGTTACCCAGTGAGGACTTCATACAAGTTCATCAATATTATGTGGTGCGAAAAAGTGCAATAGCAGAAATTAACATTGGAGACCAGACATTACGTGTAAGAGAAAAGACCATTCCCATTGGAAAAAACTATAAGGAGCAACTCCTGTCCACGTTGAATTATTTGGCCTAGCCTGCAGCAAAATACAAGGGAGGCTAGAGCCTCCAGCCTGAGCGATACTCACGTTTCACAAATTGGTTGGCTTCGTCGAAGTTTGTGATCTTCATGTTCTTTGCGTCCCATAATAATTTCTTTCTACCCGGATAGCCCTTGTCGTCGGCGCCGCGCATGGCATAACTCCGGAGCGCGAGATTTCCCATCAATACCGCTTCTGTCATCGGTCCGGCATATTCAAAGGGGGAACTAAGCTCCATATTGCCATACCCTTTCATACATGCCTCAACCCATTGTGTATAGTGACCGGCTTCGGCCCCGGGGATACGCGGAATAGTTTGCTTTGGTAAAATATCTTCTTTCATGCGCGATGCGGGAAGTAAGACCGGTGCCAAATTATAGTCTCCCATCAACTTTCCTTTTGTGCCAATCAGTAGATAGCCGCCGTCCTCGTCGCCCAGCATTTCGTCTGATCCCAGTTCTTCCGGGCGCTTTGGAAGCAACCCACCATCCATCCAGGTAAATTCGATATCTCCTTTCCCATCTTTGCGGGGAAATTTTAAATGGATGATGGATGATGCAGGACAGCTGTCTGTATACCTGGCTTCTTCAAAAAAACCGGACCATGCTGTCGTGCTGCTGCACTCAACCTCGCTAGGATAGTCTATGGGAAGTATCCGGAAAGCAGGGTCCATTATGTGGCAGGCCATATCGCCTAATGCTCCGGTGCCAAAATTCCACCATCCCCTCCAGTTAAAAGGAAGGTATGCCGGATTATATTCAATATGCTTTGCTGGCCCGAGCCAGAGGTCCCAGTCTAATTCTTTTGGAATATTGTATTTGCCCGTCGGGGTTGGGATGCCCTGTGGCCATACTGGCCGGTTCGTCCAAGCTTGCACATGCGTAACATCACCAATAAGCCCGGCGTCGACCATTTCTTTGGCTTGACGCACATGATCTGACGAGGCATACTGTGTGCCCATTTGGGTTACGACCCTGAATTTTTTTGCAGCCTCTGTCAGCATCCGGGCTTCATAGATAGAGTAGGTGAGTGGTTTTTGAACATATACATGCTTGTTCCGTTCCATTGCGGCCATAGCCGCGACGGCATGTGTATGGTCTGGTGTAGATACGGATACTGCATCAATGCCTTTGTGCTCTTTGTCAAGCATAACCCGGAAGTCCTTGTAATATCTTGCCTTGGGAAAATTCTTTTTTGACTCCAAAGCCTGCCGATCATCTACATCACACAGGATAATAATCCTGGCATGGGGATTCTTTGAAAAACCAGCGAGGTCGCTCGTGCCTTTTCCACCTACGCCAATGCCGGCAATGTAAACGGTATCGCTAGGGGCAATAAAGCCTGCGCCCCCCAATGTAAAACGCGGTACAATGGAAAAAGCAAGTGCTGCTGTGCCAGTATTCTTTATAAAGTTTCTGCGTGAAAGATTCGTTAACGGTTTTGTCTCCTTCGGTTCCATGTCAGCTGGATTTAATTGAACGAAGTTACTAAGATAAAATGATCATGTTCTAAAGTTAACCAGATTGATCAAAAAAAGCGTGGGATATCTCCACGCTTCTTCTATGTATAAGGATCGTCTTGAGTTAGAGTTTCCACCCTTGCCGATACTCACGTTTCACAAATTGATTTGCTTCGTCAAAGTTGGTGACCTTCATGTTGATGCCATCCCATAACAACTTGATATTTCTGCCAGGGTAATCAAATTGATCTGGTTTATCCTTGCGAGGCTGCCGGATATCATAGCTCCGGATTGCCAGGTTCGCCATCAACAATGTTTCTGTCAACGGACCTGCTATATCAAATGGTGAACTAACCTCCATTTTTCCATACCCTGCAAGACATGCTTCAACCCATTGCGCATAATGGCCATCAGCGCCATCAGGTACGCGCTTGATAGTCTGCGGCACATTTACTTCCTTATTTTTTGAAGTGGGTAGTAAACTTGGATACATCCCATAGGTGCCACACATCATTTTTCCTTTTGTGCCAATGAAAATAGCACCATTGCCACCATCTCCCATGGTTTCATTTGCACCAAGCTCTTCCGGACGCTCCGGTTGGATACCACCGTCCATCCAATGCAGCTTAATAGTCGGCTTACCGCTTTGCGTTGGAAATGTTAATATAGAATAAGAGGAAGGTGGACAGCTATCGGGGAAATAGCCGCGTCTGGATTGATCTACATAAATACTACCAACACTTGAGGTAACATCGATTGGGTATTTCAATCCCAGGACTCTGAAAGGAGGTTCCACAATGTGACATCCCATATCCCCCAGCGCTCCGGTGCCATAATCCCACCAGCCGCGCCAATTAAATGGAACAAGCTTTTCCACATAATCTTTGTATGGTGCCGTTCCCAGCCATAAATCCCAGTCTAATTCCTTAGGCACTTCAGCTTTCTTGTCCGGCCAAGGTATCCCTTGCGGCCATACCGGGCGATTGGTCCAGCAGTATACCGTGTGCACCTCGCCAATCAATCCGGCGTTGTACCATTCCGTAAGTTGGCGAACACCGTCACCAGATGCGCCCTGGTTTCCCATTTGTGTTATTACCTTGTATTTCTTTGCTGCTTCCGTCAAGACACGCGCTTCGTATATATCGTGCGTTAGAGGTTTCTGTACATAGACATGTTTGCCCAGTTGCATGGATGCCATGGCCTGCACGGCATGGTTGTGATCAGGCGTGGACACAGACACCGCATCAATGTGCTGATGCTCTTTGTCTAACATGGCGCGAAAATCCTTGTAGTACTTTGCCTTTGGAAAGGACGCTACAGATTTAGCGGCCCTGCGGTCATCTACGTCGCAGAGGTATGCAATCTCTGCTTTTCCGCTCTTGGCAAAATTGGCGATGTCGCTTTGGCCTTTGCCACCTGCGCCTATACCTGCAACGTACAGCATATCACTCGGAGCCCTGTATCCACTTCCACCCAGTACGAACCGCGGCACAATTGTAAAGGCAGCTGCCGCTGCGCCGGCACTTTTAATAAATCTCCGACGAGAAAGATCGGCGGGCAACATAATTTTCTTTTTGGGCATATACTTAAAATTTTAAATAATTCGTGCTATTTGATACCGTACAGTTGAAAAAATCAAGCATCAAATTTGACGCTGATCTCCAGTGTGCGATCGTCATACTTTAGATTGTACTGATCCAAAACATCCTGGGGGACACCATCCCATTGGTTGGGTTTATTCCCGGCGTAGCCTAAGTCCTTGATGCCAATCTCACTGGTAAAGAATCCACAAGCCGTTAGATCACGCATGGTATTAAAGAAAGCAACACCCTGCTGCATTGGTGGTTTTGCCTTCTCTGGAAACGCGATCTCATCCACCATTTCCAGTTGCTGCGATGACGTACAGGACGCAAAGTCGGCAGCATATCGTTTCATACATTGCAGATCTAACCACCTTAGTCCTCCGCGCAACGGCGTTTGATAATGGGGCATATCTTTGGCAATGAATTCGATGAAATCGGTGACCCCTGCATCAGTCGCACTACCCGATGTTTCATCTTTTGGGATAATAATATCCGATAAAATGCCAATGGTTTTCAGCTCATGATCATCGAAGAATTTCTCGCCCGCCAGTTTTTGCTCACGCTCCAATTCTGCGGGGGTACGATCAAAAGTATAAGGCTGTGTACCTTCCGCAATGGTTTTTTTTGATTCGGGTTTACACGACTGAAGGAACAAGCCAGCCCCAACAGAGCCTGCAGCCATTGTCTTTAAATATTTACGTCGGTCCATATTTCGTATGTATGATTTGAATTGTGTCTGCCATTGATCGGCGTTGGTGTCTACGCATTCGTATCAGATATTTTGTTTTTTAAGCTGGTCAATAATATATTCCGAAGCCCGCATGGACAGCGCAAGGATCGTCCAGGTAGGGTTCTTATCAGCCTGAGAAACGAAAGGTCCGCCATCTACGACAAATAAATTGTTGCATTCATGTGCCTGATTGAATTTGTTTAAAGCAGATTTTTTAGGATCGCTCCCCATACGGGTGGTACCCACCTCGTGGATAATTCGTCCAGGTGCAAGGAGACCATAGTCGTTTTCCGGGCCATCGGTGTGGCCATAGGTAGCCACGCCACCCATGGTGTAAATGATCTCCTTAAAGGTTTCCTTCATATGCTTCGCTTGCTTGACCTCGTGATCACTCCACTTGTAATGAAAACGGAGAACAGGAATGCCATACTTATCGACTGTGGAAGGATCAATCTCGCAGTAATTATCTTCGCGGGCAATGGCTTCTCCGCGTCCCGACATGCCGAAAGTAGCGCCATAGAAATAGCGGTAGTCGTCCTTCAACGCAGCACCATACCCGCCTGCTTCCTTTTGCCTGCCATCACGACCAGGATATTTTCCGTTTGTGTTTTCCATACCAAATCCAAAACCGTACCCCGGCATGTTCATTCCGCCACCATACTCGATATGATAACCACGGGGAAAGTCGAGTTTCTTGTTGTTGAGCCACCACGGTGTGTATACATGCATGCCGCCAACACCATCTTCATTGTACCGTTTTCTGCTTACCAGGTGCGGGAGGATGCCACCCATCGATGCACCCGTTGAATCGTGCAGGTATTTGCCCACGACGCCACTTGCGTTGGCAAGCCCGCCGGGATAACGAGAAGATTTTGAGTTTAGCAGTAACCGTGCCGATTCGCATGCACTGGCGGCCAGCATGATTACTTTTGCCGTGACAGTGTATTCCTGCATGTCATCTTTATTGACAAACGAGACACCGGTAGCTTCCCCTTCCTGGTTTGTCAGCACTTCACGTGCCATGGCGTTTGGGATAACGTCCACATTTCCGGTAGCAACAGCAGGTTTTACAAGCACGGAAGACGACGAGAAATCTCCGTATACAGTACATCCCCGGCTGCATTGATGGCAATAGAAACAGGCTCCTCTTTCATCGTTAATTTTTTTTGTCAGGATAGACAAACGTGAAGGGATGACAGGAATATTTAACGCGTCTCCGGCATTCTTGATGAGCAGCTCGTGCAACCTTGGCTTGGGAGGCGGAAGGAAAATGCTATCGGGATCGTTGGGTAAATTTTCTGCGGAACCGAATACGCCAATAAGTTTATCAATTTTATCATAGTATGGTGCTACATCGTCGTACCCAATAGGCCAGTCATCACCTAATCCATCAATGCTTTTGCGCTTGAAATCATTTGGTCCGAATCGAAGTGAAATTCTTCCCCAATGGTTGGTACGTCCACCCACCATTCTGGAACGAAACCAGTCGAACTTGGTGTCGTCTTTGTGTGTATAGGGTTCGCCTTCAAGATCCCATCCGCCATAAGCGGCATCAAAATCACCGTTTTGCCGCAGGGGTGTTCGTGCGCCCCTTCGTGGAGATTCCCAGGGCCATTTTAGTTGCGTCACATTTTTGGCCGGATCGTAGAGCGGGCCGGCTTCGAGTAATACGACTTTGATTCCGGCGTTGGCCAGGACGTACGCAGCCATTCCGCCGCCGGCACCGGAGCCTACTATGCACACGTCGTATGACTTTTGGGTTTTCTTGATTTGAAAATCAGGCATGAAGTGTTGTCAAATATGAATGGTTTAAAAATAACCTATTCTACCATTATTTGGCAGGAAACGGCTGTGAAGAGCAGAAACTTTTTATGATTGGCTATAACGGAATATTGGGGGTAAATAACTTTGAGTAGAACTATTCAAAGGGACTGTTTTTGATGCTAGTGTCAGCTTTTAGTTTTTCTTTTTAGGCACAGGATCATACCCGTGGGTTCCCCAGGGATGGCATCTTGCAATGCGCTTCAAACCCAGCCAGGTTCCTTTCAGGATACCCCACTCTGTAATGGCTTCAATGGTGTACTGAGAACACGATGGCGTATGCCTGCAATGTGATCCTAGCAACGGCGATATGCTCAGTTGATAGAAGCGAATGGGCAGTATGAATATCTTTCTCAACATAGGGATTGCGGAAAATATATTGATTATGTCTGAAAACATCGTCCGAACCACTACGTGCGCACGTCGTGGTCTGGGGATTGCTTCGTTATTCGTCCCGGCTTAGTCGGGACAATTCCTCGCAATGACGTTACTGAATTTGGACATAAGACCGGTTCAAATGATGGCTCAAAGTTTAGTACACCCACTGACTTTTTATTCTAGTAGATTGACATTTTGTCAATCGTAAAACTCATTTCCCCGTCTTTGCCGTCCATCAATTGTACGCCCATGACTTTCAAATCATCGCGAATCTTATCGGATAAGGAAAAGTCGCGGTCCTGTCTTGCTTTCTTTCGTAATTCAATGAGCACGTTTATTACGCCTTCCAATATCGCCTGGTGGTGCTCATCTTCTTCAGTGAGGCCAAGCACATCTTCCATAAATCCTACAAACGCGTTTCTGAAACTTTCAAACGTTTCTTGATCGACAGTATTCAATTGAACATTCCCGGATTTGAAGTCGTTGATACGAGCTGACATTTCAAACAATGATGCCAGCGTTTTCGCCGTGTTGAAATCATCACTCATATTGCGATAGAGTTCGTCAACAAGTTTTTGAAGCGATGCTGTAAGTTCCGGGACGGGTGAGCCGCCGCCTGAATAGGTCAACTTTTTTATTGTGCTCAATGCATTTGAAAGTTTCTTGTATCCCTTTTCCGCTGCGCTCAATGCTTCGTTCGAAAAATCAAGTGTGCTGGAGTAGTGCGACTGCAGCATGAAAAAACGTACAGTCATTGGCCCATAGCCTTTTTCCAACAAAGCATGGTTTCCCGTAAACAATTCACTAGGCAGAAATGAATTGCCAAGAGACTTGCTCATTTTCTGTCCATTTACGGTGAGCATGTTTGTGTGCAGCCAGTAATTTACAGGATTCTTTCCGGTCGCACCAACGGCCTGGGCAATCTCGCACTCGTGGTGTGGAAACTTCAAGTCCATACCACCACCGTGAAGATCGAACGTCTCGCCAAGATATTTTGTGCTCATGACCGTACATTCAATGTGCCAGCCCGGGAAGCCTTCGCCCCATGGAGATGGCCACCGCATAATGTGATACGGTGAGGCTTTCTTCCAGAGTGCAAAATCAATCTTATTGCGCTTTTCATCCTGGCTGTCTAGCTTTCTGCCGCTTTCCATCAACTCTTCAATAACACGGCCAGAGAGTATTCCATAGTGATGATTTTCATTGTACCGTGTAACATCAAAGTACACGGATCCATTCACTTCATAAGCAAAGCCATTGTTGATAAGCTTTCTGATAATTTCTATTTGCTCAACGATATGCCCGGTCGCTGAAGGTTCAATGTTGGGAGGTAAAATATTGAATTGGCGCATTACCTCATGAAAGCCATCGGTGTAGTGCTTAACCACTTCCATGGGTTCAAGCTGCTCTAGTCGTGCTTTTTTTGCGATCTTGTCTTCGCCTTCATCCGCATCATTTTCCAGGTGCCCTACATCTGTTATGTTGCGTACGTAGCGAACCTTGTAACCCAGGAACCGAAAATATCGTGCGACAATGTCAAACATCATGAAAGTTCGAACATTGCCCAGGTGTACATAATTGTAGACTGTCGGGCCACAAACATACATGCCGATATGACCCGCGTTTACAGGATTGACAATCTCTTTTTTTCCACTTAAGGAATTGGTTAAGGAAACAGGGTATTTGTCGTAAAGCTTCATACTGATAAATCGGCCAAAAATAACACTATTTAAGTGTACAATGAGAAGAATCTGATGAGTAAAGAGGCCATTGGATGAGGTATTGCTGCAACCTGACTGAAGCTGGTTATCGGACTATTAATCACGAAACCGCAATCGATTGCGAAGATGATTGCGTAAAAAAAATTGTGTTTATTTATGCAATGATGAATTAATCTACATATTTTTATTCTGGTCCTTACAAAATAATCTGGCAGTCTGCTTTAAAGATTGAGTGATTTTGTTTAGGCCAAATCAATCTAAACCAAATAATACTTATGAAAAAACTCTACAAAAAATTGAGTTTGTCGTTGGCAATGATGCTGATGCTGGTTTTCGTTGTACATGCCCAGGAGAAACTAGTCACTGGGACTGTTGTAGATGAAAACGGGGCCGGAATGCCCGGTGTGAATGTTATCGTTAGGGGAACCGCTGTGGGTTCCGTAACGGATATCAATGGGGCGTTTAGCCTCAATGCCAAAGAATCCGACGTTTTGGCATTTACTTTTGTCGGTTACAAAACGCAGGATATTACCGTAGGGACCCAGACAAACATCTCGGTTACCCTTGCTCCGGATCTTACCTCGCTGGAAGAAATCGTGGTAACGGGATATTCGGTTGACACGCGGAGGTCTATAACGGGGGCAGTCTCTACCGTGAAGACAAAGGACCTCACAGCGGTCCCTTCCGGAAACGTGGAGCAGCAGCTACAGGGACGGGTCCCAGGAGTTACCGTTGTGACTAACGGACAACCTGGAACTACCAGCCAGATACGCGTTCGTGGATTTGGTGCCTTTGGCGGTAACGCACCGCTGTATATTGTGGACGGTTTACCCACGCAATCTATCGAGTTTCTTAACCCTGACGATATTGAGACCACTACTGTATTGAAGGATGCAGCAACAGCCTCGATATATGGTGCCAGGGCAGCAAACGGTGTAATTGTTTACACCACCAAACGGGGCTCAAAGAGTGGGAGAAAGATGCGCATAACTTATGATGGTTTGGTTGGCGTCACTGATCCCGGTAAAGGTCAGGCAACAATGAATCCAACAGATTTTGCCGATTGGTCCTGGAAGGCGGTCGAAAACACGGCAACGCAATTGGGAAATACTCCAGTATTTAACCACCCTCAGTTTGGTACAGGTTCTAGCCCAGTAATTCCTGATTACATATTGCGTGGCAGTCAGTTTGGTATTGTTGGAAGCCTTGATCTGAATGCAGAAAAGGCGCTTTACAATGTCACCGATTTTAATAAGCCAATTTATCAGGTGACAGCTGCGAATAAACAGGGGACGGACTGGTATGACGAAATTACGCGTCCTGCGGCACTTTCAAGACACACTATTGGAATTAGTGGAGGCTCTGAAGACAGCAGATATTATATTGGACTAAGTGCGCAGGATCAGGATGGTATTTTGATTCATCAGCATTTCAGACGTTATGCGGCCCGCGTGAATACCGAGTTTAATATCTTCAAAAACCTCCGGATTGGAGAAAACCTGCAATTTACTTATAGGCAGGTTAGGCTGTTACAAGGTGGAGGCGGTGGATCCGGAAGCTCAGATGATGAGAATGATATACTAACAGCATTCCGGATGCCTTCTATCATTCCGGTATACGATGTCTTTGGGGGGTATGCTGGAACCCGCGCTGGGGGATTTAATAACCCACGAAACCCGGTCGCGAATCTCGACAGTCAACAGGACAACAAAGGATTTCAGGCTTCTGGTTTTGGGAATATATACCTGGAATATGATCCCATCAAAGACCTGACTATAAGGACAAGCCTGGGTGGAAACTACGGCGGTGCCTATTTTTGGTCTTACGGACGTCGCCAGTATGAAAACTCTGAAAATAACTCATCTGTGACTTACAATGAAGGCGCGAATCAATTTTTTGGATGGACGGTCACGAACACAGTGAGCTATAAGAAAGCTTTTGGCAACCATAATCTTGATTTATTGGTTGGCCAGGAAGCACTCAATACAGGGTATGGAAGAAGTATTGCTGGTCAGGGATTCGACCCCTTTTCAGAAGATCGTGACTTTGTCAATTTGAGTACTACAACTCCGGGTTCAACAAGGACCGTAAATAGTGGTTCGGGCAATGGCACAACCTTTTCTTCTTACTTTGGAAGGTTGAACTACTCCTTCAACGACAAGTATTTGGTTTCTGCCGTAATTCGACGTGATGGATCTTCGCGCTTTGGTTCGGAAAATAAATATGGAACCTTCCCTGCATTTTCAGCAGGATGGCGGCTTTCAGAAGAAAACTTCTTGCAGTCTGCTGCCTGGCTTGATGAATTAAAGCTTCGCGGGGGATGGGGTATTATGGGTAATTCAAACAACGTTGACCCGAATAACCAATACAGCTTGTATGCTACAAGTGTAGGAGCTTCTTCCTACCCGATTAACAATGGTGGAGCGGTTGAAGGTTTTTACCGTAGCCGTATTGGTAACCCTGCTGCCAAGTGGGAAAAGGCCATCACCAAGAATATTGGATTTGATGCATACTTGTTCGAAGGCAAACTGGACGTCATTTTAGACTTATGGCAGAAAGACACCGAAGATCTTTTGTTTGAGGTGCCGATCACGGTAATGAATGGATTTAATGCGGCGCCACCGTTCGTTAACGTTGGTAAGATGCAGAACAAGGGTATTGACCTACAGGTCATCACCAGAGGAAATTTCACCCCTGATGTGAGATATGAATTTACCATTAACGGTGGTTTCCTTAAAAATGAAATTGTTGAGCTCAATGAAGGGGCGACCTACCTTTCCTCCGCTGATGCTGATCCAAGCTTCAGGGGTATCAGACCGATCCGCAACCAGCTTGGACACTCGATCTCTTCGTTCTTTGGATATGAAGTGTCGGGATTATTCCAATCTGTAGAGGAAGTTGCCGCGGCACCAACACAGGCTGGCGCGGCCCCTGGCCGTTTCCGTTACAATGACATCAATGGGGATGGCGTAATCAATACCGATGACAGAACATTCTTGGGAAGCCCGGTACCTAAGTTTACCGGAGGTATAAACTTCAAGATTTCGTATAAGAATTTTGAATTGGAAAGTTACATGTTTGCGTCCATCGGGAACAAGATCTGGAATCAATCCAAGTGGTTTACTGACTTCTATCCTTCCTTTGCCGGAGCGGCGATAAGTGAGCGCGTAAAGGATTCCTGGAGTTTCACCGGAAATAAAGGTGGCGATATTCCGATCTTCGAAAATGTTTCAAACTTTAGCACAAATACGCAGGCTAATTCATTCTACGTGGAGGACGGGTCGTATTTCCGTATGCAGAATATTACACTTGGCTACAACCTGCCAGAAGCTACACTCTCTAAACTGAATCTAGCCAAGTTGCGGATATTTGCATCTACCAACAACGTGTTTACCATTACTGGCTATGATGGCCTTGATCCCAGCGTAGGTGGTGACGTGGATACCCGGTTCGGTATTGATGTAGGAAACTTTCCTATCACAAGAAGCTGGACATTCGGTGTAAATTTAGGCTTCTAGAATTTGAAGATCAAAACTTTTAAATGGATTCAATTATGAAAATAACAACAAGGATAATTATCACGATGTTTATTGTAATCGTGTTTACCGTGTCCTGTCAGGATAGTTTTTTAGAGGTTAACCCTACGGGATCAATTACGAATGCCCAGTTAACCTCCGCCAATGGTCTTGAAGGCACACTCATAGGCGCTTACAGCATGTTGCTGGGAAGAGGCGGCTTTTATGCTGGTTCTACAAACTGGTTGTGGGGCAGTGTTATGGGCGGTGAAGCGAACAAGGGCACCAATTCTGGTGACCAGGCTCAGGTGAATGAAATTCAGGCCTACAGTCCGCAAGCCACTAACGAATCTGTGCTGGACAAATACAGGGTTTGCTATGAAGGGATTGCGCGCGTAAACGCGCTGCTTCGTCTGCTCCCGGATGCCCAAGCGACAGTCTCAGCGGCAACAAAAACCAGGCTGGAAGCTGAAGGTAAATTTTTGCGCGCGCATTATTATTTTGAGCTGAAGAAGATCTTCAACAATGTTCCATACATCGATGAGACCATAGATTACGGAGCGGGTATCGACGAGGTTACTAATACCGCAGACATATGGCCAAAAATCGAGGCGGATTTCTTGTTTGCTTATAATAATCTTCCCGAAGAACAGAGCGCAGCAGGAAGAGCCAATAAATGGGCGGCTGGAGCATATCTCGCTAAAACTTACCTTTACGAAGGCTTTCTCCAATCTTCGCAAGCCAAGTTTCAGGATGCAAAAGACATATTCGATGACGTAATTGCTTTGGGTAAGACCGCCAATGGGCAGACCTATGGCTTGCTTGATAAGTATGGCGATCTGTTCAGAATTGCAGGAGATAATAGCAAAGAATCAGTATTCTCTATTCAGGCCGCTTCTGGGACTGGTACAATTAATAATTCAAACCCGGATTTTGTATTGAACTTTCCCTATAATGGAGGACCTGCCGGATGCTGCGGATTTAATCAACCCAGTTTTGAATTGGCAAATTCATTCCGTACTTCTGGAGGCCTGCCTTTATTGGATGGATCCTACAATAATCCTGGTAATGAGCTCAAGACCGATCAAGGTGTAGCCGCTACAGATGCTTTTACACCTGATGCTGGCGAGGTGGATCCACGACTGGATCATTCAGTTGGCCGTCGGGGTATTCCTTACCTGGATCATGGTCTCCATCCTGGTGTTGCATGGATACGCGACCAAAACTATGGAGGCCCGTTTGCACCCAAAAAGTTCATTTGGTCCAAGGAGGAAGAGGCAACGGGTGGTGTGGATAAGAGTTCCTGGACACCAGGCTATTCATCATTGAATGTGATGCTTATCCGTTTTGCAGACGTATTGCTGATGGCTGCTGAAGCAGAGGTCGAGCTGGGTAATCTGGAAACGGCCCGCGGGCTGGTCAACCAGGTGCGTGCAAGAGCTGCCAACCCAGCAGGGTTTGTTTTGGATGGAGCAACACCAGCCGCCGATTATGTAATCAGTCAATATACTGCTACTTGGACCGATCAGGCACTTGCCAGAGACGCGGTCAGATTCGAACGCAAACTGGAACTGTCGGGTGAAGGTCATCGCTTTTTTGACCTGGTTCGTTGGGGCATTGCAGGTCCTACGCTAAATGCCTACTTAGCCTATGAAAGAACAAAAGTAGCAGCAACGCCTTTCTCGGGAGCTAGCTTTGTGGACCCTAAAGCACGGTATATGCCTATTCCGCAGCGAGAGATTGATATTTTGGGAGCGGATGTGATAACTCAGAATCCTGGTTATTAATAAAGTAACATTAAAATTTTTATTGAAAATAAGGCCAATGTAAATTGGCCTTATTTTTTTAAAGGTTATGAAAGATAGTAGACTTCATTTTGGATTGTTGTCGTGCGTGGTTTCCTTATTGATGACGGCGTGTAATAATAAGCCCGGCACACTGTTCAAGTTGCGCGAAGCTGATGAAACCGGCATCTATTTTTCAAACCAAATAGAAGAAACTGACAGCTTCAATATATTATCATATGAATATATCTACAACGGCGGCGGTGTAGGAATAGCCGATTTTAATAACGATGGGCTGCAGGATATTTTCTTCACCGGCAACCAGGTCCCGAATACCCTTTATTTGAACCAGGGTAATTTTACTTTCAAGGACGCCACCGAAGTCGCCAATGTTAATGTAAAGGGTCGCTGGAACTCAGGCGTTGCGGTTGTTGATATCAACAATGACGGATGGATGGATCTCTATGTTTGCGCCACAGCCCATCCCGATCCGGAAGATAGAAGGAATATGCTTTTTGTTAACCAGGGTATCGGGGCGGCGGGTGAACCCGTGTTCAAAGAAATGGCAGCTGACTACGGTATTGACTACGACGGGCACAGCATAATGGCCGCCTTTTTTGATTATGATCGCGATGGAGACCTGGACTTGTATATTCTGGAAAACCAAAAGCTCACCAATGTCCCGACGAACTACAGACCGAAAATAAGTGATGGTTCTGCACCCAATAATGATCGATTGTTCCGCAATGAAGGCAACGCCACGTTTAAGGATGTGTCCACGGAAGCCGGGATCATTTACGAAGGATTCGGATTAGGCCTTTCAATAACAGACGTCAATATGGATGGATGGCCCGACGTATATGTGTCTAACGATTTTCTTTCCAACGATCTGCTGTATATCAATAACAAGAATGGCACGTTTACAAATAGCAGTGCTGAGCTGCTGGGCCACCAAAGCCAGTTTTCGATGGGCAATGATGCCGCCGATATTAACAACGATGCAATGCCGGATATCATTACCCTGGACATGCTTCCCGAAACAAATGCGAGAAAAAAGACTACAATTGGAAACAAGAGCTATCTCACCTATATCAACAACGAGAAATTTGGATATGAATACCAATATGTGAGGAATATGGTTCATTTGAATAGTGGAATTGATCAGGGAATTAAGTTCAGCGAGATTGGACAACTTTCCGGGATATATCAAACAGAATGGAGTTGGTCTCCGCTATTCGCTGATTTCGATAATGATGGAAATAAAGATGTTATTATTACCAATGGTTTCCCAAAAGATATCACGGATAAAGATTTTGCCAATTATAGGGCTGATGTCGGAAACCTTGCCAGCAACAGCCTCTTGATCGACTCTATTCCAATCATCAAGATTCCCAACTATGCCTACAAAAATAACGGCGATCTGACATTTACCGATGTGACAAAACTGTGGGGAATGGATAAACCTTCTTTTTCCAACGGCGCAGCCTTCGCAGATTTGGATAATGACGGCGATCTGGATTACATCGTGAACAACATTGACGACATGGCCTTCGTTTATGAAAACACATTGTACAGCGCTCCACAAAAGGGGAAGGGCCAAACGAATAATTTCCTAAGGATAAAATTAAGCGGAAGCGAAAATAACCGACAAGCCATTGGCGCTAAAGTATGGCTGTATAGTGATTCCGGAAATGTGCAATACGTCGAACAGGCCGTGTATCGGGGATTCTTGTCGTCCGTTGAAGAGATAAATCATTTTGGTCTGGGAAAAACTTCTCTTGTAGACTCCGTCGTCGTGCAATGGCCGGATGGCAATGTGTCTGTTGTGCAAGGTGTATCTGTGAATCAACTGCTGGCTATAAATTATGCATCGGGTCAACCAAAAAAGAGAATTCTTCCTATACCGTTGGAAGACGGGGTAACCCTATTAAAAGAGGTCAGTAGTTCGGTAAACATTTTGTTTCGCCACGCAGAAGAGGATAAAATTGATTTTAACCTGCAACGAACGCTACCGCATAAATTTTCACAAGCAGGTCCCGGACTTTGCGTTGGAGACATTAATGGAGATGGCCTGGAGGATTTTGTTGTTGGCGGATCGACGAATTATAAAGCCTCCGTCTTTAGACAGAAACCGGACGGCACATTTATAATAGCAGAAAAAGTGTCCAAGGATGAAAATAAACTGTGGGAAGATGAAGGGCTGCTGTTGTTTGATGCCGATAACGATGGCGATCTTGATCTGTATGTGGTCAGTGGCAGTTTAGAATCTCAGGATCAGGCCGTTTATGACGATAGGCTATATCTTAACAATGGGAAAGGAGATTTTTCATTAGATGCAAATGCCCTTTCGGGTGCTAATGGGAGCGGATCGTGCGTGCGTGCAGCCGACTATGACGGTGATGGCGATCTCGACCTGTTCATCGGAGGAAGAGTTGTGCCTGGAAGATACCCCATGCCGGCAGACAGTTATATCCTGCGGAATGATAAAGGCAAATTTTCGAATGTCACGGAAGAAGTATGCGGAGCGTTGAAGTCATTTGGTATGGTGACTGATGCACTTTGGACTGATTTTAATGGCGATGGAAGCGTGGATCTGATCGTGGTAGGCGAATTTATGCCCGTCACTTTTTTTGCAAACAAGAATGGGAATCTGGTTCGGCAAACGTCGACGGGAATTGAAAAGGTGACCGGCTGGTGGAACAGTATAATCGGTGGCGATTTCGACAACGATGGCGATGTCGATTATATAGCCGGCAATCTGGGTTTGAATAATAGTTTTCAGGTAAAAAGTGATCTGCCACTAAAAGTATTTGCCAAAGATTTTGATGGTAACGGAAGTATCGACCCCGTATTGGCTTGCTACATGCGCGAATCCATGGAAAGCGATGTAAGAAAATTATACCCGGTGCACTTCTGGGATGAGCTTAATTCGCAGAGCCCGAAATTCAGAAATAAATATTCGCGATACAGACAATACAGCAAGGTGACAATGGATCAGTTTTTCACGCCTGAAGAGTTGAGTGGTGCATTGATCCTGGAAGCCAACCACATGGCTTCCAGTTATATTGAAAATCTTGGTAACGGTACGTTCTCCATAAGGCCTTTGCCTACGCTTGCGCAAGTGGCGCCGATCAATGGGATGGTTTCGGAAGACCTGAATATGGATGGAAATCTTGATCTCATGCTGGTTGGTAATGACTATGGCAACGAAGTTTTTGCCGGTCGTTACGATGCCTTAACAGGCTTAGTATTGCTCGGCGATGGAAAGGGATCCTTTGAAGTTGTACCATCGGCGCGAAGTGGTTTTTATGTGAAAGGAGATGCCAAAGCTTTGGTAAAACTCCAGAATGCTTCTGGGGCGGAGTTATTTATTGCCTCTCAGAATAAGGATAGCCTTGTCGTGTTTGAAAGGGCATCGCCGGATCAACCAGAAATACTTGAAGTTGGTCCAATGGATAGCTGGGCTGAAATTATATTTGCAGACGGGAGGAAACGACATGCCGAGTTCTATTACGGTGCTGGTTACCTGTCGCAATCATCCAGAAGGTTGCGTATTCCCGGCAGTGTAAAGGAGATTATTATTTACGATTATCAGGGGAATTCGAGGAAGGTCATTCCTGGAAAAGTCTGATGTTTGGGTTTCTGACCTGGTGTCAACGGAAAAGCTATCCATTTGCAACTCTTGTCACTAACCGACACATTCATGTCAAGCGTCATGATAAAGATCCTTTTCCATGCAACAGTTATGGCATTCGAAATAATGTCTTTTTTTATAAAGTTGTTTTTGTCGCCTGTCGGTTTTTTTCAGTTCTATTTATTTTATCCTATGGAAGTCATATATTCCGTTGTAAGTGGGCATTCTCGCGTTATGAAATGCCACGATCGCGGAATGACAAGTACATTTTAAGTAACCCTATACAGACAAATGTTTACAGGTATAATAGAAACGCTCGGTCGAGTTGTTAGTATTCAAAACGAGGGAACGAATACCCGCTTCCGTATTGAGAGCCCGATTTCAAGCGAACTCAGGATAGATCAAAGTGTCTCGCACAATGGCGTTTGCCTCACAGTGGAAAGCGTCGGGGATGGATTTCATGAGGTTGTCGCTGTCCAGGAGACGCTGCAAAAATCAAATCTGGGTAACCTCAGGGAAAATGATCCTGTAAATATAGAACGTTGCATGCTTAACAATGGTCGTTTTGACGGACACATTGTACAGGGTCATGTTGACCAGACCGGGAAGGTAAAATCTGTAACTGAAGTGGGAGGGAGCTGGTTGTTTGAATTTGAATATGATTCGTCGCAAGGAAACGTAACGGTTGAAAAAGGATCAATAGCAATTAATGGTATTAGCCTGACCTGTTTTAACACGACGGAAAAGGGTTTCACGGTTGCCATAATCCCATATACATATGAGCATACCAGTTTTCATTGGTTGAAGGCAGGAGATTTGGTTAATCTGGAATTCGATATCATCGGAAAATATGTTAAGCGTTTGTTAAATAAATAACCTTCCCGACCAAGTTTATTCAGGATTTGTTACCTTGGAAACCCAATAACGCTTAACATCATGCTGGATCAGCTTATCAAGTTAGTAGAACAGAATGCCGGAGATGCCATTGTGCAGAACAAGGCGGTTCCCAACGAATATAATAGTGCGGCTATACAGGACGTGGCCGAACAAATTTTTAACGGATTGAAAGGACAGGTAAGCCAGGGCAACATGCAACAGGTGGCCGCCATGTTTAGTGGCGGGAACACCAACGCGTTGACAGGAAATCCGATGGTAGCGCAGATGATATCATCCATCACCTCAAACCTGGCAACTAAATTTGGCGTATCGCCTCAGATCGCACAAAATATTGCTTCCGGTTTAATACCCCAGGTAATGAATCAGTTTGTTAACAAAACAAACAATCCTGATGATCCGGATTTTGACTTGCAGGATATGATGCGCAATTTCAGTGGCAATAGCAACCTAGACATCGGTAGTGTTTTGGGAAAACTAGCCGGTGGATCATCTCAACAAGGACTTGGAAATGTCGGAGATGTCCTGGGTAAACTCTTTGGCGGAAAATAAAAAGTTTAAGGAATTTTTCTTTGTGCTATAATCAGGGCAAATCTTTCATATATCAGGAAAGACAGCCAGCCACAAAGCACCCCAACCGCGGCACCAGCAGCAATATCCCCGGGGTAATGAACGCCCAGGTAAATTCTCGTATAGCTCATTAGTGTGGCCCACAAAAAGAGCCACCTCATCCATGGTTTTGTGCTTTTGAACAGCAGGGTTAGATAGGTTGCGAGTCCAAAAGTATTGGCAGCGTGACTTGAGGCAAAGCCAAAAACCCCCCCTTTATAACCATTCACTAAATGAATCAATCCTTCCAGGCTTGGTTCGTGCGACGGCCTCAGCCGGCCGAAGAACGGCTTCATAAAACTACTAGTAGTCTGGTCTGTCAAAAGAATGGTGAGGCCGACCCCCAGCAGTACAATCCAACTTCGCGTTTTGTGCTCTTTGATGATTTGATATAAAAGAAAAAGATAGAGCGGTATCCAGACCAACGTCTTGGACATTGATTCCATGATAATATCCAGCCACAGTGTATGAAGCCCATTAAGAATAAAGAATAATTCTTTGTCGAGCGCTATAAGTTGATCCATCGTCGTTAAGCTTGTAATACAGCGTTCTTCACAGCATCGGCCAATTGAATGCCCCGTTTTCCAGGTTATATAGGGTAAATCCTATTCCAGAATTAATAATTGCACACAACAATTTAATCTGTACATTTTCGACTTAGCTAACTTCAAAGGTAAGAAAAATTGCCCTAAATCTACTGGGTAAACCAGACCGGGGAGCGAGACTTCAGCTGCAAGCCGTCTGGAAGCACGAAGGCAAATGAATTAACCAAACAAAAAGCTACTTAGTTTCCGGATATCAACTTCCATTTTGTTGTACATTGTATTGAATTCATTTTCGATTGAGTCTATATGGAGAAATATGATCTGGTCGTAATCGGGGCCGGGCCTTCCGGGTATGCAGCCGCTATGCGGGCCCTCGATTTTAAAAAGAAAACATTGCTTATTGAGAAAAACCGGGTGGGCGGTGCCGGCGTCACGAATGGCGCATTGTCGTCTAAAACGTGGTGGGAGCTCTCACGGGAAACCGCATCATTCCGCAAAAATTTGAAACGTTTTAATATCAAGGTGCCAAGTATCAATTACAAGGAAATACAAGATGAGGTAATGCGTGCTGTTGAAGAGCGCAAGAGTATGTTAGAAGAACATATGCGCCTGATGAAGGATTCTCACTATACTGAATTGCTGAGTTTCAAAAAGGGAGCAGCGCGCCTGATCAGTCAGAATGAAATCGAGATTGATACAGGGGCATATGAAAAAGAGGTTGTTTGGGCAAATTATATCATACTGGCTACGGGAAGCCGCCCCAGGCATTTACCTGATCTTCCAATTGATGAGAAAATCGTGATGACCAGCGATGGGATTGAGACCATGGATGATTTTCCGGAGAGTATGGTAATCGTTGGTGCCGGGGTAATTGGATGTGAATATGCCACGATATTTTCGGGATTTGGGAAAACCAAAGTACACCTAATCGACAAAGGTGCGCGCATTCTTCCATTTGAGGATGATGATGTTGTGCAGGTTATCGAACGCAACATGGAAAATAATGGTGTGCTGATTCATCGTAATTCCAGGTTGACACACATGCAAATCAAGCACGGCCGCGTTGAGTATGAATTGGAGTATGATAATGGAACCAAAGATATATTTAATGTCGCAAAAGCGCTTGTTGCGGTAGGTAGAACACCAAACTACGAAGAACTATGGGATGATAATGTTGAAATCAGTATTTCTAAACGTGGTATTGAGGACAGTGATACCCAAACAAATATTTCAAATATTTTTGCGGTGGGTGATATAACCGCAGATATCTCTTTGGTTAACGTTGGGGAGCTGGAAGGTCGTTATGCAGTAGAGAAAATTTTTGGGAGTCCCCATCGAAAATTGATCTATGAGAATATCAGTACTATTATGTTTCTTAGTCCCGAAGTAGCAGGAGTGGGTTATAACGAAACACAAGCGCGCGAAAAAGGGATTGACTACAAGGTGGTAACACTTGATTATAGCTGTATTCCAAGGGCTATTGCCAAACGAAATACACAAGGATTTATCAAGTTGCTTGTCACGAATGATGAGACCATGAAAATTCTTGGTGTTAAGATTGTTGGAAATCATGCATCCAGTGCTATTCAGGCAGTGGCCTTGTTGATCTCCATGGACAAAGGAATTGAAGAGCTTGCAGAATGCGTGCACCCACATCCTTCTATCACCGAGGGCATCCAGGAATGCGTTCGGATGTTGTTGGGTAAATCACTTTTTAAACCAGCTGCGTTGAGGTCCAAACTTTCATGTCGAACCAGCATGAATAGCGTCTATAATGATATTCATTTTTAGGGAAAGGTATCAGGCAATATTTTGCAGGCTATGGAAAGTCATTCATAATAGGCGGCGATTTCGTTTATTTTCTTTCTTTTTAGATCAGGCACATAGGTCTTTGCTGCCGGATACCCAACCGGGATGAGCAGAAATGGTCGTTCATTTTCATCGCGATTTAAAATCTTAGACAAAAAATTCATTGGGCTTGGCGTATGCGTCAATGCGACTAGCCCGGCAGCATGAATGGCCGCTAACAATAAACCGCAGGCAAGACCCACAGATTCGTTGACATAATAATTATTCCGCTTTGTACCGTCAGGAAGAATGTCATACACTTTTTTGAAAACCACAATCAGGCATGGAGCAATTTCAAGAAATGGCTTGTGCCAGTCCGTTTGAAGTGGCCGTATGTCTTGCAGCCATGATTCACTCATGCGTCCATGATAACTTTTATGTTCTTCGTTTTCTGCTGCAAGCCTGATTTTGCTTTTTAGGTTTGGGTTAGTAACAACACAAAATGTCCATGGTTGTTTATGCGCACCGGAAGGCGCCGTGGAAGCTGTAAGGATTAGCTTATCGATGACCTCTTTTGGAATGGACCTTGGCGCAAAATCACGAACAGTTCTTCGTTTATTCATCCATTGATAAAATGATTCAGACCTTTTGAGGGTAATGTCTTCTGAGTAACTTTCGTGTTCATACAATATGAAGGGATAACCATCCTTATTTTTTCGCTTCTTGTTCATGTTGAAAATTTAGGGAATATTGGGAAACATCTCATCGTTCAGAATCCGGCCGGGCGATTATTTGGGCAAAAAGTAATACTTCAGGCAAAACGCTTCTTAAAAGCGATAGGGTTTTCGCCTGTTACTTTTTTAAACACTTTGTTGAAATAGGAAATACTTTCAAATCCACACTGGAAACACGTTTCTGTGGCATTATTATCCTGTCTTAAGAGTTTCTTGGCCTTGTCGACGCGGTAATGGTTCACAAATGCCGTAAACGTTAATCTGGTTATCCCCTTAAAGTAGCGGCAAAATGCAGCGTTCGTGAGATGGCTCAGCTTGGCTATTTCCGAGATACTGATCTTCCGCTGGTAATTATTTTCCAGGAACTGGTAGATATGCCTAAGCCTGCCCTGCTCCTTTTCGGTATGGGGATTGATCACAGGATGGTGGTTCAGCAGCTGTATTTCGTCCGAACGGGATAGGATGTGCAAGATGCTCAGCATCTCCAGAAACTGATCAAAGTATGACAAGTTGTGCAGGTTCTTGAGTCGTTTACCAACCAGATTTTTTGTTTTATCACCAAAGGCAATACCATATTTAGACTGTTCAAATAGACGCTGAATAGAATGCAGTTCAGCGGTTGAGGCCATGGCCTCTTTCAGAAAATCGGGGATGATATGGACGACCGTTTTTTCATAGCTTGTCTTGACGCCATAGTCAAAATTGAGGTGTGGAATATTCGATCCAATAAATACCAAATCATTGCCAAGAAAACGGGAAACATGTCCGCCGACATGTCGCGTACCATCGGCGCCATCGATGAAAACCAGCTCGTATTCAGGATGGGAATGCCAGAAAAAGAAGTCGCTTAAGTTTGGGTTCACCAGCAAACGGAACGAACTGTCCGTGTCGTACATGATTTCCTCTAATTCGGTTTTCATATTAGCAATTTATATAAAATTGACTTCTAGCGAACTAATATCTTAGATTAATATCAATATAGTACAATAAATGGCTATTATTGGAGTAGTTGGCACAGGGCGTGAGTGGTACCTTTGATATAGAATCATAACAATTTACAGCTATGGAACAGCATAAAACAATGGCTCCAAAATCGAGCCCCAACAAAAACCATAAGGATATACCCGGAAATCCTTCAACAGCTACCAGCAGCAAAATCAAGTTGAATGACCGATCAAACGGAAAACCGTTGAAGGTCTTAAGTGAAGAGGATTGGGCGTCTTGGATCCGTGAAGGTTACGTCGTTGTAAAAAATGCCGTACCGCGGGAGCAGGCACTACGCACGGCTGATTTTCTATGGGAGTTTGAAGAGAAGGATAAGAATGATCCATCAAGCTGGTATCAGGCCCCGCGTGCGGATATGGAGATGAAAGAACTCATTGGAACGGGAATGGTTGAGGTATACAATAATCAATTCCTGTGGGATAACAGGCAAGCACAGCGGGTGCACGATGCGTTTTCAGATATCTGGGGAACAGAGAAGCTCTGGGTTACTATTGACCGTGCTAACCTGAACTTTCCAATCAGACCAGGGTTCGAATACAAAGGATTCATCCATTGGGATTACGACCCTGAAACCAAACCGCAAAATGTGCAAGGCGTTTTAGCCCTCGCTGACCAGGAGGACGAGAATATGGGTGGCTTTCAATGCATACCGGAACTGTATCGTACTTATGATACATGGAAGTTAACACAGCCTGCGGACCGCGATCGTTTCAAGCCAGATATTACCGGCTTTGAGGAAAAAATCGTAAAAGTAAAACTGAAAGCCGGTGACCTGCTTATTTTCAATAGCACACAGCCACACGGCATCCGTCCAAATCTTTCAAAAGATAAGGTTAGAATAGCGCAATATATTTCCATGATGCCAGCCGAAGAAGATAACGAAGATTTAAGACAATGGAGAGTCACGTCCTGGAAAGATCGTATCGCTCCTGAAGGTTATGCTTTCCCAGGGGATCCGCGAAAATGGGAGCAGACCAGGTATGGAACAGCCAAGCTAAATGAATTGGGTGAAAAGATCTTAGGCCTTACCCGGTATTAGACATTGCCACCCTTTTTTTGAAATTACACAGTCATAGTTCAATAGGCCAGAATAAGTGTTATGACCTCGAACGTTGACGAGAAGTTTACGCTGTCAGAATGTTTAATGGCAGCGTTTCTTTTTTTTAGTAGGGAATACGATAAATTTACTTTTCAACCTACCGAGCCTCACATATGCTGAAAAATATGAGTTACTGGGATTTGTTAATCATAACAATATATTTCGGTATTACATTATGGATTGCCTGGTGGGCATCACGGAAGAAACAAGGACCAGTAGAGAATCTGGATTCTGCGGATTACTTCCTGGCGGGTAAGCGTGAAGGATGGTTTGTTATTGGAGCCTCATTGTTTTCTTCCAACATCGGTTCCGAGATTATTTTGGGCGTATCCGGGGCGGGAGCCCGGGCAGAAATGCCGATGGCGAACTTTGAAATATTGGCGGCACTCATCTTAATCTTATTGGGATGGGTATTCGTGCCGTTTTATTTGCGTACAGGAGTCTATACCATGCCGGAGTTTCTGGAATTACGCTACTCCAAAGCCTGCCGTAATTACTTGTCTGTGGTTTCCATCCTTGCGTATGTGCTTACAAAAATTTCTTTAATTATTTTTTCGGGGGCACTCATTTTCGAAACCATGGGCGTACCATTCTGGACGGGTGCTATCTTCATTGTTCTTGCAACGGGTTTTTACACTGTTCTGGGCGGCCTAAAAGCTGTTATCTATACCGATATGGTCCAGGCATTCATTCTTCTGGCAGGCTGTGGGGCCGTTACTTATTTTGGATTAAGTCAATTGGGTGGTTGGAATGAAATGATTGCCACAATCGAGCAAGCTGCAAAAATTCCTGGTAACCCTCCGCTGGATCGTTTCTTTAACTTGTGGAGGCCTATGCATGACGTCCAGTATCCCTGGACGGGTATCTTGTTCGGCGCTCCAATATTGGGTGTCTGGTACTGGTGTACGGATCAATTTATTGTGCAGCGCGCACTATCTGCCAGGGATGTCAATAACGCCCGCAAGGGTGCACTTTTTGGGGGATTTCTGAAGTTATTACCCGTTTTCATTTTCTTCATTCCAGGTGTGATTGCCTATGCCCTTCTGCAAAAAGGGATGTTGGATTTTTCGACCAGTAATGCAGACTACGCCCTGCCTGCAATGATCACCGGCTTTCTTCCGGTTGGCTTGAAGGGACTGGCTATTGCGGGGTTGTTGGCCGCGTTAATGAGCTCTCTTTCTTCTGCATTTAATTCTTCCTCAACCTTGTTCACCATGGATTTCTACAAGCAATTCAAGCCCAAAGCATCGGAGCATGAGTTGGTGTGGGTAGGCCAGTTTGCAACGGTAGCACTGGTCCTGTTGAGCCTGGGTTGGATACCATTCATGAAGACCTTGATGGGCGGTGGCATATTCTATTATCTGCAAAGTATTCAGGCTTACATTTCTCCGCCTATTGCGGCAGTTTTTTTGTTCGGGCTTTATTACAAATGGATCAATGCCCGTGGTGCCATTGTATCCCTCTGGACAGGCTTTGCCCTTGGCGTGCTAAGGCTTGTTACGGAGTTTTTGAGTAAGGAAGAAATTATCCATGCAGCGGATGATTCTTTGTTAGGTATGCTGCTGGGCATTAATTTTTTACACTTTGCATTGCTGCTATTTATTTTTTGTGCGGTGATCATGATGATCGTAAGCCGTGCAGGAACACCTCAGCCCGAAGATACTTTGCGTATGGTTACATTTCAAAAACCTGCAGCCGGGGAACGTTTTACATTTTCAAGTGACGTGATACTCACAATCATCCTGATTTTGGCGGTGCTGACTTTATGGTTCGTTTTCAGTGCATGGGGAATTGCAGGTTAATCTTTACGCTATGGACTATCAACTAAGAAATAGAACCGCTCTGATCACCGGTTCCACATCGGGGATTGGTTTTGCTACGGCCGAACTGCTGGCCAGGGAAGGTGCCAATGTTATCGTTAACGGTCGCACCAAAGAGAGTGTCGCTGAAGCCACAGAAGCCCTGAAGAATCGTGTTCCTTCAGCCGCTATAACCGGTATTGTTGCGGACTTCAACGATAGGGAGGCAGCAGCAGCATTGATCGCGGAAATTGACGCCGTCGATATACTTGTAAACAACGTTGGGGTATTTACATCACAATCATTTGCCGAGACACCAGATGTTGACTGGTACAAGCTCTTTGAGGTGAATGTCATGAGCGGCGTGAGATTATCACGGGCTTTCCTTCCGAAGATGCTGGCGCAGGGTTGGGGTCGGATAATATTCATCAGCAGCGAATGCGCTCAATTGGTGCCTGAAGACCTGATTGCCTACAGTATGACCAAGGCTGCGATGCTAAGCATTGCCAGAGGACTAGCCCAGACCACAAAAGGAACCTCGGTAACGGTCAATAGCGTGATGCCAGGTTCGACGTTATCGGCAGGAGCGGAGCGGTTTTTAAAGGAGCAGGCTGTCAAACAAAACAAAAGCGAAGAAGCAGTGGCATCCGATTTCTTTAAGAATGTCAGGACGACCTCACTACTGGGTCGCTTTACTTCGACGGAGGAAATTGCGCAGGCCGTGGTCTATCTGGCTAGTCCGATTTCATCGGCAACCAATGGTTCCGTACTGAAGGCAGACGGGGGTAGCGTGCCTGGCATCATGTGACGCGATAGATGCTAGCTTGACAGATTAGTTTGTATTTCGATTGGCAGCCGGGCTAAGTTTTTTTACCACTCAGATCATCTTCCTGTCTGGCTATGGAACACTCAGATGCTCCTAAGCAGTACCGTTAGCAGAAGAGAAATCAAGAGTCTATTTCGAATGCCTTTGTTTCAGCACCGCGGTAACGTCAGGTAAAGCGTAGCCTTTGGCTGTAAGTAAAACAAGATAGTGATACAAGAGATCAGCGGCTTCATTCAGGAACAGATCTTTATTGTCATCTTTCGATTCGATCACGAGTTCAACGGCTTCTTCACCAACTTTTTGCGCTACCTTATTAATTCCAGACTTAAGGAGGCTGGTCGTATAAGAACCCTTAACCGGATTTTTTTTTCTATCCTGGATGATCGCCTCAAGGGAAGCTAAATCCCAATGATCATTATTTTCTTTGAAACATGTATCCGCACCAGTGTGGCAAACCGGACCCGTTGGATTGGCCTTAATCAGCAAAGTGTCGTTGTCGCAGTCAATCAAAATATCCACCAACATCAGGTAGTTGCCTGAAGTTTCCCCTTTCGTCCAAAGTCTTTCTTTAGAACGGCTGTAGAAAGTTACCTTCTTTTCTGCCTGCGTTTTCTGATAGGCTTCTTCGTTCATGAATCCAAGCATAAGAACACAATTGGTTTTAGCGTCCTGAACAACACAGGGGACCAAGCCATCAAGTTTCGAGAAATCTATTTTGTGTGAGCTCATTTTGGATATTTTATCGAATGTTTATTTTTTGTCCTTTCAAGAATGTTTTCAGATCCGGAATTTTAATTTCGCCAAAGTGAAAAATGCTTGCTGCAAGCGCTGCATCAGCCTTGCCCAAAACAAAGGCATCAATAAAATGCCCCATATTGCCCGCACCACCAGAGGCGATAAGCGGAATTTGCAGAAGCGAATGAAGTTTGCTAAGTGGATCGATAGCGAAACCATTTTTTGTTCCGTCGTGGTCCATGCTGGTAAACAGAATTTCTCCGGCGCCGCGTTCTTGCCCTTCTTTTGCCCACGTAAAAAGTTTTTTTTCTGTCGGATGCTTACCGCCATGCGTGTGTACGGTCCATGTATTATCTATTTTCCGCCCATCTATGGCCAATACAATACATTGCGCTCCAAAGGCTTTTGAAAGCTCATCAATGAGCTGCGGGTTTTCTACCGCTGATGTGTTTACGCTTACTTTGTCGGCCCCGGCTTCCAACAAAGGGGCAACATCTGCTACGCTGGTTATGCCACCACCCACTGTAAACGGAATGTTGATGTGGCGAGCGATATCTTTAACCAGCGCGGCAAATGTTTTGCGTTTTTCGTTGGTGGCAGAGATATCCAGGAACACGAGTTCGTCTGCACCCTGTTGTGCATACAGCGCCCCTAGTTCAACAGGATCACCAGCATCGCGTATGTTTACAAAGTTCACACCTTTCACAGTGCGACCGTCTTTAATATCCAGGCAGGGAATAATTCGCTTTGTTAACATCTTACAGGTTTATGAGCTCATCAAGGGAAATCCTTCCTTCATAAATGGCTTTGCCGACAATTACACCGTCAACGCCAATTTGTTTCAGCTCATGCAGATCATCGACACTACTTACGCCTCCACTGGCAATCAGATGAAGTGTGGGAAAACTGAGGAGGAGCTTTTTGTACAATTCCACGTTTGGTCCTGTCATCATACCGTCCGTGCCTATGTCAGTGCAGGTAACGTGCGTGATACCCTTTTGTATATATTCCTTGATGAAACTCATGATGGAGATAGAGGCATCTTCCTGCCATCCACTGATTGAAATGCTTTCATTTTTAACATCGGCGCTTAGGATAATCTTCTCAGCGCCGAAGGCCTTGAGCCAATCCAATATCTTGAGTGGCTCAGTCACCGCCATGCTGCCGATGTTCACTTGAGTCACACCAATAGCAAGCAGCCTTTCAATTTCGGCTTGCGTTTTTATACCACCGCCAAAATCAACATGAAGGTTGGTGTTGGATACGATGCGTTCCACTACTTCCCAGCTGATTACTTTCCCGGCTTTTGCGCCATCAAGGTCAATTAAATGCAAGTGTGTCAACCCGGCATCCTCAAAGGATTTTGCGACATCCAGTGGATTTTCATTGTACACTGTTTTTTGCGCGTAGTCCCCTTGCAGTAGGCGAACACACTTTCCATCGATAATGTCAATGGCGGGTATTATTCTCATAGTTTTAGAAAGCTTTTAAGGACTAATTCACCGGCGTTTGCCGATTTCTCCGGATGGAACTGCACGGCATAAAAATTATCTTTGTGCATGGCAGCGCTGAACGGCGTAATGTATTCTGTAATGGCGGACGTTAATGAATTTACCGGCACGTAGTAGCTATGGACAAAATACGCATACTGATTTTCAAGCGCCGGATCGAGCCAGCTGTTGCTCAATGTCAGGTTATTCCATCCCATGTGTGGAACTTTCATATCCAGGGTAGGATGGAAGAGTCTGACAGACTCATTGAAAATGCCAAGGCATTCGGTGTTATTCTCCTCTGAATAGTTGCACATCAATTGCATACCCAGGCATACCCCCAGAAGAGGTTGTTTCAAATTGACGATGAGCTGATCGAGTTTGCGATCCCGCAAATATTGCATTGTTGTGCTTGCTTCGCCAACACCAGGAAAAATTACTTTGTCAGCATTCATAATCTCTTCCGGATTATCAGTGATATGAAAGTCAATTCCCAATCGTTCGAGCGCGAACGATACGGACTGGATGTTTCCCGCGTTGTATTTTATAATTATCAGTTTCATCGCTTGAACCTATTGATGGTGAGGAAGTTACGTATATCCATCATGTCTATATTATTCCTTTTGTAGTTGGCAGCTGATTCCCTTCCTTTTTTACTGCCATCTTGATTGATTTTGCGAAAGCTTTAAAGATAGCTTCGATTTTATGATGCTCATTCGTACCCTCGGCCTTAATATTCAAATTGCTTTTTGATGTATCAGTAAATGATTTAAAAAAATGATAGAACATTTCTGTCGGCATTTCCCCAATCTTTTCGCGCTTAAATTCCGCCTCCCACACAAGCCAGGGTCTGCCACCAAAATCGATGGCGGCCTGTGCCAGACAATCGTCCATGGGTAAACAAAATCCGTATCGCTCAATACCACGTTTATCCCCCAGTGCTTTGAGGAAGGCTTCACCTAAAGCTAATGCCGTATCTTCAATGGTATGGTGCTCGTCAATGTGAAGATCACCGCTTACTGTTATAGACAAATTCATATTACCATGTCGCGAAAGTTGATCGAGCATATGATCGAAGAATCCAAGTCCGGTGGAAATGTTCGATATTCCTTCTCCGTCAAGATTAATGTCAACCCTGATATCCGTCTCTTTAGTGGTTCGGGTTACCGTTGCTTTTCTTTCGGCGGGTATGGTCAGGAAAGTATGGATATCAGCCCATTGCGTTGTTGTTAGTATACAATACTCCTGAAGACCAACCTGTTTCATGTTCTCAACAAGTGAACCATCGTTTATTAAGATACCCTGTGCACCAATATTCTTTGCAAGTTCAATGTCGGTTAGCCGGTCGCCGATAACATATGAATTCTTGAGATCATACTCGTTCGAAAGGAATGCAGTCAACATTCCAGTGCCAGGTTTTCTTGTAGGCATGTTTTCGTTTGAGAAGGAGCGATCAATACAGATGTCAGAAAATCTCACACCTTCATTTTCAAAGGATCTGACGATCAAATTTTGTACTGGCCAGAACGTTTCTTCAGGAAAGCTTTTGGTGCCCAAACCATCCTGATTTGTAACCATTACCAATTCAAAGTCTGTGTTTCTGGCGATCATCCCGAGTCCCCTGAATACCCCAGGATAAAATTCCAGTTTTTCGACGCTATCAATTTGTCCATCGGGGGGTTCAATGATCAATGTTCCGTCTCGGTCAATAAACAGTACTCTTTTCATTTTGTGCAGAAGAATTTAATTTCTTGTAGCTGATATACACGGTTCACGTTCTTATTTAGCTGCTAAATTATGCAATGCATCCAAGAGTTGTGTGTTTTCTTGGGGGGTGCCTATTGTAATGCGCAGACAACCGTTGCAGAGCACAACGTTAGAGCGGTCGCGTACGATAATTCCCTTTTTCATCAGGTACTGATAGGTTTGAAATGCCTCTTTTAAACGCACCAGCAGAAAGTTTGCCGCAGAAGGATATACCTGCTCAGTGATTGAAAGCTTGCGCAATGCCATTGCCATCCTGGTCCTTTGTTCCACTAAATCTTTGACCCATGCGTTTTTTTGCTGCTCATTGTTAAGCGCTTCAAGCGCAAGTTTTTGTGTGACACTGTTTATATTATAGGGGTATTTTATTTTATTCAGGACCTGGATAATTTCAGGGGAGGCAAAGCACATTCCCAGTCGCAGTCCGGCGAGGCCCCAGGCCTTGGAAAAGGTTTGCAGTACAATGAGGTTTGGGTATTTGGTAAGTTCCGGTACAAAGCTTCTGCTGTTTGAAAAGTCAATGTAGGCTTCATCAATGACCACTAATCCGTCAAATCGGTTCAGGACTTCAATAATTTTGTTGTAACTAAGCAGATTTCCTGTTGGGTTGTTTGGGCTGCAAAGAAAAATAACCTTTGCCTTGCTATCGGACGCTGAAAAGGCGTCGAGGTCTATGTCGAATTCGGGGGTCAATAGAATCTTTTCCACTTTCACGGCATTTACGGCTGCACAGACTGCGTACATCCCGTAAGTTGGCTCTGTAATAAGTATAGCATCATCGTTTGGTTCACAGAAAGCGCGGATTACTAAGTCTATCGCTTCGTCGCTGCCGTTGCCCAAGAAGATCTGTTCTGGTTTTACGTCCTTAATTATTGCTAATTTCTCCTTTACCTTCCATTGGAGTGGATCAGGGTATCGGTTATAGGGTGAGGAAAATGGATTCTCATTGGCATCGAGAAAGATTTCTGCTTCACCTTTAAATTCATCCCGGGCTGAAGCATAAGGCTTCATGTTGAGGATATTCTTCCGCACCAGTGTTTTAATATCATTGAATTGTCTCGTATTCGATTTCATACTTTATCAGTTAGCCCCTCAAATCATATTGAAGCCGTGGGTATTTTCTATTTTCTTAAACTGTCAAGCCTTACCCGAACTGCCATTTTATGCCCAATAAGTTGTTCGGCCTCCGCCATTTGTTCTACCACCGGACCGAGTCGTTGAATCCCTTCAGCCGTCAACTGCTGATACGTAATATATTTCATAAAACTTTCCAGCGCGACGCCGGCAAATGCTTTTGCGTACCCATTTGTGGGCAAAGTATGGTTCGTGCCAGAAGCATAATCGCCGATAGCCTCAGGGGAATAATTTCCAAGGAATACGGATCCTGCATTTATAATTTCGGCTGCGATTTCTTCAGCATTTTTCATATTGATGATTAAATGTTCAGGCGCATATTCGTTCACAAAGTCAATGGCTTGCTGCTGATCTTCCATGATAATGACTCTGCTGTGAAGCAATGATTTCTCAGCTGTCGACTTGCGTGGTAAGCCGGCCAATTGCTTTGCAATCTCCTGCTGAACTACCGGCACAAGTGCTTCATTTGCTACAACAAGTATGACCTGGCTATCTTCTCCATGCTCAGCTTGTGACAGGAGATCAGCCGCAACAAATGAAGGATTTGATGTTTCATCTGCCATAACCAGGACTTCAGAAGGGCCAGCAGGCATGTCAATGGCGACGCCTTCTTCCATGATTATTTGCTTGGCCTTTGTTACATACTGGTTACCGGGGCCAAAAATCTTGTAGACCTTATCAATACTTTCCGTTCCGAAAGCCATAGCAGCAATCGCCTGGGCGCCTCCAACTTTGAAGACTTTGGTGATACCAACAAGATTAGCTGCAAAAAGAATGGCGGGATCAATCTTACCGGTTTTATCAGGGGGAGTGCATAGCACAACCTCTTTGCATCCTGCGATGCGCGCAGGAATGCCGAGCATCAGTACAGTTGAAAATAGGGGCGCCGACCCTCCCGGAATATAAATCCCTACTTTTTCAATCGGCACACTTTTTCTCCAGCAAAATACCCCTGGCGTAGTTTCCATTTTACTTTCATCGCGCTTTTGCCCTGCATGGAATTTCTCAATGTTTTGTGCGGCAACGCTAATGGCATCTTTTAGCGACGATGAGAGTAACTTTCCTGCGGCTTCTACTTCTGTCGTTGAGGCCCTTAAGTCTTGGACGTGAACTTTATCGAATTGCAGCGTCAGTTCGCGTAGCGCATTATCACCGGACTTCTTAACACGATTTAAAACATTGCGAACTGTGCTCTCCAGAAATTCCAATTCGAGCTGAGGCCTTTCTGTTAGCTGGGGCCAAGTTTCTATTGTCGGGTTGTTGAATATCTTCATCGATAGGTAGTTTATCTTTTCTTGATTAGGGAGTAAATTTCAAACGATCATTTTCTCAATCGGAATGACCAGAATACCTTCGGCTCCACATGACCTAAGCAGATCAATTTTTTCCCAAAAATCATTCTCGTCCACAACAGAATGAAGCGAACTCCAGCCTGGACGGCCAAGAGGAACTATCGTCGGGCTTTTCATGCCCGGTATTACGCTCGTAATTTTTTCTATTGCTTCATTAGGGCAGTTCATCAGTATGTATTTGTTATTCTTTGCTTTCTTAACTGCTTCGATCCGGAATAGTAGCTTATCCAGGATTTCTTGTTTTCCTGGTTCAAGTTCGGGATTAGCAATGATCACTGCCTCTGATTGCATCACAACCTCTACTTCCTTAAGTCCGTTGCTCAGCAGTGTACTACCTGTGCTGACGATGTCGCAGATAGCATCTGCCAATCCAATACCCGGAGCGATTTCGACAGATCCACTGATCTCATGGATACCTGCCTTTATGCTGTTTTTTTGAAGAAAATCTGCCACTATGTTTGGATAGGAGGTAGCAATGTTTCTGCCTGCCAACGATTGAATGCCGCTGTAATTTTCTGACCGTGGGACGGCAATGGACAAGCGGCACTTGGCAAAGTCAAGGCGTTTGACGATTTTATTTTTCTTTTGCTTCTCGGCGAAGATATTCTCGCCGACAATTCCTACGTCAGCCACTTTATCTTCCACATATTCGGGAATGTCATCATCGCGAAGAAAAAGAACTTCCACGGGAAAGTTCCTGGCCTGGGTCTTCAACTGGCCCTTACCATTACCAAATGAAAGTCCGCTTTCCTTAAGTAACTCAAGCGATCCCTCCTGCAAGCGTCCTGATTTCTGAATGGCAATACGAAGTAATGTGTTCATTTCAATTTCATTGTTAAGTAGTTAAAACAAAAAAGGCCTGTCACGTGGTGACAAGCCTTTTGAAAATCAATATTGATAAGTCAAACTACAGCCCTGCCACGCACATTGTGCTTGATATGATGGTGGTGGTGGCTGATAGTATTGATTACTTTTTTCATTTGCGGCAGCTAATAAATCGAATTGTTCTCGGATCTCAAAATTTCAGCCCCAATAAAACCGAAAATAATTCAGTAAAACCACTACGCAAGTCGTAAATCGGTAAATTCCGCCAGGCTTAACACGAAGGAGAACACTTGTTCGCCTCCGTTTGATCCACATAAGGAGGTTGTTTATGGAGCCATTTCTTGAAGTATTTACTATACTTCTTTTTAGCTTCGCACCGAATGGAGCTTAATGATAGAATATGGGTAAATGGGTTGGTCTGATTGGCATTATTGTAGCCTGCTGCGGGGATAGCAAAGAGACGAGACTTCAGCGTTTCTTACTGCAAAGCAATGATTTGGTGAAGAACCGGAAGGAAGAACAAGCGGTGTATTACCTGAACGAGGCACTGAAGCTTGACTCGTGTTTTGCGGATGCCTGGAATAACCTTGGGACCATCTATTTCAGTCAAAAAAATTATTCACTTGCATTTGAGCAGTATAACCAGGCTATTGCGTGCCGCCCTGAATACCTGGCAGCATACTTTAATCGCGCGAACACAGCTTATGAGCTAAAGGAGTATTACAGTGCTTTGCAGGATTTGGATAGGATCATTGCATATAAACCAGATACCGCGGTAGCGTATTTTTCCAGAGGGTTAGTGTATACCCGGCTCAGGGAGTTTGACAAGGCCTTGGCATCATTTGAAAGGGCAAAGACGTTGGACAAAACTAATGCTGAGACCTGGGTTAACATGGGTACAGTCAGGTATTACCAAAGACAGTTTGACAGCGCCCGGATTGATTTGCAGGAAGCCTTGAGATTAAATCCGAATGAAGCGAATGTTTTTAACGCACTGGCTATGATTGACATTGAATTACGCCAGTATGAGCAAGCCAAAGCATGGTTGGAAAAAGCACTCGCGTTAAAACCCGATGATCCTTTCTTTCTGAACAATCGCGGATACATTGCTTTACTAGAAGGAGAGATGGAAGCAGCGAAAGAGGACATAGATATGAGTATAAGCCTTGATCCATACAACGGTTGGGCATACAGAAACAAAGGCATATATTATTTGAAGGTTGGTCTCCTTGATGATGCAATCCGATTATTCAGGCAGGCAGAAGATATGGATCCCTTCATTGAGCGGATATATTATTACATGGGTGAAGCCTATTTACAGCAAGGCAACGTGGGTCTTGCCTGTGAATACTTCGAGAAGGCTCTTGGTCGAAAGGAGCTTACAGAGAATGAATTTAAGCAACGGTGTAACCCGAAATGAAGTTAGAAGAGCTAGGCAATCGGATGAAGGAACGGCTGTTAGGCCCATTACCCGGTGATTCAGCACATGCAACGTTACGGGCTACCCCAATAGGTGAAACAATCCCGCGGTTTGAGCACAAACTTCCACCCAAACCCGGTGGGGTTTTAATCTTGTTATATGAACACGGTGGGCAGCTTAAATTTCCGGTAATCAAAAGACAGGAATACCGTGGGGCACACAGTGGACAGATTAGCTTACCAGGCGGAAAAGCCGAAGCTGGTGAGGATGCAGTGCAGGCAGCATTGCGGGAGGGTGAGGAGGAAATTGGTGTTGAAAGGATCAAGTTAAACGTACTGGGTACGCTCAGTGATTTTTTTGTGGTCCCCAGCAATTTTATCATAACGCCCGTCATTGCCACCATTAAAAGTGAACCTTTCTTCAAACCTGATTCATATGAAGTGGCAAAAATTCTTACGGGCTCAATTGATGATTTGATTAAAGATGATGCGATTAAACAAAGTGAGCTATTGGCTGCCGGCAGGTACCGCATGATGGCACCTTACTTTGACATAGAAGGGGAGGTTGTCTGGGGAGCAACGGCGATGATGTTAAATGAGTTTCGGGTCATTCTTCGCGAAGTATTTTCAGCTGGATAATCCAATCGGTAATTTGTGAAAAACAAATTGCATGCATCAGTTATTCCCGAACCTTTAACTGTATTGCATTTCCAGCTTTCCGAATTCCTCATTGATAAAATCAAAAGTCTCAAGAATGTTGTATAAGCACTCGACTATGCACAAGCGTTTAAGTTTTTACCTACTTTAGATGAAGTAAGTATAGAGCAGACCAAAAAAATCCGATATGAAGCATTTTGTTCTAAGCGTAAGAATCATTTTCTGTTGCATTGTATTACTTCTGGGTATATGCAGTTTAACCGTAACAGCACAACCCTCCACGCCACCATTTGTTTACGGTGATGCCCTGCCTGATGCCCCGGTGTTGGCAGCAAAAGGTGAGTATGGTGTTGGCGTACGCACCATGGATTTTGTGAACAAAGGTCAGGTTGATGTACTCAACTCTAAAAATGGTGTTGATCCACTCTACGATCGTCCGTTGAAAATTGAAATTTGGTATCCGGCCATTCTTCCTGAGGAAACAAAGGAGTTTGTCATGTATAACGATTTTATGGGGAATCCGAATGATTCGACGCGGCCTTTGATACCTTTTACTTTTCCAGGCAGGGCCTTGCGTGATGCTGTGCCGAAAACAAAGGATGGTCCTTTTCCTTTGATCATTGTATCGCATGGATATACAGGTTCACGTGTTCTGTTTACGTACCTCACAGAGAATTTGGCATCCAAGGGTTATGTTGTGGTTTCGATTGATCACACAGAGTCGACACACAAAGATGCTGCAGGGTTCACGAGCACTCTGCTTAACCGGGCGAAAGATGATCTGTTTGTCCTGGAAAGAATGGCGGCGCTGGGAAAATCAACCGGCAATACTTTTTTGTCTGGGTTAGTTGACGCCAACAATACAGGACTTATTGGATATTCAATGGGTGGATACGGTGTGCTTAATGCAGCCGGTGCAGGCTATAGCGAACAGGCCGTTGCACTCTTTGAAAAATATTCAGGGGGTAGCAAGTCCATCGTGGTGCTATCAACCAATAATCCTGATTACAAATTATCGCACGATCAACGCATAAGAGCGGTAGTAGCTTTTGCGCCATGGGGTATGGAGCGTAATGTCTGGGATGCCGAAGGACTCAAGGGTCTGACCGTACCAACCTTTTTTATCGCCGGAAGCCAGGATGATATTTCAGGATACGAGAAGGGAACCAAGGCAATTTTCATGGGGGCAGTGAATGCGGACAGGTATTTGTTAACCTACCGCAATGCACGGCATAACGTGGCACCCAATCCGCCTCCGATAGAATCATTGAAACCGGGATTAAATATTAACGAGTTCTATCATTATGCCGATCCGGTATGGGATTTGAAGCGCATGAACAACATCAATCAGCATTTCGTCACCGTTTTTTTGGGTATACATTTGAAGAAAGAAGACTTTGGAAAGTACCTCGACTTAAACGAAGATTCGAACGAAAAAAACTGGACAGGCTTCAAGCCCCGTACCGCAACCGGGCTTGAACTGCTGCATGCTTCCCCGCAGTAACGTGGAATTTGTAGCGGGCAATAAAGCCATTGAATTGGAAACGCTCAACAATAGATCAGTGTAGGTATAGCTTAATATTGAATAAGAAAAGCCCCGCTGCTGCGGGGCTTTTCTTTTTACTTTTTCTTCTTGACGGCCTTCCTTGATGTTTTCTTAAGCGCTTTTTTCGATACTTTTTTCACCGCTTTTTTTGCATATTTTCTGGCAATTTTCTTCGTCGCAATTTTCCTTCCCGCTTTTTTCGTTTTTTTGTTTTCGGCTTTTTTTACAATTCTTTTTGGTGAAGCCTTCTTACCGGCTTTTTTTGCAACAGTTTTCTTTACCTGCTTTTTCGCCGTCTTTTTGGCGGTTACTTTCTTGCCTGCTTTTTTAGGTGCTGCTTTCTTAGCTGTCTTCTTGGCAATTTTTTTCGCTGGCGTTTTGGAGGCTGTCTTCACAAGCGATTTCCTGACTGCTTTTTTTGGCGGCTTCGTTCCGGCCTCCTTATCCTTTTTTGCAGTAATCTGCCCGGCCATCAGGTTCAAAGCGGATCCTGCTTTAAACCACTCAATTTGGCCAGCATTGTAGGTATGGTTCGCTTTGATGGTACCCTTGCTTCCATCGCGATGGTTAAGCACAAGTGTTAGTTGTTTTTCGGGCGCAAAGCTGGTAAGGTCTATAATATCGATCGTATCGTCTTCATGGATTTTGTCATAATCGGACTCGTTCGCAAAAGTAAGCGCAAGCATTCCCTGCTTCTTAAGGTTTGTCTCATGGATTCTTGCAAATGACTTAACCAGTATTACGCGTATACCCAAATGGCGTGGCTGCATGGCAGCGTGTTCACGCGAAGAACCTTCGCCGTAGTTATGATCGCCGACAACAATGGTTGGAATGCCAGCTGCTTTGTAGGCGCGCTGCGTCGCCGGAACGGGACCGTATTCTCCCGTGAGTTGATTCTTTACCTTGTCTGTTGATTCATTAAAGTAGTTCATTGCACCTGTCAGCGTGTTGTTGGCGATGTTATCCAGATGACCACGGAATCGCAGCCAGGGACCTGCCATTGAAATATGGTCAGTAGTGCATTTTCCTTTCGCCTTGATAAGCAACTTCATCCCAAGTAGATTCTTGCCATCCCATGGCGCAAAAGGACTCAATGCCTGTAATCGATTGGAATTATCTGCAATACTTACCTGAACTTTACTTCCATCGCGGGCTGGCGCAAGGTATCCGGGGTCTTTCACATCAAATCCATTCGGGGGAAACTCATGCCCTTGTGGCTCATCCAGGTAGACGGACTCGCCATCCGAATTCACCAGCGCATCCGTTAGCGGGTTGAAGGTAAGATCACCGGCAATCGCAAAAGCAGTTGTGATTTCCGGAGAAGCCACAAAGGCATGCGTATTTGGGTTACCGTCATTTCGTTTTGCGAAATTCCGGTTGAAAGAAGTAATTATAGAATTACGGCGGTTTGGATCATTTGAGTGCCGTGACCACTGACCAATACAAGGCCCGCAAGCATTGGCCAGAACGACACCTCCCATTTGTTCAAAAATACCCAGGTATCCATCGCGCTCCACCGTATAACGCACTTGTTCGGAACCGGGTGTGATGGTGAACTCAGCCCTAGCCTGCAGCTTTTTGTCTACTGCTTGTTGCGCCAGGGATGCAGAACGTGTAATATCCTCGTATGATGAGTTCGTGCATGATCCAATAAGTCCCACTTCAAGCCGTTGAGGCCAACCATTCTTCTTTACTTCCTCACCAAACTGCGAGATAGGAATCGCGCGGTCGGGGGTAAAAGGACCATTTACATGTGGCTCAAGTTCTGACAGGTTGATTTCGAAGACTTCATCGAAATATTTTTCCGGGTTGGCATATACTGCCGCATCTCCCGTAAGATGTTCTTTTACCTTATCAGCCAGATCTGCAACCGATTCACGACCTGTACCCCGCAAGTATTGTCCCATTTTCTCGTCATAACCAAAGGTGGAGGTTGTAGCACCAATCTCTGCGCCCATGTTGCATATAGTGCCTTTTCCGGTGCAGGAAAGGGTTTCAGCGCCAGGACCAAAATATTCCACAATAGCCCCGGTTCCGCCCTTTACGGTAAGGATTCCAGCCACTTTTAAGATGACATCCTTCGAAGAAGTCCAACCGCTTAGCCTGCCCGTAAGTTTTATTCCGATCAACTTTGGCCATTTCAGCTCCCAGGGCATACCGGCCATAACATCAACCGCATCTGCACCGCCAACACCAATTGCCAGCATTCCTAGCCCACCCGCATTTACAGTATGCGAATCTGTACCGATCATCATGCCTCCGGGGAAACCATAATTCTCAAGGACCACCTGGTGAATAATACCAGCACCTGGTTTCCAGAACCCAATACCAAATTTGTTCGAGACCGACTCCAGGAAGGTGAAGACTTCGCCGCTGGCAGAAATAGAATCTGCCAGGTCCTTCTTAGCACCCTCTTTGGCCAGAATCAGGTGATCACAATGAACAGTGGAGGGAACCCGAACTTTTGGAATACCAGCAGACATGAATTGTAAAAGTGCCATCTGGGCGGTAGCATCCTGCATTGCAACCCGGTCGGGGGAAAAATTCACATAGGACTTTCCCCGGCCGAAATTTTCGACCTTCTGATCTTCATGCAGGTGCGCATACAATATCTTTTCCGACAGTGTCAGCGGTTTGTTTACGATTTTTCTGGCTTTTGCAATGCGGTGTGGCATTTGCTTGTAGAAAGCCTGGATCATGTCAAAGTCGAATACCATAGTTATATTTTTTTAGCGGTGCTAAAATAATAATTTTTTCTTCGGATTGGCAGGGATAATGCAAAGCACTTCCGGAAGCCGTTCTCTTGATATCTCCACCGGGAAGTGTAAAGAACAATTCAGCTTCAAAGGGGTTTCTAAACGGTCCTGTTAGGTTTAAAGAATAAGGCCGGGCGGCCTGGAAAGCGAATAATGTCCTCCTACCGTACAGAGAGGAGACTGGATTTGGATTTTTCATTAAAAGCCGTAGAGTTATGTCTTTAAAATCCACCTCGCGCAAGCGTCCGCTTGTGCAGTTATAAGTTCCAACGGCCGCTGGTGAAACGCGAGGATATACATGAGATATTCATCTCAGATTACGGTGTTAAAACCAAGTGGACACTTGAAATAGCATGGGCACAAGCCAGACGCTTGCACCAGCTAGCCGGTAAGGGTGTAATGGAGAAAATACCACTGAACGCGAGAAGAATGGGGTTTAACAAGCTAAAACCCGCAAAATTGCTATTTGGTGTTGATATAGTTCAAGAATTCACGTTTTACGTTTTCGTCCCTGAACTTTCCTGAGAAATATGCCGTACCTGTCTTGCTATTGGTATCTCCCACACCACGCGAGGCTACACACATATGATTTGCATCAATAACAACTGCCACATCTTCTGTCCGCAATACCCGCGCCATTTCTTTTCCGATCTGCACCGTTAGGCGCTCCTGTACCTGGGGCCGCTTGGAAAAATACTGTACAATTCGATTTATTTTGGAAAGGCCAATTACCTTTCCACTTGAAAAATAGGCAACATGCGCCTTGCCATAAATGGGGACAAAATGATGTTCGCAATGGGAGTAGAAGGTAATATCTTTTTCAACCAGCATCTGGTCGTAGTTGTACTTGTTCTCGAATAGACGGGCATGTGGTCTGTTCTTGGGATTTAATCCGCTGAAAACTTCCTTGACGTACATTTTAGCAACTCTGTGAGGAGTCCCGTTGAGGCTATCATCTGTCAGGTCTAATCCCAGTATGTTCATTATCTCACGAAAATGCTTTTCGATGCGCTCAATCTTCACATCGTCGTCCAGATCAAAAGCATCCGGACGAAGCGGAGTATCAGCTGAGGAGCCTACATGGTCGTCATCAAGGTCCAACAGGGGCTTAAGAGGCTGGATATTCAACGAAATTTCTTTCTGTCTCATATAAAGTGATTTTCAGTTCGAAGTGTGAGTCTATTTTTTGCCGCAGTATTCTCCAGATGATGACGGCTATGTTTTCAGCCGTGGGATTAAGGTTCTTGAAGTATTCCGTATCGAGATTGAGATTCTTATGATCAAATTTCACCAATACGTTATCTTTTATGATATCACTTAACACCTTCAAATCAAACAAATATCCCGTTTTTGGATCAGGCTCTCCGGTAAGACTAACGATAAGGTCATAGTTATGACCGTGGTAATTCGGGTTATTACACTTGCCAAAAATCTTTTCATTTACTTCCGCTGACCATTCCGGGTTGTGCAATCGGTGTGCGGCATTAAAATGTTCTCTCCTGGAAACCTTTACCTTCATGCTCCTAATGTAAACAGGAATATGGTTAAAAGGTTCAAGAAAATGGCATAGTGGCCAATGGAATAGTATTAATTCCGCCAAATGCCGGTAGAAATGGGAAAAGTAAGGCGCTATAGTGGTTCAGTAGCGCCATGAGGCAATTTACGGTCTTGCTGTCCCATTTTATTTGTTGCCCCCATGATGAGTTGTTGTTGTTGCAGCCGGGCAACTGAATAACAAGATGAAACCGATCTTTTGGATGTAAGGATTAGCGCGTGTCGGTCCTGTGGGCCCCGTGGTAGTCTTATGCGGGTAATTATTAATCTTTTTTGGGGTATTCGAATTGACTATAAGTTGTTAAATTGATCCTTCAAAGAGATAATTTGAATGCAATACGAAGAAATTAAGGAGCGCATTGGAAAATACAGGGATTCCGGCAAAAGTTTGTTCACAACCTCTTCTTTTCAGTCACATAGCTTGGTATTACTTCACATCCTCAGTAGGATTGACAATACCATTCCGGTTTATTTCATTAACACGGGCTATCATTTTCCGGAAACGATGCGTTTTAAAGATCAAATTTCAAAACAATTTGGTCTTATCAGCAGGGATTTGAAATCGGATGTTCCCAAGTTTATGCAGCGGGATGCAGAAGGAAGATTGTTATTTACTTCAGATCCTGACCATTGCTGCTACCTCAACAAAACGCAACCGGTTGATGCCATGCTGATGGCGCATGACATCTGGATCAACGGTGTACGCGCAGATCAGAGTGCTACGCGGGCAGCGATGAAAGTTGAACAACCAGCCAGGCATGGCTGCATCCGTTTTCATCCAATGCTGGATTGGAATGCAAAGATGATCTGGCAATACCAAAAGGAGTACTCCTTGCCAAAGCACCCATTAGAAGAAAAAGGATTCCTCAGTATAGGATGTGAACCTTGCACACGTAAATTGGACCCCGAAATGCAGGAACGCGAAGCCCGTTGGTTTGGTATGAATAAGGTTGAATGCGGGCTACATACTGATTTAATAAGTAAATAGAACAGATGAACGTGTTAGTAACAGGTGGTGCCGGCTACATCGGTACCGAGTTGGTTAATTTGTTGGTATCAAACCCTTCGGTAGAGAAAGTGATCGTCTACGATAACCTCAGCCGTATGAATTACAATCTGTTTCTGGGACTGAAACTAAAAAAGCACACCAAGCTATCGTTTATAAAAGGCGAGCTTCTTGATTCCCGATCGCTTCGGAAGGTCTTACAAGGGGTAGATGTTGTGTATCATTTGGCCGCTAAGGTTACAACACCCTTTGCCAGCGCGGATTCACATGCTTATGAGCAGGTAAATCATTGGGGTACAGCTGAGTTGGTTTATGCTGTGGAAGAAAGTAAGGTAAAGAAGTTTATTTATACCAGCAGTTCAGGAGTGTATGGTTCTTCAAAAAATGCTGTAGATGAAAATACAATCCCCAACCCAAAAACGTTTTATGCGATATCAAAACTCAGGGCTGAGGAACATGTGCTGCGCCTTCTCGATACCATTGATACATATGTTTTCCGGTGTGGTAATGTTTATGGTTATAGCAAAAGCATGCGTTTTGACTCAGTCATCAATAAGTTTGTATTTGAAGCCAACTTCAATAAAATTGTAACCATTCAGGGTGATGGAAAACAAGCGCGCTCATTTATTCACATTGATCTCGTATCCAATGCGCTGAATAACTTACTTTCGAGCGACCTGAAGAGTGGTACCTATAACCTTGTGGAGCGGAGTATTAAAGTTTTTGATATTGTTGATGAATTAAAACAATTGGTACCTGATCTGGAATTTTTGTTTATTAACCAACATCTAAAATTGCGAGAGCTCAAAGTGAAAAAGAATTCATTGGTCAACCAGACATTAGGCATCAATAATCCAGGTACCTTGAAAAAAGAATTGGAGGAGTTTTTAGGGCGTTTCAGTTTTTAATTGAACTTGAAGCAGTCTGGCCCAGTGCTGAACGCGTGCAAGGCATTATTCAAATTTTTAAATCAGCGTACACAAATACTGCGTGTCGTAAATTTCTCTTGGTGTTCAAACATCAACTAGGGATACTGGCTGTAGTCACTTAGTTTGTCCACATGGAGCACGGTATATCCATCGTCGTCGGATTCATACATTATATCAAACCGGGCACCCCAGATTATCTCATCGTGGCGATAGGAGTGAATGGAGTTCACATCCTGACTGAAGGTGTCATCATACCCTTTAATGACAATGATGAACTCCGCATCAAGTTTTGCTAATTCTTCTTTTGACTTTCCGAAGAGCGGGCTGTCTTTTGTTACCGGGTGAACGATGGTCCAGTTCAACGGAAAAAGAACGACGGAGGCTCGTTCAAGTTCAAGCGGGCTGTAGGTCCTTGTTCTTCCTTCGCCGGAGAACGAAACGAGTATTCTGGCATGAATATCCATGATAACACTTTTGCGCTTATTGGTAATTCTGAACTGATAACTTAGTCCATCTTGATAAGGGGCAACGATGAGGTTTTTGCTGTATAAAATTTTGGCTGAAGGCTTTGCGAACCTTCCATAAAGCAATCCTGTAATGATCGCGAACACCATCAGTCCCGTCATCGCCTCAAAAGCTGCCACAAAACTCATGAAATTGCCATCCGGTGACAGATGCCCATATCCAACCGTTGTGAATGTTTGGAAACTAAAAAAAAGGCAATTCAAAAAATCATTTACTGGTTTGCCCGTTTGTAGGCCATTCATTTGTGCTGCCCCGATAAAGAAGTACAACGAGGCGAACAGTAAATTGATTATGAGTAAAATGGAAAGTGTTAAAGCAAGAAATTCAAACCAGGTCATCTTGATCAGATTCTGGTACAGGTTAACGAAAGTAAAGGGTTGCCCTTTTCGTTTCACATTGAAACTTCCATTCTTGTTAACGAGCCGCGCGACTTTTGTTCCTAGTCCTAAATCGTTGAATTGTTTCTTCGCCATATAAGCTTGAAATTAAAAATGGCCGCAGAGAGGCGGCCATTTAATTCTTACGAAAAATTATTAACAATATTCCTCAAACACTTCCAGGAGATGTTCACCAATCATTTGGGCGTTTCTGCCTTCGATATGATGGCGCTCCACGAAATGAACCAATTCACCATCCTTAAACAGGGCGATGGAAGGTGAAGATGGAGGGTAGGGCAATGTGTATTCACGGGCTCTGGCAACAGCTTCAGCATCCACGCCGGCAAATACCGTAGTGAGTTGGTCAGGTTTCTTGGTGCTGTGCTGTATGGCCCACTTCACACCTGGCCGCGCTGCACCGGCCGCGCATCCACAGACAGAATTGATGACCAATAGGGTGGTGCCCTTTTGGTTTTCAAGGTTTTTCTCAACCTCTTCGGAGGTCTTGAGTTCGGTAAAGCCTGCGCTAGTCAAGTCTGTGCGCATGGGGGCTACTAATTGTTCAGGATACATATTTTACAAGTTAAATTCTATTGAGTATAAACAAATTATAAAAATCCAAGTTCAAGTTTGGCTGCCTCTGACATCATGTCCTGGGTGTATGGTGGGTCAAACGTAACTTCCACTTTGACGTCATTGATACCCTCGATTGCTTTCAGTTTTTGCTCTACCTCACTTGGTATAGCTTCTGCTGAAGGGCAGGAGGGGGAAGTCAATGTCATCTGCACGAACACGTTATTTATTGGGTAGATGCTGATTTCGTAAATAAGTCCGAGTTCGTATATATCCACGGGAATCTCAGGATCATAAACGGTTTTAATTGCTGCCAATACTTGTTCCCGCAGATCAGGAAGCGTTGTACTGGACACTTTTTGGTCTAATGGTGTTTCTTGCTCACTCATACCTTACTTCCATTTTCGTTTTGAAGGCCAACGCATATAATTTCATTTGCTTGACCATCGCAGCAAAGCCGTTAGAGCGCTGCGTGCCAATGAATCTTTCCATGCCGATTTTGTGCATAAAGTACAATTCTGATTGCAGGATGCTATCCGGTGTTTGCCCATCGTAAATGCGTATGAGCAAACTTACAAGCCCTTTCGTGATTGCCGTATTGCTATCAGCAGAAAAATGCACAATACCATTTTCCATTTTTGCGGTCAGCCAGACTTTTGATTGGCAGCCTTTCACAATATTCTCTTCTCTTTTTTCGCTTTCAGGCATATCAGGAAGTTTCTGCCCCAATTCCATGATATAGAACACCGTCATTTCCATGTCGCCATCAAGTAATGCAAACTCGTTTATAATCTCTTCCTGAATTTGGTTCACGGTCATGTCAAATCAAACTTACTTGATGAAATTAATAATTCGTTCCAGACCTTCTACCAGCTGATCAATTTCTGTTTTTGTATTATAAACAGCAAATGAAGCGCGCACAGTTCCTTCTATTCCAAAGCGATCCATCAAAGGCTGCGTACAGTGATGCCCTGTTCGAACGGCAATGCCACGTGCATCCAACATCTGACCAATGTCAAAGGGATGAATGCCGTCAATAGTGAATGACAAAACACTTACTTTGTCAGCCCCTTTACCGATAACCTGAAGACCCTTAAGCGAGGAAACGCGTTCAGTTGCATATTGCAATAAGCCATGCTCATGTGCTGCAATATTTTCACGCCCCAAGCCATTGATAAAATCCATGGCGTTCTTATACGCTACCACATCCGCAATATTGGGTGTTCCCGCTTCAAACTTATAGGGTAATTCATTGTACGTTGTCTTCTCGAATGTAACCTCTTTGATCATCTCACCTCCCCCGTGATAAGGTGGCATTTTTTCCAGCAATTCTTTCTTGCCAAATAGAAATCCCGTACCGGTAGGGCCGTACATTTTGTGGGATGAAACAGCATAGAAATCACAGTCCAGATCCTGAACATCAATTTCCAGGTGGGGTCCAGCCTGCGCGCCATCAACAAAAACGACAGCGCCAACCTCATGCGCGAGTTGAATAATTTCTTTTATGGGGTTGATGGTCCCCAGACTGTTAGAAGCATGATTTACAGATACAATTTTAGTTTTTCCGGAAAGCAATTTCCTGTATTCATCGATATCGAGCTCTCCCTGATCTGTTACCGGGATGACTTTAAGGCTTGCTTTCTTTTCTTCGCAGACGAACTGCCATGGAACAATATTGGAGTGATGCTCAAGTCCTGAAATGATGATCTCATCTCGCTCTTTAATAAAGGCCCTTCCATAAGATGTTGCTACCAGGTTGATGCTTTCCGTAACACCCCGCGTAAAAATGATTTCCTGCTCAGAAGATGCGCTGATAAAATCTTTTGCCGTTGTGCGTGTAAGCTCGTAGGCCTTTGTTGCTCTTTCCGCCAATGTATGGATACCGCGATGAATATTAGCATTGTATCCTTTGTAGTAATCTACCAGTGCATTTATTACCGAAAGTGGTTTTTGCGATGTAGCGGCGTTATCCAGATACACCAGGTCCCGTCCGTTGACGCGTTGATGCAGTATCGGGAATTCTTTCCTGATTATGTCAACGTCAAGTTTAGTGCGTACAGCGGTGGTATTCATGATCAGAAGTTGGTATGGAGTCTTTCACTCACTAACTGGTCAATGTAGGTCTTTAGTTCAGCATGCTTAACATTGTTCAACACCTCTATGGCAAAGGCATAGAGCATCATCGCACGGGCAGTCTCCTTATTGATTCCCCTCGTCTGCAGGTAAAAGAGGGCCTCTGAGTCAAGCTGGCCTGTAGTACATCCATGTGAACATTTTACGTCGTCAGCCCATATTTCAAGTTGTGGCTTGGTGTTTACGGTTGCTTTGTCCGATAACAGGATGTTCTTATTGGATTGAAAGGCGTTTGTTTTTTGAGCCTGAGGACGAACATAAATTTTCCCGTTAAAGACACCTTTGGAGTTACCATCCATAATACCCTTGTAAATTTCGTTACTGAAGGAGTTTGGTTTCCGATGATCTACTGTGGTATGGTTGTCAGCAACGGTGTCATCAGTAATAAGGTATAAGCCAAACATATGCGATTCAATTCCTTCTCCGTCAAGGGACAGCTGCAGGTTATTTCGAATCAGTTTGCCATTTAATGTAAACGTAAATGTATTTACAAGGCTTGAACCAGCCTGATGGATATGGGTGAGCCCAACCTGGTATCGGCTACCTGCATCGTTTTGAATGCTGTACAATTCAAGATGCGCATTTTCGCTCACGACAGCTTCTGTCACCGTGTTAGAAAAATGATGGGATAGGCCGGCGGAGTCGAATTTTTCAATGATCGTTACTTCACTGTGCCTCCCGATAACAAAGAGATTGCGACTTGCAGACATCACCTGGCCCGCACGTGCATCGTGGATATGGTAAATCAATATAGGAGTCTGTACGATGGCATTCTCTGGAATGCGTATAAACACACCGTGATTCCAGGAGGCTGTATTCCACGCAGTGAACGCATCCGATTTAACGTCCGCATATTTGGCAAAATGTTCCAGTGCCATGGTATCGCCACCGGCTAGTGCTTCGCTTAGATTCGTAATGTGAACTTCATCCGCTGGCGAAATGACTGAGGAATGCGCGCTTGAATAAACGCCATTAATCAACACAATAATATTACCCTTAACGGAAGGGATAAAGTATTCCTTTGGATCAAGATCAGAAGGTTTGGACAGAAGAGCGTCGTAATCAAAATCCCGTTGAAGCAAACTGGTGATTGGCGTATGCCTATACTCTTCTGCTTTCTTATCAGGCAGCCCAAGTTTCTGAAACGCTTCCAGGGCTTCCTTGCGAATGGAAATAACAGCAGGATTTAGTGATACACTTTTGTCAATCAAATTCTTGACTTCAGCACTTGCATTTTTTTCTTTTACTGTTACGCTCATGTTCGATGCTTTATGCTACTGCTACTTCGTCTTTTATCCAATCGTACCCCTTGGCTTCAAGTTCCAAGGCCAGATCTTTTGTGCCGGACTTCACAATCTTTCCTTTGTACAATACATGGACAAAGTCAGGAATGATGTAATCCAGTAAGCGCTGGTAGTGTGTTACGACAATCACCGCGTTTGATTTTGTGCGAAGTTTGTTTACACCATGAGCAACAATTTTTAGTGCATCAATATCAAGACCAGAATCCGTCTCATCGAGTATGGCCAGTTTAGGTTCGAGCATGGCCATTTGGAAAATTTCGTTGCGTTTTTTTTCTCCGCCAGAAAATCCTTCGTTTAAAGAACGGTTCAGCAGCGACTGATCGATATCCACCAATTTCATTTTCTCTTTCATGATTTTGAGAAAGGAAACCGCGTCCAGAGGTTGCTGCCCACGACTTTTCAGTATTTGATTCACGGCAGTTTTCATAAAATTGATCGTGCTTACGCCAGGAATCTCGACCGGATATTGAAACGCCAGGAATACACCGGCACGTGCGCGGTCTTCCGGAGCCATATCCAGAAGATTTTGTCCCTGAAACTCGACCTCTCCCTGCACAACTTCATAATCCTCACGGCCTGCAAGTACGGAAGCCAATGTGCTTTTTCCGGAACCGTTTGGTCCCATGATAGCGTGCACCTCACCCGCTTTTACTTCAAGGTTTATCCCGTTGAGAATTTGTTTGTCCCCGATTTTAGCCTGTAGATTCTTTATGCTTAACATATTTCTGTAGTTCAAATAGTAATTTACTGAACGTGCCGGAACACGTTACCCTACGCTTCCCTCAAGGGTAAGCGCAAGGAGCTTTTGAGCTTCAACTGCAAACTCCATGGGCAATTGGTTCAAAACCTCTTTTGCGTAACCATTCACAATGAGCGCAACGGCAGACTCTTCGTCGATACCGCGTTGTAAACAATAGAAAATTTGATCCTCTCCAATTTTTGAGGTAGTCGCTTCATGTTCAACCCTGGCGCTCTTGTTTTCAACGTCAATGTATGGGAAGGTATGTGCGCCGCATTGATCCCCCATAAGAAGTGAATCACATTGTGAGAAGTTGCGCGCATTTTCTGCACGCTTCATGATCTTCACTTGTCCCCGGTAACTATTTTGAGAATGACCTGCCGAAATTCCCTTAGAGACGATGCGGGATTTTGTATTGTTTCCGATGTGAATCATTTTGGAGCCGGTGTCTGCCTGCTGGTAATTATTTGTAACCGCAACAGAGTAAAACTCTCCCATGGAATTATTGCCCTTGAGAATGCACGATGGATATTTCCAGGTTATGGCAGAGCCCGTTTCAACCTGGGTCCATGAAATCTTGGATCCATCACCAAAACATAAACCCCGCTTTGTAACGAAATTGTAAATGCCTCCTTTGCCATTTTTATCACCAGGGTACCAATTCTGTACAGTTGAATACTTTACCTGTGCGTCCTTCATGGCATAGATTTCAACTACAGCGGCGTGCAGTTGGTTTTCGTCCCGCATCGGTGCAGTGCAGCCTTCAAGGTAGCTCACATAGGAACCTTCATCCGCCACAATCAATGTTCTTTCGAATTGTCCGGTATTAGCAGCGTTGATCCTAAAATAAGTTGAAAGCTCCATAGGGCATCGCACGCCCTTTGGAATATAGCAGAAAGAGCCATCTGTAAAGACGGCAGCGTTCAGTGCTGCAAAGTAATTATCGTTTACAGGGACAACAGAGCCCATATATTTCTTTACCAGTTCCGGGTGTTCCTGGACGGCTTCGCTGAAAGAGCAGAAGATAATGCCCAATTCTGCCAGCGTATCCTTGTAGGTAGTCGCAACGGAAACGCTGTCAATTACGGCGTCTACTGCTATTCCGGTAAGTCGCTTCTGCTCAGTAAGTGAAATGCCAAGTTTTTCAAAGGTCTTTATAAGCTCAGGATCAATATCTTCCAGGTTCTTAGGCTTGGCTTTTTGTTTGGGAGCTGAGTAGTAAATCAGGTCCTGGTAATTAATAGCAGGATAGGAGATATTCGGCCAGGTTGGTTCCTTCAGTTTTGACCATTGCCTATAGGCATCAAGACGCCAGTCCAAAAGCCATTCCGGCTCATTTTTTTTAGTCGAGATAAACCGGATAATATCCTCACTCAGACCCTTTGGAGCTGAATCAGTCTCTAAATCAGAGGTCCAGCCATGCTCGTATTCTTTGGAGGTCAACTCTTCTAATACCTGATTGTCTTTGCTCATTGAGGTCTATTTAGACTAAATTTAAACAACTCACAAAACTATAACAAAAAAGCCATTCCAAGGTTCTGCGAACACATTATTTCAATAGAGAAGTTTTATTGCGTCAGGTCGAATCTGCCTATCAGGTAAGATTTAGGCTTCGATCCAGGCTCTCTTCCAGTGAGATCATGGTCTCAGTGCGTTCAATTCCTTCTACTTGCTGGATTTTATCATGCAGAACCTCCTTTAGATGACTGGTATCTTTGCAATGGATCTTTGTGAACATACTGTAGTTGCCCGTAGTATAATGGATACTGGTTATTTCAGGTATAGCTTTCAGCTTGGCCATAACCTGATCATACAGTGCGCTTTTTTGGAGAAATATTCCGATAAACGCGGTTATGTCATAGACGAGCTTGGCGTAGTTTACTTTCAAGGTTGTTTTTTCAACAATGCCAGCTTCTTCAAGCTTATTCATCCGAACGTGAACTGTTCCACCGGAGACGAAAGCCTTTTTTGCAACTTCGGTGTACGGTTTCTTAGCGTCTTGCATGAGGATTTCTAAAATCTTCAAATCGACATTATCAACTTTGTAATTATCGGCCATGTAAAATTTTGGTTTTGACTATTTCTTCAAAAATATGAAATAATATTAAAAAATATACAAATATTAAAGGGGTTCATTGACCCGTAGCGCAGTTATGTTGTTACTTTGTTAAAGATTTTACAACGCACACAGAATATCACACTTCACACAACAACCTTGTAGGGTGTTGAAATTTGGCAGACAAGCCCTCCGGTCTCGAGGGTGGAGAAAACGGAATAAAGTCCAGCCTTTGGCGACCTAACCGCTCCGTGGAGGTTCGAACCCTCCCTCTACAGCAAAAGACCTGGTAAAACGGGTTAAGAACACACACACACAATAACAATGTAGGGTGTTGAAATTGGCAGACAAGCCCTCCGGTCTCGGGGGTGGAGAGTACGGAATAAAGTGTAGCGCCCCGATCCCATACCGATAGTTTATCAGTACAGGATCAGGTCTAAACCTAACCGCTCCGTGGAGGTTCGACTCCTTCTCCTACAGCAAAAGACCCGGTAAAACGGGCGAGAACACACACGCACACGCACCACAACAATGTAGGGTGTTGAAATTGGCAGACAAGCCCTCCGGTCTCGGGGGTGGAGAGTACGGAATAAAGTGTAGCGCCCCGATCCCATACCGATAGTTTATCAGTACAGGATCAGGTCTAAACCTAACCGCTCCGTGGAGGTTCGACCCCTTCTCCTACAGCAAGCTCAGTTTAGGTTAATGAGTCACTCAGAGCTGCCCGTCCCTTAGTTGGGGCGGGATTTTTTATTTCTACCCATCTCTGCTGAATTGCTGGCAAACAATCGTTTGCTTTGAAAACTATATATAGTTATATAGTGCATAATAAGAAAATGGCTTACTTATGATGAAAGATTTTCCCTGGTATAAAAAATACCCGGAAGGTGTTGCCACTGAAATAGAATTGTATGAATACGATTCGCTGGTGGAACTTTTTGGCATATGCTGCAAGAAATTTCCGGATCGGGTAGCTTTTGAGAATATGGGGGTATGCCTTACCTATCGTGAGGTTGATGCGCTTACTGAAAATTTCGCTGCATACCTGCAACAGGATTTAGGATTGAAAAAAGGAGAGCGCATCGCGATTCAAATGCCTAACCTGCTTCAGTTCCCCATCGCATTTTTCGGAGCTTTGCGCGCTGGTTTAATCGTGGTAAATACCAATCCGCTTTATACGGCTCCGGAAATGGACCATCAGTTCAAGGATGCAGATATTTCCGCCATCGTTATCGTTGCCAACTTTGCGCATAATTTGGAGAAAGTACCATGTCTTGATTCAATTAAACATATCATCATTACAGAACTTGGCGATATGTTGGGTGGGCTTAAAGGTATGCTCGTAAATTTTGTTGTGAAGAGAATAAAGAAGATGGTTCCCCAGTACCACCTTCCTCGCGCGGTGTCGTTTAAGGATGCATTGAAAAAGGGAGCTTCATTGAAGTTATCAGCCGTGGCGCTGTCGGTGGATGATATCGCTGTCCTGCAATACACCGGTGGCACTACGGGGATTTCTAAAGGCGCACAGTTGTCGCATGGAAATATTATTGCACACAACTCCATGATTACCCAATGGTTTAAACCCTACATCAATACCTCCCGTGATAATATTATGATCACCGCGTTGCCACTTTATCACATTTTTGCGTTGACGGTTAATGGCATGCTTATGTTTAGCACTGGTGTTAAAAATGTGCTGATAACAAATGCGCGTGATATGCCTGGATTTGTGAAAGAATTAAAGAAACACAAATTCACGATTATCACCGGGGTAAATACGCTTTTTAATGGCCTTCTAAACAACCCTGATTTCAAGAATGTTGACTTCTCTGCATTGCATGGTGGTATTGGCGGCGGTATGGCGGTTCAGGATATTGTTGCAAAAAAATGGAAAGAAGTTACTGGTACATCGCTGGTAGAAGGATATGGTTTAAGTGAAACATCACCGGTGTTGTGTTGTAATCCTTTGGATGGAACACATAAGCTTGGGACGATCGGCTTGCCTATGCCCAGTACGGAAGTGGCCATTTTTGATGATGATGGGAATCAGCTGTCGCAGGGTGAAGTAGGAGAGATCTGCGCAAGAGGTCCTCAGGTGATGTCTGGCTACTGGAAGAAAGACAATAACGGGGTTTTCTTTCCCGGAAAATGGTTTCGCACCGGGGATATCGGTTTCATGGATGAAGAGGGGTTCTTCAAGATCGTAGACCGTAAGAAAGATATGATAAAAGTTTCAGGCTTTAATGTGTTCCCTAATGAGATCGAAAATGTTGTGGCAGCGTATCCAAAAGTTTTGGAAGTCGCTGCTATTGGTGTTCCCGATGCGAAGTCCGGAGAAGTGATAAAGATATTTGTTGTTAAGAAAGACCAGGGATTGACGGAAGAAGAGTTGAAAAATTATTGCTATGATAATCTTACAAAATATAAAGTACCAAAGCACATAGAATTCAGAAAAGAGTTGCCAAAGTCGAATGTCGGAAAAATATTGAGACGTGCATTAAAAGATGAAGAAGCTGTTCGTGCTGTCTGACATTATCAATTTGAGGTGAATTTCCGGTTTTATCTTTACTGTGGGTTATGTAATTTTGTCTTACGCTAAGTAAACTTGGATATTAACAAATACATATGATTGGCTTCTTTGAACACCAATACCTTTCGTATAAAAAGAATCACATCAAGAACCTACTGGCATTAGCGAAAGCTGACGGTGTAATGCACCCTAACGAAATAGCCTTATTGTATAAGATTGGCAGGAAGTATGGCCTTAAAGACCGACAGGTCAAACTACTAATAGAAACGGATGAAAAGCCCGGCATGAATGTGCCAAAGAGCCACAACGACAAGATGAATTTGTTGTACGACCTGATTTTAATGGTTTATGCCGATGAGGTTGTTGACAAGCATGAGATCGAATTTTGCGAAGAGGCAGTAAAGCAATTCGGTATGAAAAAACAATTGGTTTCGTGGCTGCTGGAGGAATTTGACAGGGGAACCCCGCCACCCCCGGATGAATGGGAGGAGATAAAAAAGGAAGCCCAGGAAAAATTTGTATTGGAAAAGTGAGATACCAGACCTGCGCAAATGATAATAAGAATCCGACCTCTATTGCTTCATCAGGGAATCAAAATCCAACGCATCACCGCACACCAAGAAGTCCCGTAAGGTCGTCAAGCGTCACACTGAACAGCTTATCCAACACAATTAAAATAGAGAAAATCCCCAATAGTATGGGGCAGACATATCGCATGGTGAAGTTGATATACTTTTCCAGAAATGAACCCTCATACCCCGGGTTCCCCTCGTAAATTTCCTTGCTCATATTGTGCTGTCCCCAGCGCAATACAATGAAGAGGCACATCAGGCACCCGCCGAGCGGCAGGCATAATTCCGAAAAGACCTCCGCCACAAAATCGAGTGCTGTCTTATCGTGGTAGAAATGAAGCTTGTTGAATGCCGGCACTACGCCTTGCGAAAGCATGCTCGGCAGGCCGACGATAAAGATAACGGCGGCGATAAGCCAGGTTACTTTTTGCCTGGAGACATTCTTTTCGTCTACAAAATAGGCCACCGGTACTTCGAGCAACGAGATGGTGGAAGTAAGGGCGGCGAAACAAAGCAACAGGAAAAAGCTGCCGCCAACTACTTTGCCGAGCACCGGACCGAAGGCCTTGAAGATACTGGGAAGTACAACAAACACAAGCGATGGCCCACTGTCGGGCGCCACACCTTGCGAAAAGATCAGCGGAAAGATCATAAGGCCTGCCAAAAAAGCCACCGACATATCCATGATGGTGATGGTAAACGCCGCACTCATAATGTTCTGCTTTTTTTCAACGTATGACCCATAGGTGATTAGTGCACCCATACCCAGCGACAGCGAGAAGAAGGCATGGCCCATAGCCGGATATATAGTGTCCAGCGTTATCTTGGAAAAATCCGGCAGAAGGTAGAAGCTGATGCCCTTCATAGCATTGGGTAGTGTAAGACTGTATCCTATCAGTAGTAGCAGAATTAGCAGCAGGGCCGGCATCATAATCTTTGAGGCTGCTTCTATACCCTGCTTTACGCCCTTTGCGACGATGTAGGCTGTAATAGCCATAAAACCCAAAGAGAATAGCAGATTGTCCCAGAAGTCGTTTACATAGTTTCCAAAGAATTTGCCATAGTCGGGTTCAGACAGCAGGTTGCCGAACGATATTTCCAGGAAGTAGCCAAAGGCCCAGCCAGCCACTACATTGTAAAAGGAAAGGATCATAATGCCGCAGAGAATGCCCAGCAGACCGAGTAAACCCCAATTTTTATTCCCCAGGAGCTTGTATGATCCATATACATCCTTGCCGGCTCGTCTCCCGATTGCGATCTCACCTACCATGATGGGGTAGCAGAACAGGAAGGTAAGCAGGAAGTATACCACCAGAAATGCCGCACCGCCATTCTTCCCGGCTTCGTAGGGGAATTTCCAGATATTACCAAGACCTACGGCAGAACCTGCTGCAGCGAGTATAAAACCAATACGGCTGGAGAAGCCTCCTCTTGTGACTGACGGCATAGTGTAAGGGAATAAGGTTCAGTGCGAAAAATAGGTCATCCGGACTAATTATCAAAAACTGAACATTTTGTTCATATGGATGTGAATGTTTCGCATCAAATTTGTTAGTAATACAAAATGTCATTGTACGTTTGAATTACCTAAATTGAAAGCGGAAAGCTACGGAAGAAGCCATGGATGAATTCAGAAAATTAACGACACAGGAAAAAGCACTCCGTATTAATCTGAGTAGAGCCATTTATGGTTCATTTGCTGAAATTGGCGCGGGTCAGGAAGTTGCTGCCAATTTTTTCAAGGTTGGTGGCGCGTCAGGTACGGTGGCCAAAACAATGTCTGCCTACGATATGAAATTCAGTGACGCAATTTATGGTGTTGGCGATCGCTACGTTTGTGAAGAAAGGCTAATCCGGATGCTCGATCATGAGTATGTGTTGTTGCCTGAGCGGCTTCCCCATCTGATTGAAACAACGCGATTTTTTGCTTTCGCAGATACCGTTGAGGCACTTAACTATGAGCGCACAAATCAGGGACATGGCTGGATGGGGATGCGTTTTCAGCTTCACACAGAGAGTGAACCCAACGATTGTGTACTGCATTTGAAAATGCATGATACTGACCCACTGCAACAGCAATATGCGTTGGGTATCGTTGGTGTTAATATGATCTATTCTTGTATGTTTCTTAATGATCCGGAAGAGATATTGATGTCATTGTTGGATGGATTAACACCACGCAGGATTGAGATCGACCTGTTTCGTTTGGATGGCCCGGATTTCAAGCATGTTGATAATCGCGTGTTGGCACTGAAACTGGTGAAGAACGGTCTGACGAAAGCCGCCATGTTTGGTCCGGATGGTAATGTGATGCAGCCTTCTGACGAACTTTACAAGAAAAATGTACTGGTTCTGCGCGGCCGTTTTCGTCCCCCCACGCACGTTAATGTAGACATGCTGCTGGCTTCCCGCAGACATTTCAAGCATGAATCAGATGTTGATCGCGCCAACATTGTTTTGGTTTCTGAGCTTACGCTCAATGATCTGAATTCGGATGGCAAAATTGATGAAAAGGATTTTCTGCACCGCGCTGATATCCTTTGTTCCCTGGGACAAAATGTTCTGATTTCCAATTACTTTGAGTATTACAGACTTGTGGACTATCTGTCCAAAATTACCAAAGGGAAAAAGATTGCGATTACGATGGGTATATATGCGCTGCAAAAGGTATTCGAGGAAAAAACTTACGAGAAGACACGCGGTGGCATATTGGAATGTTTTGCGTCGCTTTTTGGGAGTAATGTTAAACTTTACATATACCCTGCGTTGAAGAAGGACTCAGGAGAACTTTTTACCTTGAAAGATTTCGAGGCTGAGCTTCCTGATAACTTAAAGAATTTGTTTCGGTTTTTGATGGATAATAATAAGCTGGAGGAAATTACCGGCGCAAACGTCAGAAACCTCCACATTATTTCTGATAACGTGTTGGCGATGATCAGGAAGGGTGAATCCGGATGGGAAAAGTTCGTCCCGCACAAAGTGGAAGAGGCCATTAAGGAGTTTGGCTTGTTTGATTATCCTTTCAAACAGGAAATAAGGCAGGTCTCTGTGGAGAAATAGTTTTGGGGAACAAGGGAGCAAAAGAATGAGGACATGGGGAAATAAGGAAATAAGTTTGTCCCATGCGCTACACGCTACACCAAATACCCTATACCCCACTACTATTCCAGTCGGCTGAAATAGGACTTCGCTTCTTTCATAACCTTTGGTGCCAGTACTAATCCTGAGAACATCGTAGGTACCGCCATCAGCGCGTATGCTACATCGATGATATTCATGACGTCTTGCATGGAGAGTATAGCACCCAGCACAATCGCGGCCAGGTAAACATAATTGTAGTATTTACCAACGGTCACCCCCGCCAGAAAAGATACGGCTTTGCTTCCGTAATAGCTGTAAGTGAATAGTGAAGTAATTGCAAAAAAGAAGGCACTGACCAGTAATAGTATTTTCCCGGTCATGCCTAATGAATGTTCGAAGGCAGCTGCCGTCAAACTCACGCCATTCGCGTCTGAAGTATTCCATGTATCTGTAACCAATATTGCCATGGCCGTTAACGTGCAGACCAGCAAGGTGTCAATGGCCGGACTTAACATGGAAACCAAACCTTCACGAATTGGCTCTCTGCTTTTTGCAGCGCCCAACGCCAGGGGTGCTGTTCCGATACCAGCCTCATTTGAAAAAGAGGCCCTTCGAACACCCGCGACAATCAGGCCTCCCACGATGCCACCGATAAGGGGCTCACCCTTGTAATGATTTGCTGAAAATGCGTCCGTAACAATCATCCAGAGGTAATGCGGAATTTTTTCAAAGTGCATCATTAAAATCGCAAGTACAGAAAGGAAATAAACAACAATCATCAAGGGTACCATCTTGCCTGCCCAATTTCCAATTCGTTGAATACCACCAACAATAACAATACCTGCTACAACCATGAGGATTGTACCAATGACAAATTTTGCCGAATTGATTTCAAATCGGCCAATATGAAAAACAGCGGCTTTAAGTGATTCTGAACTGATCCCGATATCAATGATTATTTGTGTCAGTTGATTGGCTTGAAAAATGGGCAAACAGCCTATAGTGGCGCACAGACAAAAGAGCACGGCCAGGGGATACCAGGCTTTGCCCAACGCTTCCCGAATTACATACATGGGTCCACCTTGAATTACACCGGCCGAATCCTTCCCGCGATACATAACGGCGAGCGTACTGGTAAAAAAATTGGTTGACATTCCAACAAAGGCAGCAATCCACATCCAAAATAGGGCCCCGGGTCCGCCTATGGATATTGCCGCGGCAACCCCCGCAATATTCCCCATACCTACCGTAGACGCCAGCGCTGTAGAAAGTGCTTCATAGGCACTGATCTGACCAGGATCGTTTACGTCGTCATATTTTCCCCGCAGAATAGCGATGGCATGCGCAAAATATTTATAGGGAATAAATCGTGAATACAGAAAGAAAAACAGACCGCCTATGATCAAAAGAAACAGAACCGGCGTCCATATTCCGGTAGCCACCGCACTTATATATTCACTCATTGAAATTCATGGTTAATATTCCTTGCATAAGATTGAAAATCCCGAGCCCGTTAGCGCTGATGTGTGTTGAGCTAAGATCACAGCCGATTATTCTTTGCCTGCCAACACAAAAACTTTAGCGTCGTTAACAAATACGCCTTTGTGTAGTTACATCTTCATCTATTCGCTGACAAGCATATCAGGGAAAATGTAATTTTGAAGCACTCCGTTTCCCTGGCTTACCTCCGTCCAGGAAGGAACATTGAACCTGATAATAGCTAACCCGGCAGGAGGCATGTCTCCTATTTCTGCTTTGGTGAAAGACTCAGCAAGGTATGATATGGCAGGATTATGACCAATACACAATATAGCGTTATTTTTATCGTCAATCTGTGATACGAATTGGAAAAAAGTACGCGTTGACGCTTCGTAAAGCGCTTCTTCCAATACTATTTTTTCAGGATCAAACTTCATGGCATCAGCAATAAGTTCCGCGGTTGCTTTTGCACGTTCCGCGACGCTGCACAACACAGTGTCAAAAGAAGTTTTTTCTTTGTGCAGATAGGCTCCAATAAGTAGTGCTTCCCGAATACCCCGTTGGGTCAGTTCTCGTTCCTTGTCATGCTGGCTATCCACTCTTTCAGTGCTTTCAGCATGACGTAGCAAATATAAATACCGTGGCATACCTGGTTACTCTATAATATAATAGAATTGACGTTTGTTTGTCAATATTACTAACCCAATTTAAGAAAGTTTAAAACTAATGTTAAAAATCTGCTAATCACGTGAACATCAGGGCATAAATGATATGAAATGAACAGGCACATGTACCTGTTTTGCGACTGCTGATGACTTGTTAAAATTTGACTTTTTAAAAATTTACTGATATTTGGGGCCGTTTAACGTTAGAGCAGCATGTCAAAGAATCTTGTAATCGTTGAATCTCCCGCAAAAGCGAAGACCATTGAAGGCTACCTTGGAAAAGATTTTAAGGTAACTTCGAGCATGGGTCATATTCGCGATTTACCGAAAGGTAGCGGCGCAATAGACATTGAAAATAATTTCGAGCCAACGTATGAAATAAGTCCCGATAAAAAGGAAATCATATCCAAACTCAAAAAACTTTCTGAAGATGCTGAGATGGTCTACCTCGCAAGTGATGAGGACCGTGAAGGAGAAGCTATTTCCTGGCACTTGAAAGAAGCACTTGATCTTAATGATGCGAAGACCAGACGAATTGTATTTACCGAGATCACCAAAAAAGCTATTCTTAATTCGTTAGAGAATCCCCGTGGGATTGACATTGACCTTGTCAATGCGCAACAGGCTAGGCGTGTACTCGACAGGTTGGTTGGATATGAATTGTCACCGATTCTTTGGAAAAAAATCAAGACCGGGTTATCCGCTGGCCGTGTGCAGTCCGTTGCAGTGCGGTTGGTTGTAGACCGCGAACGGGAAATAAGTGACTTCAAAACCAAGTCGTCGTATAAAGTTAATGCCATATTCGAACTTGGTAATGGCAAAACACTGGTCGCCGAACTTTCTGAACGCTTTGAAAGCGAGGATGAAGCGCTTGCCTTCCTCGAGTCCTGCAAAGGAGGTACGTTTTCAATTACAGACCTGCAAACCAAGCCATTGAAGCGGACACCCGCACCACCTTTTACAACTTCAACCCTGCAACAGGAGGCGGCGCGCAAACTTGGTTTCTCTGTAATTCAGACCATGATGGTTGCCCAAAAGCTTTATGAGGCAGGAAAGATCAGTTACATGCGTACAGATTCTGTAAACCTCTCAGATGAAGCAAGAAATGGGGCAATGAATCAGATTCAGTCCGCATATGGAAAAGAATTTCATCAATCCCGTCAATTTAAAACGAAGTCATCTTCGGCGCAGGAAGCTCACGAGGCTATACGTCCTACTGATTTCGCTGTTACAGATCCCGGAGCGGACCGTAACGGGTTGCGTTTATATGAGTTGATCTGGAAACGTGCCATTGCGTCTCAGATGGCAGATGCCTTGCTGGAGAAGACCACCGCTACCATAGGCATATCCACCACACCAAGAACATTAACGGCAACAGGTGAAGTAATCAAGTTTGAGGGCTTCCTTAAAGTGTATATGGAGTCAGGTGATGATGAGGAAGAGGAAGATAATAGTAAAGTGCTGCCGCCGCTCAATATAGGCCAGGTTTTGACACTTGATCAGCTTATCGCGAAGCAGATATTTTCCCGCCATCCACCGCGTTACACCGAAGCCAGCCTCGTGAAAAAACTCGAGGAATTGGGCATCGGTCGGCCCTCAACGTATGCACCAACAATCACCACTATTCAGAAACGAGGATATGTCGTTAAGGAAGTTCGTGAAGGTGTTGAGCGTAATTACACCGTACTGAAATTAAAAGACAACGTAATCGGGAAAATTGAAGAAACTGAAATTACCGGAGCGGAGAAGAATAAACTTTTCCCAACGAATACTGCCATGGTCGTCAACGATTTTCTGGTAGAACATTTTCCGGATGTAACCGACTTTTCATTTACGTCCGAAATAGAACAGGAGTTCGATGAGATTGCCAATGGTAAACTTGACTGGAAGAAGATGATCCACAACTTCTATCAGCCATTTCACAAAAAGGTTTCGCTAACGGAGAAAGTTGAGCGTTCTTCCGTCGGGAAGAACAAGGAATTGGGCGTTGACCCGAAAACGGGTAAGATTGTATACGCTAAGCTTGGGAAGTTTGGAGCGTACGTTCAGATCGGTGAGAATCCAGATGACAATGGTGGTGAGAAACCAAAATTCGCAAGCTTACGCCCGGGACAATTCATTGAGAATATTACTATGGCCGACGCTATGGAATTATTTAAGTTGCCTCGGGATTTAGGGCTGTTCGAAGAGAAACCGGTTGTGGTTGCTATCGGTCGGTTTGGACCGTACGTATTGCACGACAAAAAGTTTGTGTCTGTACCAAAAGACCTTGATCCCTATACAATTCCATTCGAAAAAGCCGTTGAATTAATCGAGGCAAAACGTATAGCAGATGCCAATCGGATCATCAAGACATTCGACGAAAACCCTGATATTCAGGTTTTGAACGGCCGTTTCGGCCCCTATATTAAGGCTGGTAAAAAAAATGTAAAAATACCCAAAGGCAGGGAGCCTGCTTCTTTGACGCTAGAAGAATGCCTGGCCCTGGAAGCAATTACGCCTGAGAAAAGAGGCAGAGGAGGGTTTTCCAGACAGGCCAAGGAGGTCACACCACCGCCGGCCAAAAAATCTTCAAAGGCACCGGCAAAAAAAACAGTAACCGCGAAGAAAAAGTCGTCAGCCAAAAAGACCGCGAAGAAGAAATCACCAGCCAAAAAGTCGGCGAAGAAAAAGAAATAACGAAATAGGGAGAGATTCAACGTCCGCCTTAATTTATTCTTCAGGGAAGCATTCTGCTGTATGACATTGAAAGTCTAACTTTGTTCTGCGGAGTTTTAGCGCCCTTGCACAAGTAAAACAATCGCTTGCTCAATACCGGGGCGCCTTTGCGATAATTATGTAATAGAAATAACGAGGAGCTACGCACAATGAAAAATCTCGTCGTACTCAGTGGAGCTGGCATCAGTGCCGAAAGTGGTATTCCAACTTTTCGTGACGCAGATGGTCTCTGGGAGGGATATGATGTTATGGACGTGGCTACACCTGAAGGTTGGCAACGGAATCCTGCACGTGTATTGGAATTTTATAATCAGCGTAGAAAACGGGCATTGGAAGTTAAGCCAAACCGTGGGCATGAAGTTCTGGCTGAATTGGAAAAGCATTTTGACGTTACCATTGTTACCCAAAATGTAGATAACCTTCACGAACGTGCAGGCTCAACGCATGTTATCCATCTTCATGGGAGTTTATTTGAATCGCGAAGTTCAATCGATGAGTCGTTAGTGTATCCAATTGATGGGTGGGAACTTAACCTAGGTGAAAGATGTGCAAAAGGGTCACAACTTCGTCCCAATATTGTTTGGTTTGGAGAGATGGTACCGCTCATGGACGTAGCAGCTCAATTGGCAAGTAGCGCAGATGTATTTGTTGTTGTGGGTACCTCGATGGTAGTATACCCGGCTGCGGGCCTCATTGATTACGTTCCAATTGATACACCCAAATATGTGGTTGACCCAAAACTTCCGAATCTGTTTCATATCCCTAACGTTGTGGGAATCGAAAAAAAGGCAAGTATTGGCATGGAGGAAGTGCTGGCGGCGTTGGCAGCAAACATCTCCTGACAGGCCTTTTGAAAGACAGGCTGTTTTATTTCCAGATCTGGAGTGGTAGCTTAGTGTAATTTATTTTTGAAAAATATGTTTACCAGGGTGATATGTGTTATCGCGTTGTTTTTTGCCAGTAACTGGGCTAATGCGCAGATTGATGAGATAGTTCCTTTTACCTCGTCCAATCTTCCAATAATTGTAATCAATACGAATGGTGGCGTGATTGTGGATGAACCGAAGATAACGGCTGATATGGGTATTGTCTACAATGGTACGGGAAGGAACAATGTGACGGATCCTTTTAACGATTTTTCCGGTACAATTGGAATCGAAATACGAGGATCATCATCACAATTTTTTCCAAAAAAACAATATGGCATTGAATTGAGGGATGCAACCGGAACAGGAATCAATGCTTCTCTGCTTACCATGCCGGCCGAAGAAGACTGGATCCTGTTTGCGCCCTATAATGACAAGAGCCTAATGCGTGATGCGCTTGCGTATAAGTTAGGGCGTGACTTGGGGCGGTACGCACCCCGTACCAAGTTTTGCGAACTGGTACTGAATGATGTATACCAGGGGATTTATGTCTTGACGGAAAAAGTCAAGCGAGATGGTAACAGAGTTGATATTAACAAACTAAACCCGGAGGAGATTGCAGGCGATGATTTGACCGGCGGTTATATTATCAAGATCGACAAGTTCACGGGGGGTGGAGGAGAGGGCTGGAATTCTGTTTATCCACCGTCGAATGTCGGCAGTCAGCAAGTCTTTTTTCAATATGAATACCCGAAAGCTAAAGATATCGTATCCGAACAGAAGGTATATATTCAACAGTTCGTGAGCAAATTCGAAGATGTTTTAGCGAACAGTACTTTTGCGGACCCTGTCAATGGATACGCTAAATATATCGATGTAAATTCCTTCGTAGACTTCTTTATTATGCAGGAGATTACAAAAAATGTTGACGGCTACCGGTTAAGTACATTTTTGCACAAACAAAAAGACTCGGATGGAGGAAAACTGGTGATGGGGCCCATCTGGGATTTTAACCTGGGCTTCGGAAATGCCGACTATTGTACTTCAGGCAATCCGGAGGGCTTTGTACTTGACTTCAATAATCTTTGCGACGGCGATTTTTGGTTAATTCCATTTTGGTGGAAACGACTATTGCAGGACAACGCTTTTAGGGTGAAAGTGGCAACACGTTGGTCGGAGTTGAGGACAACCAAGTTCAGGCAAGAAGTTGTACACGCATATATTGATTCTGTGGCTACGGTACTTAATGCAGAATCACAACAACGTAATTTCAGGGCGTGGAAGGTGCTGAACCGGTATATATGGCCTAACTATTACGTTGGGCCAACTTTTCAATCTGAAGTTGACTGGCTTAAGGGTTGGGTCAGCCAGCGTCTGAGTTGGTTAGATCAAAATATGCCGTCCGTAATAACGGCGGCAGAGGAATCAGTTACGGATGAACCGAACGTCCATGCATTTCCAAATCCCTTTTCTGGACAGGTTAACTTTGAATACAGCATTCAGAAGCCTGGGAATGTAAGCCTTCGTATTTACGACGCCCTCGGTCGTTCCGTTCATGACGTTAACTTCTATCAGGACTCTCCGGGAAAATTCACATACTCATGGGGGTTAACCGAGAACATTGGCCTGTATTACTATACGATGCAACAGAATTCGGTGATTGTGGGGAATGGCAAAATCAGTAAAAAGTAAATTGTCAGGTAAACCCCTGCATTCTAAAATACTTTTGATATGCTTTTAGCGATTGATATTGGCAATTCCGATATCACCCTTGGGGTGAGAGACAACAATCAATGGACACTGGTATGGCGCATACCATCCCTGATAGATATGACCCACTTGTTTTATAGCCACAAAATTTTGGATACTTTTTTTGAAAGCGGGATTAGAAGGGAGGAAATAAAGAGTGTCGTGATCAGCAGTGTTGTTCCTGAACTTACCGACAAGGTTGCGAATGCCTCAACATCACTTTTTGGAAAAGAACCTATTGTATTAACGCCAGCGATATACCAAAGGCTCCCGATGAAGGTATTGAATCCCTATGAAATTGGTTCAGACCTTGTTTGCAATGCATTGGCTGCCTTTGCCTATTTCAAACGTAGTTGTGCCGTTGTTGACTTTGGCACAGCACTTACCTTCACCACAATTTCTGCTCAAAGTGAAATACTCGGGGTCTCCATCGCACCTGGTTTAAAAACAGCGATCAAGTCGCTCTCTCAAAATACGGCACGGCTTTATGACGTTCCGCTGGAATTACCGGATTCAGTGCTGGGAAGAGGAACGGTGCATGCCATACAGGCCGGGGTCTTAATCGGCTATGAGGGTATGGTGCGGCATATGCTTGACAGGATCAAATCGGAGATGCAGGATCCTGATTTGCCTGTAATAGCTACGGGTGGATTATCATCCATAATCCCATCCCTTAAGGAAGTTTTTACAGAAGTCGACGAGCACCTCACATTAGATGGCTTGAAGATTGCAGCTGAAATGATGACGAGGTGATGGTAACGATACAATTGATTGCAAGGGAACCAGATCTGTATATTTGAATTTTAAAATTGCGGTTCGGCCACCACGTTAGAATCTATTGGTCAGCAAAAGTTGTCTTGATTTTCAAGGCTAGTTATTTGCGTAGCAATGCACCCGACAGGGCGGCAAATCCACCAACAAGGCCGCCAATTACGGCCATGATAACGTACAATAATGACTTGCTGGGAAGCGAAAACAAGTTTGCCACCCGTACAGATAAATCGGAGGAAGTGTCTGAATCCAAAAGCCAGGCGTTGAATATCCAAAGTATTGCTATTGAGCAAAATCCTGCTAAAAAGTCCGTATTCGACTTCAGTAAATAGCCAAATGCAAAGGGCGTTATCGCAATACAATACCAAGGCAAAAACAAAGCCAGTAGATGTGCTGAAAAGGTGATGGCTACAATTTGAATAATGAATTTCATGAACATCTGGTTTTTTTTTGCCTGCTGAGCGTCGCCGTATTTCGGCTGGCCGGATTCAAGCCAGCGTTCTTGTTCATTTGTATACACGCCAGGTTTATTCCGGATTCCCGTATACAATCACTCATCGCATTAGTAACGTGTATGCTATGTAATGTCCGGTAATTGATCTCCATAATCATCTCTGTCTCTTGAGCTGGGTTGTGTAAAATTGTCTTTCCCTGGCATCTTCAGGCTTATGCAAAAAGAGTAATGGATAGTATTCTCCATTTGCCCAGTGGTCGACCATGTCTGTATAATGTGTGCTTCCAGGGTTGCCTGACTGTCCACCGGGGTAGACCCCCCACATTTTTACACCTGTTTTTTCAAGACTTACAATCATCCGCCAGGAAGGACCTTTCGTGCGTGAGTTTGCATTGATGATATCATGGTTGCCACCCGTCTTAACATGAATCCCCAACGGTTCAAGACGCATCAAGTGACCGATATAGCCGTCTTTGTAATCGGCCCACCCAGCCTTCACATTCGCATGTTCCTCTTTCCACCCTGCGATCGATGAAACGGCAATCGAAAATCCTTTTTGGATAACACTGCGGGCATCTTCTTTTTCAGGGGTAGATTGAATATCAAAGAAGCTGAGGTTGGGTTTGTCCTGCAGGAGTTTGATTGTGTTAAAGGTCGTTGGCCGTATGAGGTTAATATCTTTTCCATCCAGTTCATCCCATATTAGTGCCATGAGGTTGTCCCACCAGGCTTCATAATAGGATGCTGCCTCTGCATCTTTCGTGTTGAAGTAATCCCATGAAGAAAGTAATTGAAATGCCTCCTTCTCCGGTTGGCTGAAAGCTGTAGTATCAAGCTGGTTCAAAAAGAAGGGAAGGCTTTCTTCGGCTTTCAGATTGTAGTTGTCATTTTGCAGCTTCATCATATCCGCAGGCTGAATATTATTCAATCCGCCAAGGATTTTGTTGATCCTTCTGTTCCGGTAAGCCTCGAAACTGGTAGCGGTAATATAATAGGGATACGTATCATCAACAGGGTATTGGTTGGCCGAACTTACAAATCCCCGCGCAGGATTTTTGTCGTTTATGTTTTGGTCGTTCGGTATAAATCCGAACCAGCCATTCGCGCTTTTGCTACCGTCCAGTACAAACTTACCTTCCATCGGTCTTCGCATAGGGTACTTGCCCTGCACGCGCATTGCGATATCCCCCGCCGCGGAAGCGAAAGCAAAGTTGCTTGCCGGTGCATCAAAATAATTGAGTGCCTCCATAAAGTCGGCGTAGTTCTGTGCCCGGTTAAGTTTGTAGAATGCAATGGCTGAACCGAAGGGGTCGTGAGAAATCCACCTAAAGGCGTATCCTTTCAGATTGTTGGTTGCATGATAATTTTCGTCGTAAGGAATAGGGCCCCAATAAGTATACAGTAAGGTATCCTCAAAAACTGGTTTTCCCCGTACCTTGAATCTCTCGATAACCTTTTTGGTATCAACCCATTGGCTATCCAATAGGTACTTGGTTCTGGAATGATCCTGAAACGTGATTGCAAACCAGTCTACCAGGTCGCGTTGTGCATTGGTAATGCTCCACGCTATAGAATCTGTACACCCGATAATAACCCCGGGAGCACCCGGCAGCGAAACGCCCATCGTGTTTATGCCGGGTGCCTTGAGCTGGATCGCAAACCATATCGAAGGTAGGCTTAGACTCAGGTGTGGATCGCCGCATAGGATCGGGGAACCTGATGCGGTCTTCGTACCACTGACTGCCCAGTTGTTACTCCCGATAGTTGGATCAATGCCGGGTAGTTTTCGAACGGCTAACAATTCTTCGGGCAGCGCAATGGGTATGGTATCCGGAATATTGTTGCTGAAATTCCATGCATTTATTTTTTCTACAATAGGATCACCAACTGACTCATGGTCAGGGTAAAGTAATTCCACGACGTCCCATCCGAATAGTTTCAGGGCATTGGTCATTTCCATATCCTTGTCTCCCATACAAAGCGTCTGCTCCATACTTTTTTGCAGTAAGGCGCACTTTAAGGGTGACCACGGTTCAGGACGATAATCCAGGAGCTTGTATTCAAATGGTAATGTCTTGTACTGCAAGGTTTTAATAAAAGCGTTGATGCCCTCACTGTATTTTTCAACAATCAGGAGCGCATTTTGATCGCCTGCCAAAGAGGCCATAGAATTTTGAGCGGCGAAGACCATGCCTAGCCGACGTTGCCCCCGATCGTATTCCAGAAACATATCATTCGCGCCTGCGCCTGTTATTTCTGAGACTCTACCCGCGGCAGCATGGGTCTGAAATTCCATTTGCCAAAGGCGGTGCATCGCAGTAATATAACCTTGCGCGAAATACAGGTCCATGTCATTGTCAGCGAAAATATGGGGAATGGAAAGACTATCATAAACAACTGTAACATTCTCCTTCAGGCCCTTAATATCCAGCGTGGAAGGGCCCATGAAGTCATTGGCTTCAATATTTCTCCAAAAGCCGTTGAAGGGATCCAGAAACCTGCCAATAGGTGGAATCGGCTTTTCGCCAACAACCCATCTGTTATCAAGTAGGTAGATGAGCCCTAGTGTAATGCTAAGTGAAATGATAAACTTTAATCCGCGCATAAGGCTTCATCAAAAACCGTTGGTGTATAGTCTTGCTGCAAATTAGGTCATATTGTGAAAGTATCGAACAAAACAGCCGGGTAAAGTTCAAAGCTTTTTCCTAATTTTCTGACAACTTCGGCAGGAAAAGATATCTTTAGGTGGTTTGAAACTTATATTGTCACGATATACAAGAGACCAGGTAAAAAAATCCGCCAACATCAAAGCAATTTTTTTTGATGTGGATGGTGTGTTAACCGATGGCCGGATCATTTTCGATGATACCGGAAAAGAGATCAAAAATTTTAACGTTAAAGACGGTTTAATCGTCAGTCATCTAAAAAAGGCAGGTATTATCACGGGTGTTATTTCTGGTCGGGAATCTGCTGCCACGACTAAACGCTGTGCTGAGTTGAAAGTCGATTTTTGTCACCAAGACATTATCGATAAGATATCCGTTTTCGAAAAACTTGTTAAGCATTATAAATTAAGGAATAAGGAAGTCGCCTTCATCGGTGATGATATTGATGACTTGCCAATTCTGCAGATCGCAGGGTTGAGTGTTTGTCCGCTGGATGCATTCGACTACATCAAAGCACATGTTGATCTCATTACCCGTACGAAAGGGGGCAACGGGGTGTTTCGGGAAGTTGCAGATCTGGTACTGGCGGCGCGAGGCGAGATGGATAGGATTTTTGGAAAATTGACCGATCGCTAAGAATTACTTCAACCCGTAATTGGCTCCGTTAGGAGCACCCTGTCTCAAGAATATTACATGACACATAATCCGGCTCCATAGGACCTATCTGGGTGGCCGATTATTTCACAACATTCTGTTTTAGTTGTTAGAAGCAGTAATTAAAAAATCCAATCCATGAGCGATTGCTCTTCAGGGAAATTCGTAAATTTATCGATCACGCTCCTTCATGGAGATTACAGTAACCGTTGTACAATATTATGGCAAATACCTTTTCACAAATCTACCTGCAATTCGTTTTTGCAGTTAAACGCAGAGAGCGTTTAATCGCAAAAGAACACAAAGAAGAATTGCATAAATACATAACCGGGCTGGTTCAAAACCGAAAAGCGAAAATGCTTGCCCATCCATTGCATGCCTGACCATACACACTTGTTTGTAGGTCTTAAACCAGCCATTCTTATCGATGATTTTGCTAAGAAGATAGAAGTGGAGAGCAATGAATTCATGAATCGCAAAAAATGGATAGATCGAAAATTTAGTTGGCAGGAAGGTTACGGTGTTTTTTCATATTCACAGTCTCACGTACATACCGTCATGAATTATGTGTTGAACCAGGAGAGACACCACCAGTTGAAATCGTTCAGGCAAGAGTATGAAGAATTTCTGGAGAGATTTGAAGTACCCTATGACGAAAATATTTATTCAATTTTCTTAGAACACGTAAGCATTTATTCATGGGCTAGCGATCTTTTCAACTGTACGACCATCATCATGTGACACATTACAGCGTGTGCCCTATCTTCCCAGCCGGACGGATGATTTTGCTTTCCTGCTTTTGTCCGACTTCAAGACTTCCGTTTCAAGTCTTCGCGGCCTTCCGACTTCCGGACTTCCCGTCTTTCTGTCTTCCCGGCTTTTCCGCGTTCCTTTGCCCAATTGCCCATAAATCATACCTTTGCCCCAAAATCTACAGGATCAGTGGGCCTAAGTTTTATCCAACTCTATACATTCGCAGTAGTCGTATTCCTCGTTTTTGCCTTGTATAGGGAATTATTTAACCCTGCCTTTACTTTTTTTATCTGCACTGTTGCCCTGCTGTTGCCCGGTATTATAACACCAGTTGAATTGCTTAGGGGGCTCTCCAATCAGCAGATCATAATCATCTTCTTGTTGGTGTTGGTTACAGCCGGATTGAGGATGATTTATGGTGCTGAAATATTTGCAAGGCTCTTTAATCCAAGGCTCAAACCTAAAGCCTTTCTATTACGGATGATGGTTACGGTTTCTGCCATATCTGGCATATTGAACAACACACCCATTGTGGCATTCATGATTCCATATGTTAAAGACTGGGCTCAGAAATCGGGAAATCCGGCTTCGAAATTCCTGATACCACTTTCGTTTGCTACTATTCTTGGCGGGATGATAACGGTGATCGGAACATCAACCAACCTGGTGCTGAACGGCTTGATCGCTGAATATGACCTCCCATTGCTCGGGGTATTTGATTTTCTGTATCTGGGAATTATTGTAACCATCCTGGGTTGGATATATCTCTATTTCATAGGGTTTAGCTTATTGCCATCAAATACAAATAAAATCGATGCGCTCAGGGAGCATTTGAAAGAGTACATTGTTGAAACAGAGATTTTCAGTGGCTCGCAACTGATCGGAAAAACGGTAAAAGAGGCCGGTCTTCGAAATTTGCAGGATGTATTTTTGGTTGAAATCATTCGGGCGGATAAAATCATTTCGCCGGTTTCACCTGATGAAGCGCTAAAAGCGCACGATCTATTGTTTTTTTCAGGCAACACTGAGTCTATATATAATCTTATCAATACCGACAATGGGCTACGCGTTCCCAAGCAAGATAAGCTTGAAATTGAAGGGCAGTTTCATTTTGTTGAAGCGGTCATACCGGCGAACTCAAATCTGATTGGTATACGTATCAAAGATTCCGATTTCCGAAAAAGATTCAATGCTTCCATTATTGCGATACATCGAAACGGGAAACAAGTGCCTGGCAAAGTTGGTGAGATGACGCTTGCTGGCGGCGACTTTTTATTATTGCTCGCACGTGAAGATCGGGAAAACGGTGACCAGGAACGTGATTTATTCTTTATGTCTGTGCCACACAAAATCGCGCCGCCAAAATCAAAATGGCTGAAATGGGTTGGTATAGGGGCATTTGGGGCGCTAATACTTGGTATTACGGGTGTGCTGCCGTTATTTAGCATTTGTGTAGGAATTCTTGTAGTGCTGGTGCTGATCGGTATCCTGAATATCACGGAGATTAGACGTGAACTTGACCTCAGTTTGTTGATGGTGTTGGTATGCTCCCTGGCGATTGGCATTGCCTTGGAAAAATCGGGAACGGCTACGCTTATCGCATCGGGACTTATTGCGACTGGCAAAATGTTCGGCCCTGTAGGGGTATTGTCTGCTTTATTTATCGCAACGATAATACTGACATCGCTGATCACGAATGCTGCTGCAGTGTCAATTGTTTTTCCCATTGCCATGTCGGTCGCACAACAATTGCATTTGCCGTATACGCCGTTTTTTGCCGCGATCGCTTTTGCGGCCTCAGGTGACTTTATGACGCCTATAGGATACCAAACCAACCTCATGGTCTATGGTCCTGGAGGCTATACATTTAAAGATTTTATCCGTGTTGGAGCAATTTTTTCGGTCATTTATGTAGTAGTTTGCGTCGGGTTTATTTCATTTTATTATAAGCTTATTTGAGGTGGAGCACATTTATCCTTTTCAGACAAAAGTGAGCAAAGACCAGCGGGAGGCCCTGATGGACCAGCAGGCTACCTTGATTTGGTTTACTGGCCTGTCCGGCTCCGGGAAGTCGACGCTCGCCGTTCAGTTGGAGGCACAACTTCATGCACGCGGGTTTAAGACCTATTTACTGGACGGCGACAATATTCGTGTCGGACTGAACAAGGACCTGGAGTTCACCGATGAAGGGCGGGTAGAAAACATACGGAGGATCGGTGAAGTTTCGAAATTGATGATGGATGCGGGTATAATTGTACTTTCCGCATTCATATCTCCATTTAAAATTGATCGGGATCTGGTGAAGGAAATTGTGGGCCCCGAAAATTATTTCGAAGTCTTTGTCAATGCGCCCCTTGAAGTTTGTGAGGAACGGGACGTAAAAGGATTGTACAAAAAGGCCCGTGCTGGTGTAGTTAAAAATTTCACTGGCGTTGATTCTCCCTATGAAATGCCTGCCAACCCAAATATAACAATAAACACCACAACCATGACAGTCGATGAGTCTGTAGCGAAGTTGGAGGAGCTTATTGTCCCCAGATTGAAACGTGTGTGATGGGTTGTGTAAAAGACCAAAAATGTAAGGAAGAATCATCATACGTCCAAAATGTTAAAAAAATGTAGGGACGAATTATCATGCGTCCAAAGTGATAAAAAATTGTAGGGACGAATTTTCATGCGTCCAAATTGATAAAAAAATGTACGGACGAATCATCATGCGTCCAAATTGATAAGAAAATGTGAGGACGAATCATTATGCGTCCATTCGAGAATAACCATATATGAGTCAATATTATTTAAGTCATCTGAAAGAACTGGAATCAGAAGCGATCTTTGTGATACGCGAAGTGGTGGCGCAATTTGAAAAGCCTGCGCTGTTATTTTCGGGCGGCAAAGATTCAATTGTATTAGCGTACCTGTCAAAAAAAGCGTTTGCACCGGCCCGCATACCCTTTCCACTTGTGCACATCGATACCGGACATAATTTTCCTGAGACCATGGAGTACCGTGACTGGCTAGTGAAGGAACTGGGTGTGAAACTGGTTGTCGGATATGTCCAGGAAAGCATTGACAAGGGAAGGGCCAAAGAAGAAACAGGCCACAATGCAAGTCGCAATGCGCTTCAAACGGTAACACTACTAGACACGATTGAGCAGCATAAATATGGTGCTGCCATGGGGGGTGCCAGGCGTGACGAAGAAAAAGCAAGAGCCAAAGAGCGATTCTTTTCGCATCGTGATGAGTTTGGGCAATGGGATCCGAAAAACCAACGACCGGAATTGTGGAATTTATTCAACGGCCGCAAGAGCATCGGTGAACATTTTCGCGTATTTCCGATCTCCAACTGGACAGAGATGGACGTTTGGCAGTACATCCAGGCAGAAAATATTCCTATCCCAAAACTATACTTTTCTCATGAACGGGAAGTGATCCGTCGGGATGGAACCATCCTTTCAACGTCACCATGGTTGCAGTTGAAGGAGAATGAAGTTCCGGTAAAAATGACAGTACGCTTTCGCACGTGTGGAGATATGCCAATTACGGGTGCTGTCGAATCAAACGCTGATACCATTGAAAAAATTATCGAGGAAGTCGCGGGTTCACGCACGACGGAGCGCGGCACACGGGCTGACGATAAACGCTCTGATACAGCCATGGAGGATCGGAAGAAGGGGGGGTACTTTTGAAGGAAGTGGGGATGACTGAAAGTCTGAAATCAGGCATGAACGAATCTCCCAATTTTCCAATCTTCAATACTAAACAATAGAACAAACTAGACCAATGAATAACCAACTATTAAGATTTACCACGGCAGGAAGCGTTGATGATGGTAAGAGTACACTCATCGGACGGTTGCTGTACGATAGCAAATCTATTTTTGAAGATCAGCTGGAGGCAGTGGAGGCATCGAGTGCCAAGAAGGGATTTGATTACGTAGATCTGTCAATGCTTACCGATGGTTTAAAGTCGGAGCGGGAGCAGGGCATTACCATCGATGTAGCTTACCGTTACTTCGCGACACCAAAACGAAAGTTTATTATCGCCGATACACCGGGACATATTCAGTATACCCGTAACATGGTGACCGGCGCATCCACCGCAAACCTTGCACTGATATTAATTGACGCGCGTAAAGGAATGGTGGAACAAACCTACCGGCATTCGTTTATTGCTTCGCTGTTGAAGATACCCCACGTAATCGTCTGCGTAAACAAAATGGATCTGGTGAATTATGACGAGGCTATTTTTGATAAGATTGTAGCCGACTATAATGCCTTTTCATCGAAGCTTGAAGTATTCGACATCCAGTTTGTTCCGATAAGTGCGTTGGTTGGCGATAATGTGGTGAACCGCAGCGAAAATATGGACTGGTATCAGGGTGCTACGTTGTTGCATATGCTGGAGACTGTTCATATTGAAAGTGACTACAACCATATTGACAGCCGTTTCCCTGTGCAAAGTGTAATCCGTCCCCAATCGAAGGAGTACCATGATTTCAGAGGCTATGCGGGTAGGGTAGCAGGTGGAATCTTCAGACCTGGAGAGGAGGTATTGGTATTACCATCCGGTTTCACGTCGAAGATTAAATCCATTATACTGGGTGATGATAATCTACAGGAGGCATTTGCGCCGATGTCGATCACAATGACGCTCGAAGATGAGATCGATATCAGCCGCGGCGATATTATTGCCAAGCCCAATAATCGCCCGAATACAGCGCAAGATGTTGACATGATGTTGTGCTGGATGTCTCAGCGACCCCTTTCCCTCAATTCGAAGTTTTTCATCCGTCACACTACCAGCGATGTGAAGGGCGTATTGAAAGAAATACCGTATAAACTTGATATCAACACCTTAAACCGTGTCGAGCAGGTCGAGCAACTGACGATGAATGAAATTGCCCGTGTAAAGATAAGGACAGCCCAACCGTTAAATTTTGACAGCTATCGTAAGAATAGAATTACGGGCAGTGTTATCCTGGTGGACGAAGGCACGAATGAGACTGTCGCTGCCGGGATGATAGTTTAAATATTCAGTTCTCATAAGCTTCTTTGGTGAACTCTGTGTCTCCTTCGTGACCTTTGCGCATTTTATCCCTATACCACGCATAATTCTAAAATTTTGATTATCAATGACAATAAACTACAAGACCTTACTTCCCCTTGCTATCACCGCCGCAGAAAAGGCATCTGAAGAAATTCTGAAAGTATACCGTTCCAGTGATTTTGAAGCCGAAGCCAAAGGCGATAATTCCCCCCTCACGCTCGCCGACAAAAATGCGCACCATACCATCGCGTCAATTTTACAATCCTCCAATCTTCCTATCCTTTCCGAAGAAGGAAAGTCCATACCCTATGCAGCGCGCTGCGATTGGGAATACTTCTGGATGGTCGATCCATTGGACGGCACAAAAGAATTCATTAAGCGCAACGATGAATTCACAGTGAACATTGCCCTGATACACGAAGGTATTCCCGTCATGGGCGTGGTTGCTGTTCCCGTAACGGGCGATGTCTATTACGCAACGGAAGGGGAGGGCGCATTCCTTAAAAGGTCTGGTAAAGAAATCGCACTTCCGGTCAGAGGTAAGTCTGATCTGAAGCAAAAAGGACTGCGTGTGGTTGCTTCCCGTTCGCACATGAGTGAAGAGACAAAAGATTTTATTGCTGGGCTGGACGAAGCGACGTTGGTTTCTGCCGGCAGTAGTTTGAAGTTTATGTTGCTGGCTGAAGGAAAAGCCGATGTATATCCACGCTATGCACCCACCATGGAATGGGATACGGCAGCAGCCCATGCCGTTATCAGCGAAGTTGGCATGCAGGTAACCCAATATGGTTCGGATAAGCCGTTGGTTTACAATAAGGAGAATCTGTTAAATCCATATTTTTTGGTGCATTAAATCGGATGGCGTAGGCACCTTATCCGGGCTTTCTCTCAATGAGACGGTGCAAGTCACCTCATCCGAGCCTTCCCTCAATCAGAAGGTGCAAGTCACCTCATCCCGGCCTTCTCCTTGAGGAGAAGGTGCCAAACTAATACAATAACGTAGTCTGGAAAGTCCCTCTCCTTGAGGAGAGGGGTTTGGGGTGAGGTGATTACAGGACCTGACTCCTTGAGGAGAGGGAGCTAAGGTGAGGTGAAATTACCCGAATCTCGAAATCGTTGCACTTTTCATTCGACTAACTTCCGCGTTCGTGCGCTGCCAGAGATTCAAAAAGATCAAAATTTCCAATACCGAGGACATTGGTCATCACCCACACCGCTTTCGCAGCCTATATTTGCTACCCTTAAAATGTCCAAAACCTGTGATAAACTGGGCTTATGCCTATATTTGGGCTGGGTTTTTTAAACTGTAACGCATACCAGATTCCCTGATGAATAAAGACGCGAAAATATACGTTGCCGGGCACCGCGGAATGGTGGGATCCGCCATTTACCGAAAATTGCTGAAGGAGGGGTATACCAACCTTTGCAAGGCGACTTCAAGTGAGCTGGACCTAAAGAACTCCGTCGACGTGGACCATTTCTTCAATACCGAGAAACCTGAATACGTTTTTCTTGCCGCCGCAAAAGTAGGGGGCATCCTTGCAAACAACACCTATCCTGCAGACTTCCTCTATGACAACCTCATGATTCAGAACAACGTCATCGAGGCTTCTTTTCGGTATGGTGTGAAAAAACTGCTTTTCCTTGGGTCATCTTGTATTTACCCAAAGATGGCGCCGCAACCTATCCACGAGGACAGCCTGCTAAGCGGCTATCTGGAACCTACCAATGAAGCTTATGCCATCGCGAAAATTGCAGGTATCAAGCTTTGCCAGGCTTACTTTAAGCAGCATAACCGCCATT
>JAOUDZ010000226.1 GCA_029858965.1 Cyclobacteriaceae bacterium
CTGTTGTCAGTGCCCGGTAATTACTTAGTGTCACGGTGGCGGACACTTTCCACATACATCGGGATGAGCCAGTGTCCAAGTCGCCGGATCATTGCACCATCAAACAACGAAGCCGGATGAAGACATTAAAAACAACTACGATTCCTATGCAGGCAGCGTCAGCGCCTAACAACTTCTGGCGCCGGGTAATCAACCGCATGTCACGGTCCATGCGAAGCGAAATGAATCCGTTCAGGGGAAGTGGGCAGGCGACCGTAACGACGCGCGTAAAATGGAACATTGGCGTTGGATTACACGATATCTGCTGGTAAGCTGCAAGGGGGGAAGGCCGTGTCTTGAGGAAATAGGTCTGTAAAAACTTATCTCTATATTGGCACAGTAAATTCTGATAACAAATTCCCTCATGAAAAGAATCTTTCCGTCGCTGATACTTTTCGCGCTCGTTGGTTGCCATAATGATGATGAAACACCGGCTTGCCATGTCACTCCTGGAAGAATGGAACTTGATGTTAATGGAATTCACATTTCGTCAAGTGACGTACTGCTGCCAAATGTGAACTATAACCCGAACAGCGGGCGGATTGATATAAATGTTTACTTTGGTGCAAATGGGCTTCAAGCCTATCACGTAAACTTAGGGATCGAGAAGGCGAAGGTTGGAACTTTCGATATTCCCGGCGGTGGTTTCCAGGCCTCTGCAAATTCAGCATATTATGTGACGGCTGACTACAGCGTCTTTGACTCGTTTTACGTGGACCAGCTAAAAGTTGGCAAAATAACAGTCACAGAGTTTGACTTGACGAAAAAAGTGATTTCGGGGTCATTTGAGGTTACCGTGGCGCAGGATTTCAACAAAAACATTCAAACGCTAACGTCGGGATGCTTTGCGGAATTGCCGGTAGATTAGTATTCGAGGCACTGTCAACTTCATGAAGGTAATTGACCAATTCTGTGACAAAGAGCCCATGAGTGAGGTGCGAGAGGGTTGACAGTGGAGCATTACATGCCACAATAAAAAGGACTCAAAAATATTAAGATTATGCTACTAATAATTAAAATACTTGGAAACCTAATACCCGCCATCTTTGGAATTATTGCCATCAGAAAATGGAGAAGAGCGAAGCTAAGCAAGAAGGAAATTGGACGAAAATTAGGGTTTATACCCTTTTCAAAATTTCAACTACTAACAGGACTCTTAATTGGAATGGTGATTTTCTCTTTAGTTTTTGTAACATTTTTATACGCCGACTTACTTACCATAACGCAATTTTCCTGGACAAACGGGAATTTAGTTGTGACATTTTTAATGCTTGCAGCAGCAGCAATCGGTGAAGAAATATTAGAAGCTTTTTCATAAACTGATTAAAACGCTATTTAAAATCAACAAGCTTCATTGTTTTGATTACAGCACTTTTCTTCGGTGCGGATGGCTGAAAAATTGATCTGAAACCCGCGCAGCTCATGGCCAGATCAGTAGCCTTGTAACCCTGGATACTCGAATGGTGTCTAATCCGAAATCGTATCATCCTATGATCAAGAGCATATTCATCTCCGCCATCCGGAACCTGTTTCGGAACAAGTCCTTTTCGTTAATCAACCTGATTGGCCTGTCCATCAGCATGTCCTTAAGTCTGCTCATCATCCTGATCATAAAAAGTCAGTATGCATTTGATACCTTTCATCATGATCCCGACATGGTATACCGGATAAACACGGAAGCCATACGCGTAGGAGGGGGGACGGAAAAATACGCTTCGGTGCCTTTGGCAGTAGCTACGGCCTTAATGGAAGAGTATGGGTACGTGGATAAACTCGTCCGAATTGATCGCCAGTTTGGCGGAGATGTGACATTTGAAAACACACAAGTAGGCATTCACGGTCTATTTACTGATCCTGCTTTTCTTGAAGTCTTCAACTTTCCGTTGGAGAAAGGCACTGCTCAATTGCAAACGGCAAACACAGTCGTCATCACGCAAGAATGTGCCCGTAAAGTCTTCGGTAATAGCGATCCCATTGGAAAGACAATTACGGTAGCTGCGTATGGAACGTTTACTGTAACGGGGGTATTGCGACACTTGCCAGGACCAACGCATTTGGAATTTGAGGCGCTTGCTTCCATGGCTTCAATGCCTGTACTTGAAAAAGAAAATGTAGTACGCGCCACCCTGGATGATCTGAACAATTATTACACGGGATACGCCTATATTAAATTACAAGGCGGCGTGAAGCAGGCCGATGTGGAGCAAGCACTGGAAGCCATTGTTACAAAGCATTATGCCGATGTTCAATATGAAACACGTGATAAAGGATACCGTTTTTACCTTCAACCGCTGGAATCTATTACACCCGGACCAGCATTGTCCAACAGCATGGGCACAGGTATGCCCGATGTGCTGCTCATCTTTATGGGTGTGCTTGCTGCTATCGTTATGCTCATGGCGTGCTTTAATTATACCCAGCTG
>JAOUDZ010000227.1 GCA_029858965.1 Cyclobacteriaceae bacterium
AGATGCGCAAAATCAATTGCACTTCCTCAGCCAAAGAAATTTTGCAAATTTCACAAACGCCGATGACGACTTTGAACCTATATGCCTGAAAGGGAAATACTGGGAGTTAACCATACCGGGTCGTCACTTATATATTTTCCGCTGCTCTTAATATATGTCTTCGGCTCACCTGTCCTATAAGCCTGCCATTCTCCACCACAGGGAATCTTCTAATCGGTGAATTTAAAAATTCAACAGCTGCCTCTACAATGTTCGTCTTGGGCGAAAGTGATTGCACCTTTGGTGTCATGTAATCCGAAACTTTTCTTGTTTCAGCCGGCATGTTATGATAGGCCTCGTCTACAATGAGGCGCAGACAATCTTTTTCGGATATCATACCCACAAGATGGTCTTGATCGTCCAACACGGGCGCGCCAGCTATTTTCTTATCTATGATGGTAGAGATCACATCCTGAATGGGTTGATCCGGTTTAAAGATGACCATTTTGCTCAACGGCACCATATATTTTTCAATTGTCTCATATGGGGCTTCATTTGGAATTGCAGTCGATGCTGGCTCGATATCCATGGCTGATGTTTTTTATGCTTTTATTTTACCAGGAGGTTGATTTAATATGCTGTGCAGCACGAAGAATCTCCCTTCGGCTTATCTCTCCTATTAAAGCTCCCTTCTCCACCACCGCATATCTACGGATGGGTGAACTAAGAAATTCAATGGCCGCTTCCACTACATTAGTAGTAGGCGAAATCGTAAAAACTTTGGTTGACATGTAATCTGAAACTTTCTTGTTCTCTACCACCATCTTGTCCCGGGCCTTGTCCACAATAATCTGAAGGCAATCTTTTTCCGAAAGGTTACCCACCAGGCGACGCTGTTCATCCAACACAGGCGCGCCTGAAATTCTATTCTTGAGGATAGTGGCAATAGCCTCCCGTATAGGCTGATCCGGTCTTAAAGTGATCATTTGGTTCAGGGGGACCATGTACTTCTCGATCGACTCATAATTCGCCTCGTGCAGGTTCTTTTTTTCGAATACGGGTTTAAAGTTCATGGTGTCGGGGTTTTATTTTCTTGATGAACTTATTTCAGGCCTTAATAAAGCTAATCATTTCCTGACAGATAACCTATGCCTAAACGGACAGTAATTTATTGCGGCGAAAATTCTTGTACAACTAAGGAGCCGGATTCCCCATGTTCAAAAGACAAACTCCTGCCTATAGGGTGCTATGGCAGGCAAGCCAGCGTGGTGCTAAATGAGCAGTGAAGGAGTTGCCAATGGCCCCACCACACAAAAAACTTCGGCCAAGATTCTGGAATGGCCGGATACTTTAGCCCGCATCGGAACAGGCGCCACGCATATGTGTAATAAAGAATTCTTCTCATAAACGTAGGTGTGCTTTCAAAAACAGGAAGCTTTCATAGTGACACAACTAGGTATATGGGTAAAATTGGGCTTATAAGTTTAGCCAATACGTAACCTTAAACACCAGCGCCCTGTTCTTGCTGACGAAATGATTCGGCAGGTAATTTTCGGTGTAGACAATAAAAATATCAGAAGCGGGTTTGTAGCGCCATTGAAAGCGGGCGTTAAGGTTTACATTGTCCAACAGGTTGTTGTACTGGAAATAGGTAGTGAGAAAGATCTTGTCAGTGAGCGTGAGGTCGACGCGAGGTCCAACAAGGAATAATTTCTCCTGACCATAACTGTCAGGCAGCTTCACATCGTTGTAGTCAAACTGAAGGGCGACGTTTCCAAAGGGTTGATAGCGAACATTGAGCTGTCCGTTGACATTGAAGTTGGTTCCGTTATAGAAACCTCCGTAGGTTGTCTTGACCATAAAGTTAAAAATACTTCTGCTGTTACTGTTGAACGACGCCGTGGCGGTTTGCCAGCCGTACTCCTCTCCCATCAGGAACGGCGTATAATCCGACCCAACAGGACTGAAATCCTTGGTCAGCTTTTGGAAGATGTAGTTGTAGGACAACTCCAGGATCGCGGTGTTGCGAAAATTTAAGCTGTAGGTAAAAAGATAATCCCGGTCGGTAAGTGTGCCATCCGGGACGTATGTCTGGTTTGCCAGGACGCTCGGACCCATCCATACGAGTGCCCTGTAATCCCTGTAGAAACGATAGGTAACGCCAGCGTTAATATTGATCTGGCCGGGATAAACGTTGGCACTTGGGACGAAGCCTGCTTCCGCATTGAAATTCTTTCCGATATAAGTCGGTTTGAACCGGATATAGAGGTCACGGGTGGAGTACTCGAAGTAAGTACCTGCGGCAATATTTTCCGAATCATTGAAGTTATCGTATGACTTCGCAACAAAGGAGCTGCTGTGCCATTTGTTATCGGGACTTAACATTTCCAAATCAAAGTCGATCACCCGGTTGAAGGCATTTTTCTGCAAGACCGTGTCACCGCCGATGGTGGTTGGCT
>JAOUDZ010000228.1 GCA_029858965.1 Cyclobacteriaceae bacterium
TCAAAATTCAACTTGATGCCATTTTAATTCAAATACCGAATGTTGATCTTGTTTATCTTCCCCTAAATTTGAAAGGCGCTCGATCGTAATAATTCAACGCTACAGGCAAGCCTACATCCACTCCAACATCAAAAGTTTCAAATGCCGAATGTTGAGCTGGAACCGATCTTTCGATTCGTCCCTGGCCAACTTGTTGCCCGCTCACACTGTGTACATCTTCAGAATTTTTGTCAATTGCCGCATCAATTGCCGCCAAAGTGGAGCCTCCACTTAGAAATTTGGGTGCCGTGGCTTCAGGAATTCAGTGGTTGGTATTTCACAAGACATTCTGAAATCTCTCAAAGATTAGCCAAGAATGAAGATCTGATTTCCGCGAAAAGCAATGCTCTATTTAAATATTTTCGATCGTTTTTCGTCAGCTTTATCCGCAGCTTTTGTTAGAGACTTAGGGGCATTGAACCGATACCCTAAGAATAAGTGATAGGTGAAACGATCATTCCTAATTGTCGTTGAGGCCCCCTCTTCATAAAAACCTCTTGAAAAAATTAATTGCGTTCCGGCAAAAAATCGCTCCGAATTAAAGCCTAGTGCGCCGGCGCCTTGTGCCCAAAGCAGAAAGTACGACTGATTGCTCTCAATATTACCACCTGGCTGCCTTGTCAACAATTTGCCAAAAATCACTCCTGCGCCTGGCATGACCCCGGCCGAGGCATAGAAATTCCTATGAATAACAAAAGTATGAAAGTACCCAAGGGATAGCAGGAGCTCAAAGTTATTTTCCTTCTGCGTCTTGTTCTGACCCGTAAGTTCAGCCTGATCATCAGTAATGTAATATTCATAGCTAAGTACAGGCATAAAAGTACCAGCACTTCGCAGCTGACGCTCAGTTTGCACGCTCAATGCATTAAAAGAAAACATTTCGTTGAATTTATAAGCTGTCTGCCCATGAAAACGTTGATAGACAAAGTCAGGAAACTGAACGTAGGGATCAACGTCCTTTATCCACCCGGGATCAAAATCTCCTGTATTTTCCAGGTAGTAACCTTTGAATCTTGAATAAGTAATACCCTGTATCCAGTGACTAAAATTGAGGCCCAATGAAAAAGAAGTGGCTTTGCTCTCTCCTTTTAAATCATTATCTCCATTGCCAGGCAGGAATTCTGGTGCTGCGCTTATCGAAAACGAAAACCAACGATAGCTGGTTGAGATTTTTAGCAGTGTTTTGTCGTTAGGTTGTATGCTATAGTCTATGTAGCTATTTACCCTGAATGCCTGTATGTCGTCATTCATACTTAATCGAAAAGTCAAATACTTGTCCATTTTTTCGATGTATTGGTTCGCTTTTATTTCGCTAGAAACGGTGTCTGCCAATTGTGCACTCGCAATAAACGGGAGTAGTAAGCCCACCGCCTTCAATATGCATATTGTTCGCATTATCATATCGCGATAATAGAAAAAATGTTATCCCCTCCAAAGCATCAGGTAATAGAATTGGGCGTTATCCAACTGCAAACTAAAACAGGACTCCGGTGAACATCTTTATCCAATCGTCAAGCGGCATTATAGTAAGAACCAGGGGCAAGACCGGCGCAATCGTAACGGTAGCCAGCATGATCATGGCACTCTTTGTGATAGGTACGACACTCATATTCTCCAAAACGTTGTAACTGTTAGACAGGTCTGCGAGAGCCTGTATATCTTTTCCTATCAGCGCATGATCAAATTTCTCCTCACTGTTCCCCTGCATCCAGGTCGTATTGAACGATTATACAAAACGTGAGGCAAGTCTACCGTACTCCAGTCTACCTTGTCGCTTTGCTTCCCCCAACTGCGATGAGAATGAAAAAAGTGGCAGTATCACCAGGCATAACACCAATACAATAATGACCAGGATATCTAATTTGAAATCAAAAAGTGCAGCACCCTCATGAAAAATATGATTGGATATTAATCCCAACAACATGACGCCATGTGCAAACGCCAGCGGCATCAGCGCATATACTGAATCGGTGAGAAATCCCAAACCGCCCACTTCATCTGGATGGGTGGGCACAAGGGACAGCTTGATGCGCGACACCTGAAACAGGAAACGTGCCCATATGAATATCCGGTAATACCAGCGCAGGAACAAAAACTGAAAGATTGGTAAGCTGATGTACCGAAACCAAATTCCCGCCATGGACAAGTTTCCTTTTCCAATGCCAGGCTCCGAGTACCAGGCTGACGCCTCATGGGCTGAGGTCTGGTGCCAAACTACCTGATAACCAATAATATAAATGATAGCGATCATGAGGCTCTCTGCGATCACCGCGTTACGCCACTTACGGGCTGATGTAACAGCATTATGGAATCTCTCCATCTCGGCGTCAGGTATCAAGTTGCGTTCCCGGAATTCCCTGACCACCACGAGC
>JAOUDZ010000006.1 GCA_029858965.1 Cyclobacteriaceae bacterium
ATAACGAACATGGCAACTACAAAGATGACTAGATTCAGATTTTTTTTTTCATGTTATTGGGTCTAGATGATTGCTGCATAAGGTACAAAGGTATGTGTTCCCTGTATTGTAATAATGAATTCACGACTTAACCTGAATTATCCGGGTGGCATCCATGGTTGTCTAAATAATCTAGTAAAAAGATAGATAACGAAACTGTTCAAGATCCGGTATCTTTCCTGATCCAATCCTGCAACCCGTCTCCGGTATCGCCATGAAAACGTTTACACCAATTACATCCTGCCAAACGTAAATCCGAGATTTAGTGAGATATACGATTGTGCCTCCTGCAATTCACTCCCGGCCTTAAATCCATAATTATACCGCGCGCTTACATGAACAGAAGTTTCGTCAGAGCCGCGATATAGAAATCCGATAGTCGGCTGTAATCCGAAATTCCAGGCCTCTTGCCTGATCGTATATAAGTTCATGTCTGTGTTGCGCCTGGAGTAAATCGTTCCTATACCCATTCCAACAAAAGGGTTTATCTGTTCCCCTGGCTTCAAATAATAGTTCACACTGGCAAACATCGGCACGTGATTACTATACCGCCATTGCTTCCCAGACAGCGAAGCATTATCAACGGTATAGGTGTCATAACCTTTCTCTTGGTAGAAAACATTCCAAGCAAAACTTACACCTACTCCAATATTTGGTTGCACAAGTCTATGATAATCAAAACTGATACCACGGAAGCTTGTCTTCCCAACAAAATCACTGACATCACCAGTTGGGAATGCAATTGAATAGGTAACGGATGTCAGACTTTGCGCGTTAAGGATGCCAACTGTACACAAACTAAGGGCACACGCGGCTAATAGAATCTTTTTCATAGTAGTTTGTATTAGTTGATTTTCAGATAAGGAGATTGCTGAAAGGACTGGTCGATTGCTTTCAAGATGCGGTCGATGTTGCCTGAGGACGTCAGGACGCCACTCATCGCTGCGATCCAGGCTGCCTGAGAGCGATTAATCGGCGAATCTACTGTCGGATCGGCCATGGCAATCATCAAAGTACCAGTAGTATAGCTGCTCACTGTATAGTAAGGTGGATAATACCAGCCCCAACCTGGGTACCAGCCTCCATACCACCAGTCATACCAGTAGCTGTAGAAATAGGTTGTCGAGGATATACCTGCAGGCGTAACCACCATATCCGGATTCTGATCGATACCTACTCTCTCCCAACCCTGGGCCTGCAAGTGGTCTTCAATGCTCGCCAGAATAGGCAACGCGTATACATCTTTCATGTAAACCCATGTAGTGTCTCCGTTTTTAATCTTTACGTCAACTACAATTGCATCCGGCAAAGCAAAGGTGCCCTTGCTTTGAAAGTCAAATTGCTCATCAAATTTGGTGTACACTACATCCAAATCGTCAATGTATTCAGGACCCGACGGGTAGCATCCCATCACTAATAAGGCTACTCCAATGGCCCCAAGGATTCGATAAAGGTTTCGTTTCATAATTAATATTCTTTTAAAAAGCACGCAAAAATATAAAATTTCAAGGATTTAAGACAAACCCTTTGTTTGATTTTACAAACCCCTGACTATTAACACGTAACTGTAAGAGTTGTTCATACATCGCATAAGGAAATTCAGAATTTAAAAACCCCAATGCAAAGATGTTCACCTATGCATGCTATTGGCAGTAACTATGGAGTAAGTTACGGTTACAGCTAGTGCCAAATGAGGCTTTGGGCACCGGCTCGTCCAAAGGATAAGCCAATATAGAATCAGTGGTGAATAGTCTGCTCTGGCGCAAAAATTTCACGCCAATATCTTATTGCCCAACGCCTTGAACATGCATGAAGCAGACCACAGAACTGAAATTAATATCCGTGGAAACAGGTGATACGCACCCTGGACCATTGAAATGTAGCACGCCCGAGGAAGTCCCGAATCAAAATGGCACCATTCGTGTTAACGGAATAAGATTTACCTTTGCAAAGACATTTTGAACCCACTTATATATATACCTAGCTATGAAATCGTTGGCAATTCTGATTTTTCTGGTTGTAACATTCACTGCATCAGCGCAAAACGACTGGCCCCGTACAATGGAAACCGCAAAGGGTGGTAAAATTATAATGTATCAGCCTCAGCCTGAAAGTCTTAAGGACGGGAAATTAACGGGTAGAGCAGCTGTTTCTGTGCGTGAGATTGCCGGGGATGAACCTATTTTCGGCGCTATCTGGTACGAGGCCTACATGCTTACAGATCGCGATACACGGATGGCCACTATGGATCGGATAAAAATTACAAATGTAAAACTACCGGGAATCGAAGATGCTGCCAAGATCGAGCGGTTTACCACATTTCTGGAGAGCGAAATCCCCAAGTGGGATATAGAAATATCGCTTGATGATTTACTCGCCACTATTGAACAGGAACAAGGCAATATCTCAGATGAGCTAAAAAATGATCCGCCAAAAGTCATCTATACCACGACACCATCCACCCTTGTGCTTGTTGATGGTGAGCCAAAACTTGAGTCAGATGAGCAGCTCAAAATGCAACGTGTGCTCAACACGCCATTCCTAATTGTGCAAAGTACTGAGGATAAAAGGTACTATCTCTCGGCAGGAAAATACTGGTACGTTTCTACATCGATAAAAGAAGGATGGGCCGTTACAACAAAACTGCCCAAGACAATCCAGGAGCTTGACAAACAAATAAAAAAACAGGATGCGTCAGCAGGCGAAGGTGAGGAAGATAAATCACCGCGTGCCATAATCATTAGTACCGGGCCCACAGAGCTTATTCAGTCAAAAGGTGAAGCTGACTTTGCATCGATCAAGGGAACAAGCCTGCTATACATGGCAAATTCAGACGAAGAAATTTTTATGGACATCAACCAACAAAAATATTTCGTACTACTTTCCGGGAGGTGGTATGAAGCATCAGCCTTACATGGACCCTGGGGATTCATTGCCTCTGACAAACTCCCACCCGACTTTCAAAAGATACCCGAGGGTTCGGAGAAAGACAATGTACTTTCAAGTGTCGCCGGAACCGAGGCGGCCAAAGATGCTGTAATGGATGCCCAGATTCCGCAAACCGCCAAGGTAGATCGGAAGACGGCAACGTGCACGGTGAAATATGATGGTGAACCCAAGTTTGAAAAGATTGAGGGCACAAGCATGTCGCTGGCAATGAATACCAGCAGTACCGTAATGCAATCCGGCAACAAATACTTCTGTGTCGAGAATGGCGTTTGGTTTGAATCAGCGACCGCCAAAGGACCCTGGTCTGTTTCAACAGAACGTCCAGCTGAAGTAGACAAGATTCCTGCCAGCAGCACAGCCTACAATACAAAGTACGTTTATATCTATGATACAACACCCCAATACGTGTATGTAGGTTACACCCCGGGATACATGGGATGTTATGTATACGGACCAACGGTTGTGTATGGAACCGGATTTTATTACTCACCGTGGTACGGACCGTATTACTATCCCCGGCCGGTAACCTATGGATTCAGCATGCATTATAATCCCTGGACAGGATGGAGCATGGGTTTCCACTACAGTGTGGGATTTTTTCATGTTGGTTTTGGCCACGGCGGATACTGGGGCCCTCCTGTATACAGGCCACCTTATCGGCCGCCATACCACCACGGTGGTTATTATGGCCGCGGAACCACCATCAACCATTACGGCAATACAAACATCAATATTAACCGAAGCAACAACATTTATAATAATCGTAAAGACGTTGCCACACGCGACGTAAGCAGAGGAGATACCAGGCCAAGAAGTACAACTCCTGCCAATACCGGCGATAATAAGGCGGCAAACAGGAGCCGCCCTACACAGCAACCAGCGCGACCTGCCCAACAACCAGCGACACGCGACACGCAACGCCCGCAAAACAACGTGCTTACCGACAAGCAAGGCAATGTGTATCAGAAAAGCAACGATGGGAACTGGCAGCAACGGAACAACAACCAATGGCAAAACACAAACAGAAATCAGCCCTCGGTAAACCAGATGGATAGGCAGCAACAAATGCGCGACCGCGGTAATACCCGTGAAAATAATTTCAACAACAACAATCGCGGCGGCAATATGGGTGGAAATGTAAATCGAAGTAGCGGAGCCACCAGACCTGCGCCAACGCGAAGGCGCTAAAGATTTGTAATAGAAACTGCAGCTATAGCGGACTCCAGCTGTCTGAACTTGGGGAACGCTGAGGATGCTGCTTTTCCGAAAGCTATAGATTCTGCTTTTTCAACTCCTCAACGGCAAAGCCTGCGGCCCGAGCCGTTAATGCCATGTATGTAATCGAAGGGTTCTGACAGGCGGAAGAAGTCATGCACGCGCCATCCGTGACGAAAACATTCTTCACAGCATGCAATTGATTCCACCGGTTGAGCATTGATGTTTTCGGGTCGCGCCCCATGCGGCTCGTACCCAATTCATGGATGGCAAGTCCGGGCGCCTGGCCGTTGTCATACGCCTGAATATTCTTAAATCCGGCTGCTTCCATCATCTCAGCGGCCGACGAAACGGCATCTTTTGTCATCGCGTTTTCATTTTCTCGCCAGGTACAATCAATATTCAAAATCGGGATGCCCCATTGATCCTTCTTCACCTTATCCAGTGTAACACGATTATCCGGGTGCGGGAGCATTTCGCCCATGGCGGTCATACCAAAGCTCCATGGACCGGGTTTGGTTACTGCATTTTTCAATTCCGCGCCAATCAATTCCATGTTCATGCCCCGCTCCCACCCACCACGGGAAGCGCCACATGCATAGGCGTATCCCCGCACAAAATCCTTTTGCCTGTCGTTGCCAGCATTTCGAAAACGAACCAGATAGGTACCTGCAGGTCTCCTTCCTGAATAATACATATCCTCAAAACCATCGACTATGGCGTGCGCACGACCTCGATAATTATGATCCATGAGATGGCGACCAAGGGTATCGCTGTCGTTGCCAAGACCATTGGGAAAACGACTGGAAACGGAGTTTAATAAAATCAACGTTGTGTTCAGCGTGGCAGCATTCAGGAAAATAATTCTTGCATAATACTCGGTCATTTCCTTCGTATTCGTATCAATTACACGAACGCCAGTTGCCCTTCCTTTTTGTTCGTCATAAATCACAGAGTGTACAACAGAAAATGGATTGATAGTCAGGTTGCCGGTTGCAGCTGCGGCTGGTATAGTTGATGAATTGCTGCTGAAATAGGCGCCAAACGGGCAACCTGTACTACAACGGTCACGATACATGCAATTACCCCTGCCCAGTTTTTTATGTACATCCTGTGCTTCGGTAAGATTTGCGGTTCTGCTGATGATGAAATGCCTGTCGGGGTGCGTCTCTTTTAGCCGGCCCTTAAAATGCTGTTCTATGCAATTCAATTCCATAGGAGGAAGAAATTCTCCATCTGGTAGTTGCGGAATACCATCTTTGGTTCCACTGATTCCAACAAATTTTTCCACATAACTATACCAGGGGGCTATATCCTTGTACCGAATAGGCCAATCCACGCCGATACCCTCTTTGGCATTGGCTGTAAAGTCAAGATCGCTCCAACGCTGTACCCATCGTGCCCAAAGCAACGACTTCCCCCCCACCTGATAACCCCGAATCCAGTCAAATGGCTTCACCTGATGATAAGGATGGTCATCATCCTTAATAAAATATTGTCCTGAAAGTTCATTAAATGCATAGGCAACTTTGCGTTGTGTCGGGTTGGCATCATACGCTGACAAAGTGAGTCGATTGCGATGTGGGAGTTCCCAGATTTGCTTATTTGTTGTGGTGTAATCTTTTGGATGTTCTACCTGCCGGCCCCTTTCCAACACCAACACTTTGAGTCCCTTTTCGCACAGTTCTTTTGCCGCCCACCCACCGCTGATGCCGGATCCCACAACGATGGCGTCGTATGTCATTTTTGCTTTTGCTTCACCTTGCAGATTCATATGTTGGATTTATAGAGCCTCATTACAAACCAAGATTGCGAACAAGATAATGATTTTCGTTTTCATGCCATAAAAAAGCTCATATAGGAGGGAGTGCGTTTACTAATTTGATAACCGTAATTTCAATAATCAAATCCATAGCATATCTGCGTTCCAAATCACTACGCGGTATTTAGGATGCTCCTCCGGAGCCCAATAATAGACTGTACGATTTTTCTAGTGACAGGTGGCTCCTAACGGAGCTATTTTGAAGAACAAGTAAGCCCGCAATCGCAAATAGCATATGTAGACGTCGAGCTAACACTTTATGTATCATTGCTCCAGCCGAGCACCGTGTGAATAGCAAAAAAGAATTTATATTCTCCGGCTCCGGAGGAGCAACGTGTTAATAGCAAAACAAATTATGAATTCTCTGGCTGCGGAGGAGCCTCCTGAGCATTTTAGAGAACAAATAAGCCAGCAATCGTAAACACTATAGGTAGACGCTTTCTGTCTCATTAACGATCATTGCTTCAACGAGGCACATTGTTTATATCCACTCGTTGTGGTCTAAATCCTTTTACCTGGTAATGGTCAACATGTACTCACCAACAGCCTGACGCGTATCGTCCGTCAAATAATCCTGGGGCGGCATTTCAGGATAATCATCGCGCTTGTGAATAGGTCTGGTAATATAATCAACAATACCTCTCGGGTTGTTTTTATAAAGTGCCTGAATGGTAACCACCGGAGGTCCTACCAGCCGTGTGCTGTAAGCATGACAACCAGAGCAAACACCAAAGTACGTCATCTTCCCCTTTTCGCTTAATGCAATTGCGCGGGGAGCAACAGGTCGTTCTAGCATGTAGCTTATAATACGACGCGTCTCCCGTACCTGGCAACTTGCAAAATTATCAACACCGAATGTTCTGTAGCGCCCGGGATTTGCAATACAGCTTCCAACGCCACCGCCAACAGCAATAATATCAGGCCCTTGCCTGGAAAGCTTTGTAATCATCAGGGCTTTGACATCATCAACAGGATTGTTCCCATTGTTCTCCATAAAGTTATCCAGTAATACTATCCTGTCTGAGTTTGGTTCAGATTCAGGATCATTTGCATTATCGACGCCGGCAAAAGCATAATCTGTAATGGTTATGCCTGCATTATCATTCCCTGACACGATATTGTTTTCAAGCGTCACATCATCAGCAGCCATAATCAGAATGCCGGTTCCCTTTGGAATGTGCGACACGGCAGAACCTTCCGCACCAAAATTGTCATGGTTGTTGTTGTACACGTAGTTATTCCTGATGATCACGTCATAGCACGTCTTGATCGGTAGTCCTTGTGTAAGGAATGCTAAAATGCCACCTGTATTATCATGTGTATAGTTGTACTCAACAAGGGCATGCCTGGAATTCTCAATTTCTATTCCGGCTACGTTACCATATACTTCATTGAAGCGGACGTCAACATTGTCACACATCCCAATGTAAATGGCAGCATCTGCAATACCTGTAAGGATATTGCGCTCTACCAAACCATTCTTTCCAAACTGGGGAAAGATTCCGTATACCCCAGCGTCTATGATCCAGTTATTCCGAATCACGTAGTTGTTGCCTGCCTGACCCATAATACCGTTGCCTTTATAGTTTGTAATCTTCATGTTTTCGACAAGGGTACCGCTCCCTGAATAAAGGATTGCGTCGTTCATCGTCTTCTGACCATCCAGCGTTGGCCACTCACCATTTTCTATAACACCCTGGATCGAAATATTATCCTTGTCGATGTAGACTGTCTCATTGTACACACCAGGGTATATGCGGATCAGATCTCCGGAATTTGCTTTGCCTACTGCATCCTGAATGGACTGTCCTTTTCTCACGGCTATAATCCTGCCCGTTATCGTACCTGCCCCGATGCCAATGGAATCTTCCGATGTGACAGACTGATCAAAGTATGTGGGAACCGGTGCCGGTACCCTTGATGATCTTCCCAGCAAATATTTCCCCACCAATATTCCAATAGCGAGGGTAAATAAAAGGATCATCATGCGTTTTGCGGATTTCATGTTTGAAGCGTTTATGGTTTTTGGATTCGGCTGCTTATTTGTACTGAAGCCACTTGCGGAATTTCAATTCCTGATGGCAACTTTTCAGGTATGCGGGGCATGAAGCTTTCATCGGTTAATGTTTTGAGGAAATCAACAAGACGGTCCATTTCATATTGGCTAAGTTGAGGTTTCCCGATATGCCAGTGGATACGTAATCTTTCATCTAATGGCACTTCATGTCCACGACCTTTCGTATAGAATTCCACCATTTCCCGCATGGTGTCAAACCGGCCTGCGTGGGTATAGGGTGCCGTCCTGGCGACGTTACGCAAACTTGGGACTTTGAAGGCTGCCCGAAGTGTTTCATCGTGGTATGTTTTTTCCGCGCCTGGGTCTAAGGGACCCCCGTCAGGTTCTGACACACCGATTACAGCAAGTTGCTGATTGGTGAAAAGTGGCGGTGTATGACATTCGGCACAACGCGCCACGAACGACCTGAAAATATTTAACCCTTCAATCTCGTAATGATTTAATGCTTTGTGATAACCATGAGCATATTGATCGTATCGACTGTTAAGTGATATCAACGAGGACTCGAAAGCGGCAATCGCGGTATATATTTCTGCAAGTTCTATGCTACCCGATTCCCTGGCCGGGAATGCCTGATCAAATAAATTCTGATAAGCTGGAATCTGATTGAGTAATTGAAGCAATAGTTCACGTGTTGTTCCCATTTCATTCTCCGCGTAAAGCGGACCTTCCATTTGCTGTTCTAGGGATGTGGCACGCGCATCCCAGAAGAATTTCTTGAGGAAGGCAACGTTCCATAGACTTGGTGCGCCGCGTTTCAACTTTTTTTGCCCTATTCCAACGCTGGTTTTCAGCCCATCGCTGAATCCTTTTTCCGGATTGTGGCAAGTTGCGCATGACACCGATCCATCTTTGGACAAAACGGGATCAAAAAAAAGATAGCGACCCAGGTCTATCTGCTGAGGGGTAAATCCATCACGCGCAGAAGTCAAAGCAGTTTTTAGTCCGCCAACGCCTGTATCATCTCCGGTACCTGATTCATATTGTTGATAGAGGTTCCGCAATACACAACGATTATCATTTGTTAACTCAAAGCCGGGTGGGCAAGTGGCGCAAAGCGTGAATGCATGCTGCTTTTTATCCCTGCTACTGAACTGGTAGACCAAAACCATGCATAGCCCCAAAACAAAAATCAGAATACGCATCATTCAGTAACAGTTTGATCTGTGGAACGTATGTAGGCAATTAAATCATCCAAAGCCTTTTCATTTGTAACAAGCGCTGCCATAGCAATCATTTGTTCACCTAAAATATCATCGGGATGTGAACCTCGCACTGCGTTTTTGAAATTGTGCACCTGCCGCTTTATATACCAGTCGTCAAGGCGGTTTAATCGGGGCGCATTCATTTTCTCATTTCCTTTCGCCCCTGCACCGTGACAGGAGCCACAAACTGTTTGATAGATTCTTTCTCCCTTTCCAATATCACCCGTGATAAGCGTCTCTAGTGCAACAGGAGTCATCGAACTTATGTACGCAACCACATCGGCTACCTGGGATGAATCCGTCAATGTCTTTGCGATTGTAGCCATTTGAAGGCCAAGTGTATCCGAGCCTGTTCCCCGGATGCCTTTCCTGAAATTTATTAGCTGACGATACAGGTACCAGCTTTCTCCATTCGCCAGCGCTGGAGCATTCACAGCAAGACTACCCTCGCCAGCAACACCATGGCATGCAGCACAAGTCTTGTATAAGACTTCTCCTTTCTCAGCAATACCAATGCTCACCTGTGGTGTTCCCGAGATTGAAGAATCATCCCCTTGCTGCTTTGGAGAAGTACATGCGGCAACCGCTAAAAAAAATGGAGCAAGAAAGTAAAATCGTCGCATAACAGTAATCTGCAAATGATTAAAGTAAACAAAATTTGGGCAAATAAACAGGATACCGTCAACGTCAGCTAAACCTGGCAATGATACGCTTACAAATTAGCCGGACGTGCCAAACATAACCCGCAAAATTAACGAGGAATCTCAGTCTTCCCTGTCAGCAACACCCGAAATGAGGATGAATCTTCAGCGACATGCAGGGATCATAGACTGATGCCCAAGGTTTGCTTAACCCTTGGGTTCTGAAATGATCAGCTGTTTTCACTATATTCGGTGCTGACTGCAACATTCAACCAGCATCAATGAAAAAAAGAACTTTTCTCAAAATCTCTTCGGCAATGGTAACCGGGGTTGCGATTGCCCCCTTTTCAGCGTGTACTACGAAAGAGCAACATGAAAGATTAACAAATTGGGCCGGAAATTTGACTTACAGCACTGATAATGTTTATGATCCTAAGACCATAGCCGAGGTGCAGGAAATCATAAAGCGCAACGCTAAACTTCGTGCACTCGGTACACGACATTGTTTTAACCGCATCGCCGATTCCAAATCAGCTCTTATTTCTACCCTAAGGCTGAATGAAATATCGCCAGTAGACACAGCGAAAAATACGGTGACTGTAGGTGCTGGTATTCGCTACGGGGAACTCTGCAAGTATCTTGATGAGCGCGGATATGCTATCCACAACCTGGCTTCCCTTCCACACATATCCGTAGCGGGAGCCTGTGCCACCGCAACCCACGGTTCAGGCGTTTCGAATGGGAATCTCGCTACACCGGTTTCAGCGCTTGAATTCGTCACGGCCAACGGGGAAATTGTTACGCTATCGCAAGAGGAAAATCCGGAATTCTATGGCGCGGTAGTCGGGCTTGGCGCATTGGGTATCGTAACAAAAGTCACACTTGACCTGCTGCCATCATTTTCCGTTCGACAAAATGTCTATCTGAACTTACCGATGGAACAATTGGATAATCACTTTGACGAAATTATGTCCAGCGGGTATAGCGTGAGTCTATTTACCGATTGGCAAACGCCGGACATCAATCAGGTTTGGATAAAACGTATTGCCAACAAAGATGAGCCGTTTAGTGCTGATCCTGAATTTTATGGCGCAACGTTAGCAACGCGTAACGTACATCCCATTATCGAAATGTCAGCTGAGAGTTGTACTGAACAAATGGGTGTTCCCGGGCCCTGGTATGATCGACTCCCCCACTTTAAGCTCGACTTCACGCCAAGTAATGGAGAAGAACTGCAGGCTGAATTTTTTGTACCCCGGCAAGACGCTGTTCAAGCGATTAAAGCCGTTGCCACACTTAGCCAGGAACTCAAGCCATTGCTCATGATCACTGAAATTCGTACGATCGATGCAGACAACCTGTGGATGAGTCCGTGTTATCAGCAACCAAGTATCGCAATTCACTTCACCCTGAAACAAGATATGGAGGGAGTGAAAGCCCTGTTGCCAAAGATTGAAGAAAAACTGGCACCCTTTGGGGTTAAACCGCATTGGGGGAAATTGTTTACGATTCCTCCGGCTGCGCTACAGTCACGCTATGCGAAACTTTCAGCATTCCGCGAATTGGCTAATCACTATGATCCGGAGGGAAAATTTCGCAACGACTTCATCAATCGAAATGTGTTCTAATTGCTACTGTGTTAACGGATCCGCGAAAATCACTCTGTCATAGTATTCGCAATACCGGCAAGCGACACTTCTTTCTTTATTATTTTGCGACCTACATTTAAAATTATAAAGGCGATAGCGGAAGTAAGCGCCATCAATCCAACAATTGGTGTTATGCCGTTGGCACTAAAAAGTCCCACACCAGTAGAAACCAACGCTGCCGTTCCAATCTGTGCACACCCCAGCAAAGCAGAAGCGCTTCCAATATTTTTTGTAAATGGCGCCAATGCCAGGGCGTTTGCATTGGGATTGGTTAAACCAACACAGGATAAGCAGACAAAAAACATAGCAATGGTTGAATACAATCCCAGCCATTCATTTAAGACGCATATGAGAAAAACCAGGCTTGTAATTGCCAGGCATAACAGGGCTACCCGGAATATTTTTTCGCTGCTGAATCTTTTCGTCAGCAAAATATTAAATTGACTGCCACCAATAAATCCTACAGACAAGAGCGCAAATATACCACCGTAAGCCTGTGGACTTACATGAAAAACTTCCATGAAGATAATGGGTGAGCCTGCTACGTAGATAAATAAGGTTGAAAATGCAAAAGCACCTGCAAAGGTGTACGTGTAAAACTGAGGGTGCCGGAGTATGCTCCCAAATACTTCAAGCATAGGTCGTGTACGCAATGATACAGTAGGATCTGGTTGATAGCCTTCTGGCAAATACACATAAACAGTAATCAGTATAGCGGCTGCGATCAACGACAAGGCAACAAAGACCATCTGCCATCCTAGGGCAACAATGATAAATCCACCCAGGGTTGGTGCCAACAATGGAGAAACACCTATGATGAGGACAAGCAATGAAAAGACCCTGACACTTTCTTGCACCGGAAAAAAATCGCGTACCATCGCAACGGCAGCAACCCATGCAACGCTGCCGCCAAGTGCCTGAAAGAACCGAAAAGTCACGAGCACCTCCACGTTCTTTGATAGCATGCAGCCCATGCTGGTAATGATAAAGATTGTTAACCCTACATATAATGGCTTCCTTCTGCCAAAACGATCGAGCAAAGGGCCGTAAAGTATTTGCCCTACGGCCATACCAACAAAATAGCTGGAAACAGAAAGCGATACGGTAGCTGTGGTGGTTCCAAAGTCAGCGGCAATCTGTGAGAATGCCGGCAAGTATAGATCGATGGCAAAAGGCGTGATCGTTGCCAATGCCCCTAAAATCCAAATAATCAATGCACTGCTGTGCTTAACCTTGTCCATGGGTGATTAAATCTTCTACGCGTGCTAACAATCAATGCCCGACAACAATTGGTTATTGTTGGCTAACAAGCACGCAATAGTCCAATGGTAGAAGTGACTTCGCAATGATTTTTATTACGCTTTGCAGGACAATGATAGACATTTTACCGCAATGCCATGCTGCAGCCAACAAGCTGGCGCATCCCAAAATAGCATCCCGAGCATGAGATAAGGAACACCTTGACTATTCAGACCCAAGTCAAATAAGCAGTTGATCAATGCTTGCTGCTTCGCTATAAAGCATTCCAATCTGAGAAGGCCTCCTACTGTGCAGTAGAACCCGGTGGCAATTCAACGATCTTAAGATTTCGGAAGTGTATTGGGGCTCCCTCCGATTCAAAGCAGATATATCCTTTCCTCTGTGTTGCCTTGCTAAGGCCGTTCACGAATTTTCCGTTCACAGAAAGTTTCACAACGCCATCTACGCAAACTACATCGTAGGTATTCCATTCTCCCTTTCCCTTGCACAGGTTTTCAATAGACTTACTCCTTTCACCCCTGGGATTATCCGGAATAGTTTTTACTCCACCGACACCGAACAGCTCCCCATGCACATAGGCTATTGGTGGTGTTTCCCCATTCTGTTTATGCAGATTCACCCAATCCAGTTCAAGCATCTGAACTTCTATACCATCGGGAAGCCGATTCTCTTCGCCGGGCTTGGCTGTACTCCAGACAAAAATTCCGGAGTTTCCGCCGGCTTCTAAATGCATCCACTCAATGTGCAGCATAAAATTTTCGAATTGTTTTTCAGATCGCATCACGCCAATTGGCTGGCCCGTGCACATCAAGATATCGTGCCGCACAGACCAAGTATCAGGTTCTGTATTTACATTATACCAGCGTAAGGGTATTTCCTTCTCCCCTGGACTGGTAGTGATTCTACTTAGCCCCATTGCGTGTCCAAACACCATAGGGTCTTGCTGTGCACACAATACCAGGGTGCTTGATACAACAATTATGACAACGTAAACTGCCTTAGAAACTGTTTTCATGCTGAGTTTTTAGACTGGAATAGCGGATCGGTCAAGTTAGATTCTAGAAAAGCCTGGTGATGCCTGGCCGGGCGACTTCTTTTCCAGGCCATTTTAAATCCCAACTATACTGATCAGCGGGTGGGCCTAGGACCTGATTTGAATTGATAGCCTCATCCCATGTAATGGTCTGTCCGGTATATGCTGCCATTCTACCTAAGATTGCAAGCATGGTGCTGGTTGCCATCCATTCGCCGTTGTTTATGGGTTTATTATTCCTGATGGAAGCAAAAAGTTCATCATGTTCGGTTTGATACATGTCATTTCGTTTTCCCTCAAATGCCCATTTGCTTTTGCCTGTTATCTCATGCCCTGAAGCGCCGCCAATTAGGGCATTACCCAATGTACCGGCTATTTCCACTTTGTTGACATTGGAACAACCGTCTTGCTGCCGGCTAAAGTGATATCCCCGAACACCGTGCTCATACTCATATTCTATGGCGAAGTGGTCGTACGCATTTCCATAAATTTCCTCCACGCGCACCTGCCGGCCACCTGTACCGGTAGCTTTTAGAGGAGGTTTGTCGCCCATCGCCCAGGCCATCATATCCAAACTGTGTACCATCATCTCGGTAATAAAGTCACCGGATAGCCAAGTATAATAGAGCCAGTTGCGCAATCTGTATTCCATGTCGGTCCAGCCGGGTTGCATTGGTTTAGACCATAATGGTCCGCCGTTGCGGATGGTCGATATTGTCTTAATTTCACCAATCTCCCCACCGAGGACTTTGCTAAATAGTTCACGCTTTGGATTATCATACCGGAAGCAAAGGCCGGATACTACCGAAAGGTTCTTCTCTTTTGCACGCTTTGCTGCGGCCAATACTTTTCGAACGCCAGGGGCGTCTATGGCTACAGGCTTCTCGCAAAAAGTATGCTTCCCGGCTTCCACAGCAGCTGCCATATGATCTGGTCTGAAAGCTGGGGGCGTAGCGAGCAATACAATATCAACACCAGAATTGATAACCTTTTGATAGGCATCAAAACCAATATATCTGTCACCTTTGTTTACCTTCACCCTATTGGGATATAACTCCTGCAATGCCACTAACGATTCATCCAGCCGGTCGCTGAATACATCACCCATGGCGGTTAGTACCGAGTTGGGATCCGCCGCCAATGCCTGGCTCGCTGCACCTGCACCCCGACCCCCGCAGCCAATCAGTCCTATTTTCAAAGTATTATTATTGCCAGCAAATACTGATTGAAGTGGTGTTATTGGAAGTGCCATACCACCGATCATGGCTCCGGTATACTGCATGAACTTTCTGCGACTTGTTTTGGAGGGTGTTTCTTCTCTTCCTTTCATGTTCAATTGATTTATTAAGCGGTTTCCGTACCGAGTTTACTAAAATATTCCAGTGTAAGCAAGTCTATATCACTAATCCGGGTAGCAAGCCCTATTTGAGCCACGCTAACGTTCGGTGAATATGAAAATATTTTGCAGCTGCTAATTATACCACTGCATCTCTTTCCATAACTGATCGAATTCTTTCAGGTAAGAATCCACTAGCCTGCCTTCTTTGGTGAGCAAAATATTTTCATGGTTATAACGGGCTGCACTTTGCGTCCAGTTATAGCTGCCCGTGATGAGCGCACGGTCGTCCACAACCATAAATTTATGATGCATATGATTCGGCGTGCTGTCCATCTTTACAGCGATCCCGGCTTGCGCCAATCGGCCCACATCGGAACCCATATCGAATGACTTGTCGTTGTCGGTAATGACTTTGATATCCAGCCCCTTTCTATGGGAAGTCATAATGGCATGGCTTATGCGATCGTCACTGATGGTGAACACACAAATCTTGATTCGTGTAATGGCGCCGTTGATTTGTTTGATGATCGTGTCACGACAAGCGTCTCCCGGACTAAAAAAAGCATCCGACTTGTCCGCAGTACTGGCAACAAGCGCGCTGTTCACATTCTTAACCCATTCGATAATGAATCGAAAATTTGAGTCATTAACCTTTTCACTTGCCAATTCAAATATTTTAGTTCGCAAGGAGGTTAGCTGATCCTCACGCAGGGCTCTATCCGTTAGCAGGGTTCTTAACGTTTTTCGTTCCTCCTTGGAGAATACTTCGTCGGCGATACTTTGCCTGAGATGCGCAATGATTTGGTCCATGTGGGTGAGATACAGCCCGTGTGATTCGGGTTGAAGCTACCAAATCTAATAAATAGATGAGAGAACCTGAAAGGGAAAAGATGTAGAAGTATTTTTTAGATCCAAAAATCCCAACGCCATTTCTTGCGCGGAAGTTACTTCCGTGAGCTTACCAGATCGGTTTAAGTTCGATAAAACTCTGTATGGAAGTTTCTTTCATAGTACAATCGATATCATCATCTTTTCTAGCGCTGGAGTCATTGCCTTGGAAATAACGTCCAACTGCAGATGCCCCTACAGGTCAGAGTTTGAAGGTGCGCACGAAAGTAATTTTCGCGTGAGAGGAATTTAATCAATGGGAGGTATTTTGTTCAAAACTATTCTTGCCGCAGTGCATTTAAGGGACTTGCGTAAGCGGCTGTCAGTGAACGATAGCTGGTCCGAAATTGACATCTAACGCTACCACTGTTAATATCAATAACTACAAGTTGATCCTTATCAAAACCAACATCTTTTTGCGCTTACAGTCGCGATTGATCTCCAGCAGCCATTCCTAATGTCCGGAATGAAACTATACTGTTCGATGTAGGACTTTTTCAGCTGGGTTTGCTGCTGAGCGAGGGAAGGAGAATGAAGGCTACTACTTGTGTTGTTTCAGCTCATTCCGATAGGCAAATTTTGTAATCAACACAAAAAGCACCGGCACTACAAAGATTGCCAGCGAACTTGCAGCCAGCATCCCCCCTGCTACAGTCCAACCAATTGTCTTCCGTGCTTCGGCACCTGCACCGGAAGCAAATGCCAATGGAAGGACGCCAAAGATAAAGGCCAATGATGTCATAATGATGGGGCGCAATCTAAGTTGTATAGCCTCCAGCGTGGCGGCCACTATTTCCATCCCGCGGTCTACACGGTCTTTGGCAAACTCAACAATGAGGATTGCGTTCTTTGCTGCCAGTCCGATAAGTGTAATCAAACCAATCTGCGCATAAATGTTATTCGTTAGGTTGGGTAGAAACGTCAGGGTTAGAATTGAGCCGAATGCACCAATCGGAACGGCAAACAAAACCGAAAATGGCACAGACCAGCTTTCATACAGCGCAGCCAGAAATAAGAAAACGAATATGATGGAGATCGCGAAAATCAGTCCTCGGTTGCTACCCGCTTGGATTTCTTCCCTGCTCATACCGCCAAATTCGTAGCTATATCCTGCCGGCAGCGCCTGCTCCGCGACTTCTCTCAGCGCATCGATGGCCTGGCCACTGCTATACCCTGGTTTAGCTGCACCCAGAATTTCAGCCGAACGATACAAGTTATAATGGTTAATCATGGCGGGCGTTTCTACAAGTGTTGAGGTGATTATGGCACTGAGCGGAACCATATTCCCGGCGCTGTTCCGCACACGATATTTTCCAATATCATCTACGTTCCTTCTGAAGAGTGTATCGGCTTGTGCGACGACACGAAAGTTTCTGCCATAGATATTAAAATCATTAACATAACTGCTCCCCAGCAATGTTGACAATGTACTGTATGCTTCAGCAACGGAAATACCTAATTTTTTAGCTTTCTCTTTATCAACATCAATCTGGTAGCCAGGTGTTTTTGCCGTAAAGAACGAATATGCCATCGCGATTTCAGGACGCTGGTTTACGGCGCCTAAAAATTTTCGCAGCACAGCCTCAAACTGTAGAATATCATCCGTGCTTGTGGTCTGTTGCAGTTCAAATGTAAATCCAGAAGATCGTCCAATACCAGGAATTGCCGGTGGGGAAATAACTAGAATCCGCGCCTCCTTAATATCTGCGGTTAACCTTTGGATTTCTTCCATCACTTTTGGAACACTTTCTGTTTCAAGATCACGATCGTCCCAGTGCTTGAGCGAAACAAACATAGTTCCCGTATTGGACTTGCTGGAAAAAGTCAGGACGTTAAAGCTAGCCACAGCGCCGACAACGTCCACTGCTCGAATGCTTCTTATCCTTTTCTGAAGCTCTAGCAGCATTTCAACACTACGTGTTGTTGAAGTGCCTTCTGCCATTTCATAGGTCACAAATACGCGCTTCTCATCCTCAGTGGGAATAAACCCTGTGGGTTTGTTTTTAAAAAGAAAAAACAACCCTACAACCAGACAGACCATCATCACTACCACATATCGCGCATTGCCAATCCATTTCTTAACCTGTTTCGCATACGTTCCTGTTGCTTTTTCAAACCAATGATTAAACCGGTGAAAAAACTTTTCGAGGAAGTTCTCACGTAAATTTACTTTTGCTGGTCTTAACATGAGCATGCTCAGCGCAGGCGTTAGTGACAGCGCAACGAAAGCCGAGATCAAAACAGATACCGCAATTGTGATGGCAAATTGTTGATACAATTTACCCACCAAACCAGGGATGAATCCTACCGGTACAAAAACAGCTGCAAGAATAAGGGCTATGGCAACCACGGGCGCAGAGATATCTTTCATGGCTTTAATCGTAGCCTCTTTTGGAGATAGTTTTTCAAAATCCATATTATGCTGGATTGCCTCCACGACGATGATTGCATCGTCCACGACAATACCGATAGACAACACAAACGCAAAAAGCGTGAGGGTATTGATCGTAAAGCCAAAGGGTATAAAGAAAATGAAAGTACCTATTAAGGATACCGGAATTGCTAAAATGGGGATGAGCGTTGCACGCCAGGTTTGCAAGAACAGAAACACCACCAGTACCACCAGGCCTAACGCTTCCAACAACGTGATCACTACCTCTCTTATAGAAGTAGTCACTACGGAAGTCGTTTCCACTGGCACCACAATATCGAGGTCATTTGGAAATGATTTCTTCAGCCTTTCAAGTTCTTTCGTAACAAGTTCATTTGTTTCCAGGGCATTGGCGCCTGGGGCCAGGTTAATTAACATGAAAGCAGCTTCCTTATCAAAGGCAAAGGGGTATGTACTGTAATTGAATTTTGCCAGTTCTACCCGCGCAATATCTTTGAGATACACCATATTCCCTTGTGCGGGGTTGGTACGAACAATGATGTTTTCAAAATCTTCTACCTGGTTGATACGGCTGTTGGTGAGCACGTTGTATTCAAACGCCTGTGCAGAGGGCTGTGGGTTTCCGCCAATCGATCCGGCGGCAATCTGGAGATTTTGTTCCTGGAGTGCTGCATTTACCTCCGCAGGGCTAATACCCAGGCTGGCAAGCTTTTCCGGATCTAACCAGATGCGCATACTGAATTCGTCACCAAATGAAATAATATCACCCACACCCTTGACGCGGCGCAATGGATCCCGCATATAGATGTTTATATAATTTCCAATAAATGGTGAATCATGTGTGCCGTTAGGTGAATAGAGCCCCAGGATAAGAAAGAAACTGGGATTGGCCTTGCGAACCGTTAAGCCAAGCCTTCTTACGATTTCGGGCAGTGATGGTTCCGCTATACCTACACGATTTTGCACATCCAGCGCGGCGATATCAATATCGGTCCCGATATCAAAGGTTACCGTAATACCACTTGTGCCATTGTTTGTGCTGTTGCTCGATATGTAGGCCATCCCGGGTGTGCCGTTCACTTGTGATTCAATCGCGGTAGTCGTAGTTTGCTCAACGGTCTGGGCATCTGCCCCCAAGAAATTTCCATTTATGGAAACTGTCGGCGGAGTTATGTTAGGATATTGTGAAATGGGCAACGTACTCATCGCAATCAATCCAACAAACACGATCACGATGGAGATGACAATTGCGGTGACAGGTCTTTTTATAAAAACGTCTGCTATCATTTTGGTTCAGTATAGAAGAATAGATTGATGCATTTTATTGTTTTGCTCCTGCTGGTAGCGCTACACTGATGGCAGAACCATTGCGCAGATTTTGGACACCTTCAGTAACGACCGTTTCTCCTGCCTCCAACCCTTCTGCGATGATTACCGATTTACCTATTTGTTTACCCAGGTCCACCCTTCTTTGTGAAACTTTCCCGCTATCGGCGACATAGACGTAGAATTCACCGAGCATTTCCGTGACGGCTTTATAAGGAACCAGCACTGCTTTTTGTACTGTTGAGAGCACATGAAGTGTTCCACTCATTCCTGAACGCAATGTGTGGTCAGGATTAGGGAAAACAATCCGCATTTTGATCGTTCCAGTTTGTGGATCAACTGCCCGATCAATGATGCTGATCTTCCCGCTGGCAGGATACAACTGTCCCCCGACAAAGAGGCGGAACGTTGAATCAGCTTTTGCCAGGTCAGGGTTCTTTGCCAATTGCAAGAACCTGAATATCTCACGTTGGTCGACCGTAATGTCTACACCCATCGGGTCGTCTGAAGAAATCGTATTCAACAACGTTTGTCCTGGGCTAACAGAAGCACCAAGTCGTACCGATGAAATTCCTATCGTCCCATCAAACGGAGCCACAATGGTAGCGTATCTCACATTTGTCTGCACACTCTTAACCGTGGCCTTTGCCGCTTCTACTTGTTGCTGTGCTGCCGCGAAGGCTGCCTCTGCATAATCTACCTGTTGCTTGGCTATGGCATCACTTTTGTCCAACTCACGGTAGCGTTCGACATCCTGTTTCGCTTTTACCAAATTTGCTTCCTGTACCTGTAAATTAGCCAACGCCTGCTGGTATGTAGCTGCCGATTGTTGCTGATCTATGGAGTATAGCTTTTGTCCCTTTCGAACGCGGGCCCCCTCCTTGAAATGGATGCCGGTAATATAGCCGTTCACCTGGGGGCGAAGTTCCACTTCATTCAACGCCTTCACGATAGCAGGGTATTCGTCGTAGTAGGCTGCCGCGGTTTTGTTTATTTGTTCCACCGTTACGGAAACCGGTGGTGGCCCCTGCATCGCGCGTTGATCATTTTTTCCACAAGCAATCACCAGAAAGAATGTAATAAAGCATATGTTTTTCACAGGCATAATAGTTGGCGTTTCAAATTAATACGGAATCTGACCAAGAGCACGGAGTACATCCATTTTACTGGCCAAAACCTGGTAAAGAGAGTTAAAATAATTTATGCGTGTAGTGCGCAAGTCGCTTTCAGCTACAGTCACATCGAGATATGCGCGCACACCATTGCGGTACTGGAGTTGGATAATATCATATACTTCATTAGCCAGGGCTACATTTTCCCGCTGCGTGAGGTAGTTCCTGAGATTACTCTTATATGCAGCAAGCGCGCGTGTATATTCCGTCTTCAGCATGTTTTGTAAATTGACCAGGCTTACATCAATGCGTTCATTGGACAGCTTTTCTTGCTGAATTCTGGAGATTCGTTTTCCGCCCTGAAATATCGGAAACGCCATCGTCACCCCGACATAAGAATACGGAAATCGCTTGTCGTAAAGTTCCCTGAAAGTATTGTTCTGATAGTTCAGGTTGTAGTTGCCATAAGCATTAAGCGAAGGCAAAAAAGCCCAATTGCTATATTTAACATTGGCATTCTGCAATTCCTTCTGCATATAGAGAATTTTATAATCGATATGCGTGGAATAGTTAATCTCCTGCAACGTATCAATTTCTATTTGTGTTTCCATTTCCAACGTATCATATTGCAGTGGTAGGTCTTGCGTCTCCGGATACCCCATCAGCGTCTTCAGGTAAGCCTGTTTATACTTCAGTAATTCCACGTTCGATTTGAGTGATGCCTGAGCATTTCCCAACAAAATAGTAGCCCGTTTGTAATCCGTCTTATCGGCCACACCGCTGGAATATCTGCTGTATGAATCCTTCAGGCTTTGCTGTAGCCGGGCAATCGACTCTTCACTAACCTTTATTTGTTGGGCTGTAGCCAGCACGTCGTAGAATGCTTTGGTAACGTTCACTACGACGTCAATCTTACTTCGACTGGTATTCTGCATTGCTTGTACCCGCACTTTAGAGGCTGTTTTCGCGGCAAGCAAAACATCACGATTAAAAATAGTCTGGGAAGCTGTGAATTGTGCATATGAGGTGTTGTCGACTCCAAGTTTAATAACTGTACCGTTAAAAACTGCTGTTTGAAGGTCTGGAAAGTGCTGATAGTTATAGTTAAAATTGATCTGTGGAAACCAATCCGCCAGTTTACCTTTGATAATCTTGTTGGTTATCTCCTCGTCGATTTCAGCCTGCTGAACAGCCGGCTGGTGTTTTAAGGCATATTGCACTACCTTGTCCAACGTAGCCTCTTGCACAAGGCTGTCGGGTGTAGCGGTGGTTTGCGCACACAACATCTGGGGAAGTAAGAGCGTTGCTAGAGAGATCCAGTATAATGCTAATAGTGTATTGGGGAAAGAAAACATGGTTGAGAATCTTATAATCTGTTTTTCGTTAATTCCGTATTCGCAAGATGTTGTGGCATCTCTTCGTTAAATATGGTTCTGAAAATAACCCGTTTTCGCTCATTCAGGAATTTCCTGTAAGCAACATCGGTCATTCCGTGAATCGTCTGCAAGACAGATTTTGCCAATAAAGGATAATTGCATAGTGCTGACAAATTCACCATGAAATGCTCCGGTGATATGTTGGCGATTTTTCCATTTGCAATTTCTTCTGCAAGTTGCTCCCGGATGAGGTCGCTGGATTTGATTCTGTCCCTGGAACAGAAAATCCTTATTTTCTCTGGATGTCTTGCAGTTTCACTAATGATAAAATTATCGAGGTACGGATATGCAAGACCATAGTCCACAAGCGCATTGATATAGCAAGCGATCTTTTCTCTGAATGGAAGATTTGATACAAGTATACTGCGCACCTTTTCCTTCTTCTCCAACAAGGTTTCGTCCAGCAATGTCTCCAGCATCTGCTCACGCGAGCGGAAATAGTAATGTATCAATGCACGATTGACACCAGCCTCGTCGGCTATTTCCTGCGTAGTAGCATCCAATAACCCTTTTTGGAAGAACAGGATCCTGGCCTTCTCCTTGATCAACTTCTCGGTTAAAGCTTCTTCAGTCCGCATTGTCTATACTGTTTAACAATTTTGTTAAACATCAAATTAACTACTATTCAATCCATATTAGCAAGTGAAATCCAACCGGCCAAAAGAAGTTTCTTTAAAAATTACCAAGCGGCACAATTCGATGCGATTGGTCGCCAACTTAATAGCGTTCCAAATCGATTTCATGGGCATGGCATCAATTTACCGCGGCTACCGGGATAACAAACCAGGTTTCTGGGCAATGGAAACGTAAACCCTGTCCCCATCGGTCTTTTTACCAGAATTTGTTCTGACGGTGACTACACCTTCTGAACATTCAACCTGCAGTTCGTAGTGGGTTCCGAAATATTGTATTTCTTTTACCCTGCCAGGAATACCTTTACTTCGCTTCGACACCAACTCAAAGTTGTCAGGTCGTAGAAATACCTGTTTTGATTTTTTGACGGAACCACCCCGCCGGAACAGAAACTCACTTGCTGAATCAAGCGCGGTGTAAGATCCAAAGAGTCCTGCCGCATAGGCGTTAATGGGTTGTCTGTATATTTTTTCAGGTGCCCCTTGCTGCACCAATTCACCATTTTTCAATATCAAGATTCTATCTGCCCAAGGAAGAATGTCTGCCGGTTCATGCGAAATGAGTATGCAGGAAATTTTAAGTGTTTTACTCAGATCCAGTATGACCGATTTCAAAATACCTTTATGAACCCTGTCCAAATTAGAAAATGGTTCGTCCAGGAGAATAAGTTCGGGAGCCGTGGTTAGCGTACGGGCAATAGCAATGCGTTGTCTTTCGCCACCCGACAGGGCATCCGTTTTTCGCGCCAACAGTTGATCGATCCGACAGACACTGTATATAGTAGCCGCCTTGTCCGCAGAAAGCGAATTCGCATAGCTTAGGACCTGGCCAACGCTCAAGTGCTTAGGCAGCTCGAAGTCCTGTGATACGTAGCCAATGCTGGGATGGCCTGGGACAAGCATATCCAATGGTCCTTTAACCTTGTCATGATCAAAAAATACATCACCAGTGTCGGGCTGAAGAAGTCCTGCTATAATTTTAAGGAGTGTGCTTTTACCGGAGCCGGTTTCCCCGACAATAGCGATCTTCTGCCTCCTGCGTTGCGAGAATGTAATATTGCGTAATGCAAAATCCCCTTCGCCTCGCTTCCCTACGGCAGATACTTTTAAAAATGTCATATGTCTCTTCGGTAAGGGATAATAATGAAATCTTAGAACCCACCCTTGCTAGTATCCTAAGTTAGCATACCTATTTCTTCTATGGTTGATTTGCACTTACAAGCTTATAAACCTTTCCATCGGGTTTGGTGGTTATGTAAAGTTCTCCATGCCTGTCAATACCAAAGCGTTCGTCGACCTTGTCAGCGCCACACAACGCGGTGAGCGTTTTGGGAACTCCATTGAGCGTTATCTGCCATTCCTTAATGGGTGCCTGGCTTCCTACTTTCAGATCTTTCATTTCAACATAAAACAACCTGCCTTTAACAATATCGCCAAAGACAAATTTCCCAACCAGTGCGGGCAAAGCTTTTCCCCAATATTCAAATCCACCGGCAATTGCATTACCCTCGTCGTGATCATATTCTGCAACCGGATAAGTGAAATTGTTCTTTGCGTCATCCGGCGGAAGTGGATAGATGTTCCACATATTCTGGGACGGGTCGATCACAAAGGTACCCTCACGGACAGGCCAGCCACAATCGGCACCTGGACTGATGATGTACAGAGACTCTATGTTTTGATGTCCGATATTCGAGACGAAAATTTCCCCTTTTCTGCTCCAGGCTATACGATGTGGATTTCTGAATCCATGGGCATAAATCTCCTTGCGTATATTTTCATTTTCGCTTCCCGAAAATGGATTTGTAGCTGGAATACCATAGTGCCCATTTAGGCTATTGGTGCCACGCGGATTAATCCGAATAACGGCGCCCCATATGTTCTCCGGGCTGTTGCAGAGGAAAGGAAAACCACTTTCGGCACTACCCCCATCGCCAATGCCAACATAGAGCAAGCCATAGTCGGCATCACCAGGTTTTGCAAGGGGATTAAAAGTGATTTCCTGCATACCATGAATACCGGTGACCATATTTATACGGAAGAGTTCACGACTTTCTCCCACAAATGGGAATCCGCCGGGTTGGTTTGTCTTCCATTCTGACAGCACCCACTGTAAAGTAACTTTAATAGAGTCAGGATATCCGAAATCCGCCTTTGCAGAACCGGGCGGTTCGGTATGTGTGGTATACAGCAGTCCGTTTTTCGAAAACTCAGGGTGGAATGCAAAACTTCCAAAACCGGTGCCCAGGCCAGGTTGATGGATGAAGTTGGGCTTCAATTTGGCCATATCCATGTATACTTCGGGCTCGCCTTCGTTTAAATAATACAGTTTACCGCGAAGGTCCATCACAAATATTTTATCGGTAATGGGCTGGAAAGACAACTTTGCAATCCTGGTCAATGGATTTTCTTCGCTGGATGGTGGTATTTGCGCAACAAGTTCGAGGTTCACGACCAGGTCCGACATCGGAATTGGTTCCGGTATAGGATTTCTCAGTGCGTTCGGATCATCCACGCCCAACGTACTGGGAGCCTTCTTGTTTGTATTCAGGAAGGCAAGGATACCATTAACTTTTTCTTCTGTATAGTGCGCGAAGGAGGGCATGATGGTTTTGAACTTGTTGTAATGCTTGGCGGCCAGCGTATCGCCAGATTCAATGATCGACTTAGGATCTTTTATGAAATTCCTAATCCATTCAGCTGATGCAAATGTCGTAAGTCCACCCAATTGTGGTCCGATGCCATCCGCTCTGAAATTATGACAGGAGCTGCAATCCTGCATAAACGCCGCTTTACCCAAGGCAATCGAAACAGAATCCGTGGGAAATGCACCTTCTTCAGAACCGGTATTCGTATTGCAGGCATTGAAACAAATCGCCATGCCCACGCCGGCGATAATCATTATTGCTTTTTTCATGATGGAGAAGTGGTCAAAGTCGCAAATCTAAGGCTTTATGCATTGTCTCCTAGTGGTTCTTACCTAAAAATGGTACAGACCGAAGTCCAACCCTATGCCTATGGTACATAAATTCAAGGGTCGGCGATAATCCGGCATGAAAGGCAAATGCCGGGGCGCCGCAGATCTGCCTTTCCCGCTATCCTGACGTTGGCCGCTGGTACCCAAATTGGGTTATGGGTGGCTCATCGTTAATCAAAAAAAGACCGTTCCAAACGCAACCTTATTCCTGGATTAACAGTCTAATACATAAATCACTTATGTATTAATCGTTATGCACTCATCTGAACTTCTGAAAGGTACGCTTCAAACTATTGTACTTAAAGTGCTGAAAGACAATGGAAAGATGTATGGATACGAAATCACAACCCTGGTAAAAGAGTTGTCCGAAAACCGGATTTTGCTTACTGAAGGAGCTCTTTATCCCACCCTTCACCGGTTGGAAGCAGAGGGATTGTTGAGGACTGAGGTGGTCAACATTGGCAAACGGGTGCGGAAATATTACGCACTCACTCCAGATGGAAAGGCGCAGGCGAAAGATCGCGTCAATGAATTTGTTGATTTTATAAAAACGATGTCGGCTGTTTTACACGTGAGAATGGCACAATAATGTCGCAACTTACAAACGATCATATCGGCCATATCAAAAAGGACTTGTGCTATCGTGGACTGGTGTTGGAGAGCCTTGAGGATGAAATGATAGATCACGTCTGTTCTGCCGTCGAAGCGCGAATGCTTAGGGGTGCCCGCTTTATCGATGCGTATCACGAAGTATTAAAATCATTCGGTAACACTTCAGGGTTGCGTGAAACGCAAAAACAAACCATACAGTTCGAAAATCAAAAGCCCAAGAATATGCTTAAGAACTATTTTATCATTGCCATGCGCAATCTAACGAAGCAACGCTTTTACACGTTCATTAACGTCGCCGGATTGGCTACAGGTGTTGCCGCCTGTTTGGTCATCGTTCTCTTTGTGATCAACGAACTGAGCTATGACAAACATCACGAGAAAGCCGATCGCATCTACCGCGTTAATGGCGAAATCAAGTTTGGCGGCAATCACTATAAGCTGGCAGTGGCCCCGGCACCATTGGCGGAAACCTTAATACAAGATTACCCCGAGGTGGAATCCGCCATGCGTTTCAGGAGCAGAGGTTCCTATCTGGTCAAGAAGAGCGAAACAGCGGATAACATAAAAGAAAATGACGTGATCTGGGCAGACAGCACGTTCTTCAAGATATTCACCGTGCCGGTACTGGAAGGCAATCCAAATACAGCACTGAAAGAACCGAATTCAATTGCTATAAGTCAAAACATCGCATCAAAATTCTTTCCTGAAAAAAGCGCGCTTGGTCAAACGTTGATCATGGACAATGACACACCGATGAAAGTGACGGCTGTGTATGCGGATATGCCACAAACAGGTCACTTTGTTTTTGACATTCTCATCTCGTTAAGCGGATTGGATGAGGCTAAGAGTTCCAACTTCCTGAGCAACAATTTTCAGACATATGTACTGCTCAAAGAAGGTACGGACGCTAAAGCATTCGAGTCCAAACTACCAGGGTTGGTATTGAAATATATTGGTCCGCAAGCTGCCGAAATATTAGGGGGAGAATTCACCCTGGAAAAATTTGAAGCTTCCGGCAATAAGCTGGAGTACACCTTAATGCCACTAACGGATATTCATCTGCATTCGGATCTTACGGCCGAAATTCGTGCTAATGGCAATATTACGTACGTATACCTATTCGCAACAATAGCGATGTTCATTTTGGTTATTGCATGCATCAACTTCATGAACCTCTCCACCGCACGTTCGTCCAACCGCGCGAAGGAGGTTGGCGTAAGGAAAGTTATGGGATCGCTCCGGTCACACCTGATTAGACAATTTTTGATGGAGTCGATTCTATTGAGCCTCTTCTCTTTTGTGCTTGCTATCGCTATTGCCTATCTCTTTATACCCGTATTCAATGACCTTGTGCAGAAAACACTATTTCTTCCATTATCAACAGTTAGTTTTTATCTGCTCATTCTGGGTGCGGCGCTGGTGATTGGTATGCTGGCTGGTTTGTACCCCTCCTTCTTTTTGTCCGCGTTTAAACCGGCAAATGTATTGAAGGGGAACGTGTCATTGGGTATGAAAAGCGGTTTTATACGTAGCGCGCTGGTTGTATTTCAATTTGTGATTTCTATTTTCCTGGTGATCGGCACCATCACAGTCTACCGACAACTGAGTTACATTCAGCATAAGAAAATTGGCTTTGAAAAAGATCAGGTCATCGTTATTCAGGATGCATATGCCTTGCAGGATAATATGCAATCCTTCAAAAACGAAGTACTTAAAAATAGTTTCATCCTCAGTGGAACCATTTCAGGGTTCCTCCCAGTCCAGTCATGGCGAAGCGATAACACACATTGGCCCGAAGGCAGCCAACCTACGCAGGAAAATATGGTCGGACTGCAGACCTGGCGTGTTGACCAGGACTATGTGAAAACCCTGGGTATGAGAATAAAAACAGGTCGCTTCTTTTCAGCAGATTTCCTATCCGACTCATCGGCCGTCGTATTGAATGAATCGGCCATCAGACAATTTGGTTTTATGGGTGATCCACTGGGGAAAAAGATATCAACTTTTACCGGAACGGGACCCGATGGCACACCGGACCTCAATTCCATTCAATCCTATACGATCGTTGGCATTGTGGAGGATTTTCATTTTGAATCCCTGAAAGAAAACATTACACCATTAGGATTATATCTCGGAAAAAGTAATGGTAGCATTGCGTTTAGATTTGAAGCCAAAGAAACGCAGGATGTGATCCAATCCATAGAAAAAACCTGGAAAGCGATGGCACCCGGGCAACCGTTTCTCTATTCCTTCCTCGATGAAGACTTTAGCCGCATGTACAACAATGAGCAACGTCTCGGTAAGACATTTGGTGTATTTGCCGGTTTGGCCATCATCATTGCCAGTCTTGGACTCTTTGCACTTACAGCCTTTACGGCTGAGCAACGCACAAAGGAAATCGGAATACGCAAAGTGTTGGGTGCATCGGTAAGCAGTATTGTGCTCTTACTCTCAAAAGAGTTTGGAAAGCTGATCATCATCGCTTTTGTACTCGCCAGTCCATTGGCCTGGTTTGCAGTGAACTGGTGGTTGAAGAACTATACCTACAAGGTTGAGATTGGCATTCTTGTATATGTAACGGCTGGTGCACTTGCGTTCCTCATTGCATGGCTTACCATGGGATATCAATCCATCAAGGCGGCAACCTCTAATCCGGTACGATCGTTAAGAAGTGAATAATCAGTAAGCTAATCCGTTCGCTAAACGTAAGGCAGTCGGGGGTAGACCTGGTATTTCTTCCTTTGTGGAATAGTAATATCTTTGCCCCCTTATTTTTGATTCCATGATTTCAGTTGACGCAGTTACAGTAGAATTTAACGGTTCGGCACTCTTTAGTGATATTACCTTTAACATCAATGAAAATGACCGCATTGCCCTGATGGGCAAAAATGGCGCAGGAAAATCAACGCTACTAAAGATTATTGCAGGCGTCAGCAAGCCCACCCGGGGAAAAGTATCCGCACCCAGCGACGCTATCATATCCTATTTACCACAGCACCTGCTCACCAAGGACAATGCTACCGTATTTGAAGAGGCTTCCAAAGCCTTCGGAAAAATACTGGATATGAAAAAACAAATGGACGAACTCAACATCCAGTTGGAAATCCGAACCGATTATGAGTCGGATGAATACTCGAAAATCATTGAACAGGTATCTGAATTAAGTGAGAAGTACTATTCCATCGAAGAGATCAATTATGATGAGGCGATAGAAAAGACACTCCTGGGATTGGGTTTTTTGCGATCCGATTTCAATCGACCGACGCAGGAATTTAGTGGCGGATGGCGCATGCGTATCGAATTGGCAAAAATACTTTTGCAAAAGCCCGACCTCATTCTACTGGATGAGCCTACAAATCATATGGACATTGAATCCATACAATGGCTGGAGGACTTTCTGATCAATAACGCAAAAGCGGTAATTGTCATCAGCCATGATAAGACCTTTGTTGATAATCTCACCAACCGCACCATCGAAGTAACCATGGGGCGGATCTATGATTATAAAACCAACTACACCCACTATTTGCAGTTGCGCAAGGAAAGACGGGAACAACAGCAAAAGCAATTTGATGATCAACAAAAACAAATAGCTGATATTCAGCAATTTATTGATCGATTCAAAGGCACTTACTCGAAGACATTGCAAGTGCAGTCGCGGGTAAAAATGTTGGAAAAAATAGAGATCATTGAAGTAGACGAGGTGGACTCCTCAGCGCTTAATCTGAAGTTTCCTCCCGCCCCCCGCTCCGGCAACTATCCTGTCATAATTGAAGGTTTAACCAAACGGTACGGCGAACACATCGTCTTCCACGATGCATCACTCACTATTGCGCGCGGTGAGAAAGTAGCATTTGTTGGGAAAAACGGAGAGGGAAAGTCCACCCTGGTAAAAGCGATTATGGGAGAGATCGACTACGAGGGAAAAATGCAACTTGGGCACAACGCCCTGATCGGTTACTTTGCGCAAAATCAAGCTTCCTTGCTGGACGAGGATCTGACTGTTTTTCAGACAATTGAACAGGTTGCGGAAGGTGATATAAGAACCAAAATAAGAGATTTGCTAGGCGCCTTTATGTTCAGTGGCGAGGCTATTGACAAGAAAGTAAAACTGCTGTCCGGCGGTGAAAAAACACGGCTGGCCATGCTAAAATTGCTCTTGCAGCCTGTTAATCTTTTAATTCTCGATGAACCAACTAACCATCTGGATATCAAGACTAAAGATATTTTAAAAGATGCATTGCGCGCTTTTGATGGAACCCTGATCCTGGTATCGCACGACAGGGATTTTCTGGACGGCCTCGCCAACAAAGTATTTGAATTCGGCCATAAACGAATCAAGGAGCACTTTGAGGATATCAATGGATTTCTTCGAAACAAGAAGTTGGAAAATCTTAAGGAAATTGAGCGCAGTCCGGTGACCTAGCACCGTGAGCTTTCAACTAAACGTGCTGCTGCTTGAAATACTTGCGTAGTCCTGTTACCCCCGAATTCCAACAATAGGTTTGCGGCGCTGTCTCCAGTTCCAGGAAAGGTGCAAGGCTTGCATCAACGTAGAGCTTGAGGGTTGCCCCATTTTGGGCAAGGATATAACCTTTGAGATGTTTTCCCAGCATTATGGTCCATTCCATTTGCTATCGTTGCTATCGCTTACTTACACTTACAATGACTTTAAAATTCTTGCCCATAGGATTCCCCATCGGCAGAACTAGCGGCTACCTACCCCTTAGCGGTTCCTGACCAGGTTGAACAATGAGGGTTATTTTACTATTCATCAATCGCACCTTCAGCCAGGCCTCAACCTTTTCTTTTTCGTCTTTCTTCAGCCCATTAGGAATGTGCAGCAAGACTAAATAAGCAGGATAAGATTCTGGTATTGAATCGCTGTTTACCAATACAGGTTGAATTATCGCTTCAGTCAATTGAGGGTATTGCACCTTCAATTCGTTGTAAATCTGTACACTTACTAACTTTTGTTGACTACTGACGCTATCCAATTGCCTTTGTAGCGCCTCTCTGGCCTCCTCATTTTTTTGCAAGGCAAGACCTATCTGATTTATCTTCTCGTCGTATTTACTGTCCTGTTTAATTTCCTGCAAGAATGCAAATCCCTGTTTAACTTCAAGTGTAACATCCGTAAGGTCATAGTATTTCAACTTTCTTCTAAGATCAGCGATTTGCGCTTCGGTAATTTGTTGGCCACCGTAGGTGAGCGTAATTGTCTTCTTTTTAGGGTCAATGTTCCGACTCAGCAAATAGTCATTTGTAAAATTTGACTCAGCATCAATAAATTGATTTGATTGTTCAGTGAATTTCTTCTGCGCTACGATATTGAAAGCCAAATAGATGCTCGGAATTAACGTAAGAACAATTACTGTCCAGATAATAATCCTTTCCCGTTTTTCGACCACCGGATCCTCATGTTTTCTTTTGGGAAATTTAAGCAGGTAGGCTGTAATAAACGTAGCCAAAGCTATGAATACACTATTGATAAGATACAGATAAAAGGCACCCAGAAAATACTGCAACTGCCATGTGGCCAGCCCATACCCTGCCGTACAAAGTGGTGGCATTAGCGCGGTTGCGATAGCCACCCCTGGTATCACATTCCCCTTATACTTACTGGAAATAGCAATAATTCCTGCAAAGCCCCCAAACAACGCAATGAGTACGTCGTAAACAGTCGGTAATGTCCGTGATAAAATTTCAGCATGGGCATCGTCAATTGGCGTCAACAGGAAATAAATCGTTGAAGCCACCAATCCAACACCAGCGGCAAAAGCATAATTCACCGATGCTTTTCGCAACAAGGCAACGTCATTGATTGCCAGTCCGGCTCCTACCCCAACAATTGGTCCCATCAGTGGTGAAATGAGCATTGCTCCGATAACGACGGCGGTAGAGTCGATGTTCAGGCCTAGAGAGGCAATCAGGATGGCGAAAAAAAGAACCCAAAGATTGGTACCATAGAACTCAGCGTCCTTTTCGATATTAGCACGCACCACATCGAAGTTCTCCTTTTCTTTTAGCAACCTGAACGTATTCAGGAATTTGATATTCATACTCTGCGTGTTTATGATTGTTCCAAACCAATTGTGTTGTTAGCAGTACTAGTCATGTTTCTTAAAACTCCCATTCAACGATACTGCCTCACGGTGCTTCACAAGAAGATGCGTTTCGCCAACTTGTCTTGATCGGTATCCCAGCAAATGGAAAAATTTTTTAGTAAATAACCAGGCAACTTTTCGGTTAACAACCAGCTCATCCCGCTTGCCGGATGTCCATCGAATACCGGGCAACAAAGGAAGTACACGATCAAAACGAATTTTGCGAAGTGATGCTGACAAGGTTAGAAAAAAGGGAGATATCCTGCGAATGAAAAAGAAACCATCGTTACCCTGCACCTGGTATCGCGGCATTAATATCTGCCCTCGACCGGAGGCGCATACCTTTTCTCCGTTGCTAATGGCGATCTCTTCACCTTTCAATACCCATTGAAAATTAGTGAACCCCGGCTTCATCGTAAATTTCTCCGCTTCCTTTACCTCGTAACGCGAGTTTATTTCATAAATGTGTTGACGGCCAAAAGTATTCCTGGCCAGCAATTCAAAATGCCGATTATAATCGATATTGGTCCTATCAATGACCCCTGCGATTAACAACGATAGATAGATAAACGAAATATGATTTTCAATCGAAGAAAGATCATCGTGTTGGCCGCCTTCAAAACCAAATGCGACAAAGCCCAATTCGTTGATGTAGCTTAACAATGGACCTTCCAGGTATTCCTCAATACCCAGAATGATTGGAACCGGGTATTGCAATGCAACCTTCCTGTTTAGCAGACTGTCATTCACCGTAAGAAAAGGTATAGTTTCACCTGAAGTAGTGTGCAGATCCAAAAAATAGAATGGCCCTGACTCGGCAGCCAGTATTTTCTTTATGGTTTTGTAAATATCTACCTGCTGTGATATATCCTCATTCCATAATTCGAGGTTGCCGTCCAGTAGTCCATTCATCTTATCGCTTGTCCATAAGCGGTTCAGATCTTGTTGATGATACCGTTCGCCTCTTTCCAGCGCCCAGAGATTTCCGCTGAGGGCATACACATGGCCTTTTATATGAATATTTTTCTTGCGCATCTCTTCAAAGACCCTAAGCAACGCAAAAATACCCGCAGGTTCATTTCCATGAATTCCTCCGATAAAAACAACGGTTGGCCCAGACTCTTCGCCCTGGAGATGTCCAATTATCCGTTCAACTTCTATGGATTGGTCAAGCGCCTTGCTGTGTACTTTCGTCATGATCGTAATAGACAAGATCTTTGATGGTGACAATACCCACCAACTGCTGGTCTTGAATCACGGGCAAACACCCAATTTTATTTAGTTTCATTAATGATATGGCTTCCATTATGCCTGTTTCCGGCCTCACAGTCAATACATTTTTTTTCATGATTTCCGCCACTGTTCGATCATCATTTCTGCCCTGCTCATTTTGTAGATGTTGCAGATGAGTCCAGGTAAGCAACCCTGAGAATTTCCCGGCATTGTTTTCAACTGGTACATGATGGATATTCTTCCATTCCATCACATGCGTGGCCAGCGTGGCCAGATCGTTTTCATTGACGGTAAATAGCTGCGTTGACATAATGTGCCCCACAAGCCTGGCAGACTCATGCAACTGCAAATCTGCCTTCATCAATTTCCAATCATGTACCGGAGTACCAATTTGCTGATATTGATAAATTTCCCTGGTTAATGCCCGAAGCGCGTCATCCTGATGCATGGTTTTGCGCAGTTGGCGATAGTTGCTGGTAATCCATTCTGAACCAGTCTGCCCCAGTGTTCTCTTTTCAATTATTCCAAGAAGACGCTCCCGGTCCTCTTTGTCAACACCAACCTTCTCCAGACCGCTATAGGCTATGGGAAGTAATTCTTTCAACACCAATTCCTTAACAGAAATAGTGTCGCCCATCCAATGCAGTATAGAATCTTTTCCCGTTCTGGCGGCCTTAACAAAATTTGCTTTCGCATCTCGAAAATCCATGTTATTGGCCATATCATCGAAAGCGGACGGTCGGCCTTTCATTAATCCAATCCAAAATGCAAAGTTGGCCATTTCGTCGGCCACCGATGGTCCGGCGGGGATGTACCTGTTTTCGATCCGCAGATGAGCTTTTCCATTGCCCACGCCGTAGCACGGACGATTCCAGTGATAGACCGTACTGTTGTGCAGGCGTAGCGCTTCAAGCTTAGGCAATCTTCCCTTTTTAAGGGCATCGATTGAGTTTTCATGTATTTCCCTGACCAGGATCACCTTGTACTGGGCAATATCATTCCTGAAAATATCCACGACAGATCCGGTTGCCCATTCATTCCCAAAGGTTACTCGGGGTTTCTGATCCTGAAGTGCATAACTGAAACTGCGTGTATCTATGCTCTGCTGAAACAGGGCAATTCTGGTTTCGCTCCAAAGTTCGCGACCAAGCAATAAGGGAGAATTGGTGCTGATACCCAGAACTGGCCCGGAGATGACTTGCGCCCAATTATAGCTGGAAATGAAATCTTGTGGTACTATTTGCAAGTGAAGCTGGAAGCTGGTGTTGCATGCCTGAAACAATACCGAATCATGTACAATGGTAAGTTCATCAGTACCCTGAAGGTGAAGTTCGAAATCAGTGCCTCTGAGTTCCTTGATTATGTCGTTCAGCGCCCAATACCTCGGACTTGGTGTCATAAAACCAAACGTGAGTTCATTCTTGGTGATAGTGGGCAGAATACCTGTTAGTAATATCTTTGCGTTCGACTCTTCCGCAACCTCCTTTGCCCTCGTCAGGTATGTATTCAATTGCTTCTCCATCAAGGAAAAGCATTTCGTTTTTAATTCTACCGGATCAAGGTTTATTTCAAGATTGTATTGTGCCAGTTCGGTTGTAAAGTGAGGGTCATGTAATTTGTGCAGGATCTGTTCTGCCATTTTCGACGGGCGCCATTGATCGGTAACGATACAAAACTCCTGTTCTGAGCCGATGCGCAGGACGTCCTTTTCAAAAAGATCTTTCTCCACCATTGTTTCCAACGCTGCGATATCGTGTAACAAGTGGCTAATAAACGCCGTACGGGTTTCTGTAGTAATTACACTATTTACATTGTGTTCTCCCATGGTGTCAGATTAACGTACTGTTATGGTTTTTTTTTCAGCTGTGTATTCTTCTTATACGCAAGAAGAATACGTTTCATACCAGTTATAGCGCTACGCTCCGATTCACTTTCTGGTTAATATTAATAATAAACTGGCAGTGCCACCATGACAAATGACAGCTTTTGCCATGACGATTTTACTTTCCGTATATAGCAATTGTACGCTATTGTATGGCAAACCCTTCGCCCTCATAGATGTCCATGACCTACAGCCAGCATCGCCTCTTGAAAGGAAGCTGGGAAATAATAGATTCGAAAATGTGCTGTTTGATACCCCTGGTGAGAAAATCCTCAATACCACTATCTTCCACGATAAGACCATTCGGCCGGGCCTGCGGCGGGTTGAAATGAATAACCACGGTTGTTAGCCGACAATGAAATTGCACCCGGTCCTTAATTTCCAGTTGTTCGTCTAAATATTCGAGCAGCTTTTGGTAATTTAAGTCCAAAATGATTTCCGATCATGAAAACCCCCTATCCTGTTCTCTTTTTTTTGTTGTTATCCATAACCATTTCGGCACAGCATCAGCATGAGGCAGCAACAACGTCAGCGTTGCCGCGCATAACAAATATTGAGCCTCAGCCGTTGCTTGCGCAGGCGCTCCGTGTAAGTGAAGCCTTGTCATTCATCGGAAGTGCATTGCCTCCTAAATCGAATCAGCAACTCAGCGCATTGGAAAGTCTTCCCGTGGATGAAAGGACTGTGGAAAAAATTCAGGAAATACTTGATCCGTACTGCTTGGCTATGATTGACATCAATGCAGAATCAAGGGTGAAGGTAGTGCAAGGTCCCGTTCGGCCTGTCCTCCTACAGGATGGTTGGACTTCTTTCCTTGTCAAAGTTCATAACCAGGCGCACATAACTGCAGCACTGATTGTGGAAAGTCCTAATGCACTTCCCGCATTACACCGTTCTACTGCTGCGCATCGTATGGCAAAAGAAAATGAACTTACGCCCGGTCAACTTGACAATCGTTTCCTTGAGCTTTACATGTATAACGATCGGCCGTTAAAAGCCAATCTTTCAGGTATCGGTTTGGAGTACGCTGTCGTACAAATCTATACGCGCGAAACGGGAAAAAAAGAGGCAAAATTTGGATTCAATGTAGGACAGGGTTCTCAAGACATAGGGTTCAGAAATACAATTGACATACTCTTTGATATAAAACCTGCTGTCAAAGTTTTGTTGAATATTAAAGATGAAAATAAAGGCAGCACCATGGCTTCTTTCATTATTACAGATGGCCTCGACCGGTTCGCAGACAGCGAGGGATTAAACTATTTTCCGGACGATTATCGTCTGGCATTGGCAATGGCCAGACATTGGGAAGAACCCAGAATGAAAGTACCAACCCATAGTCTTCCACCTGAACAGAAACTAAATGGTATCTATCCATTGCCCTCCAGAAGACTGGCAGGCAGAGACACGTATCCTGATTTCTTCTTTCAGCCCCAGGTGTACCGGGCAGACGGTGAACACGTATACCTACCTGCGGGAAAATACCATGTCACATACGGCAAGGGGCCTGAATACAAAACTGCACAAAGGGTTATCATTGTTCCGGAAAATGTTGATTCCATAACGCTGGACTTCCAACTGGAACGCTGGATCCATATGGCTGCATTGGGCTGGTACAGTGCTGATCATCATATCCACGCAGCCGGATGTTCCCATTATGAAAGCCCTGAGGAAGGTGTGCTCCCGGAACACATGTGGCGACAGATACAGGGTGAAGATCTCAACCTGGGCAGCAATCTGACATGGGGTCCGAGCTGGTATTACCAAAAGCAGTTTTTTACAGGGAAGGATCATCCCCTATCAAACCAAAATACAATTCTTCGCTACGATGTTGAAGTATCTGGATTTCCGTCATCACATGCCGGCCATATCGTTTTATTAAACCTGAAGGAGGACGACTATCCAGGCACAGCAGAAATCGAACAATGGCCCAGCTGGACCTTGCCGATTTTACAATGGGCAAAATCCCAGGGCGGCTTGACGGGATATGCGCACTCCGGATGGGGACTGGCACCAGTAGAACCTACCGATGACTTTCCGAATTTTGTGACACCAAAGATGGATGGCATAGGGGCCAATGAGTATGTCGTTACCGTCGCGCATAACGTGATTGATTTTTATTCTGCAGGGGATACGCCTGCTCCAGCTGAATTGAACATGTGGTACCATACCTTGAATTGTGGATTCAGGACGAGAATAAGCGGTGAGACCGATTTTCCCTGCATCTCCGACGAACGGGTTGGGCGAGCCCGAATCTATGCAAAGCTCGATAAGTTGGATTTTCCAGGGTATATGGACGCAATTAAGAAAGGCAAGAGTTATGTCTCAGATGGATTTTCACATCTCATAGACTTCAAGGTGAATAGTATTTCATTGGGAGAAGAGAACAGCGAAGTAAAGGCACCAGCGAACGCTACGCTTAATATTGAAGTCAAAGCAGCCGCGCTGCTAACAGAAAAGCAGGATGAAATAGGTGCAATCATTGCCGCCCGTAGTGCTTATCAATCCCCTTACTGGCACATTGAAAGATCGAGGATAGGTACCTCGAGAAAAATTCCGGTTGAGTTGATTGTCAACGGGTACCCAGTGGAGAAGCAGGATATCACAGCCGATGGAAATTGGGAGACGCTCAAATTCAATTACAAGGTTACCAAATCAAGCTGGGTGGCTATACGTGTGTATCAAAGTGCACATACGAATCCCATCTTTGTTATTGTAGACGGGAAACCTATTCGCGACAAAGAGAGCGCGACATGGTGCCGCACTGCTGTGGACCAATGTTGGAAAATGAAAATGGAAAAATTCAGGAAAGAAGAGTTGCCAGCAGCGGAAAAAGCGTATGACTATGCAAGAAAAGTTTACGATGACATCGCGCAGGCAAAGTGACTTCTGAGCACGTGAACTGCATAACGTGGCTGATGTAACCGAACCAGGTCCTAGCCCATTTTTTTTTCGTAATACTTCCGACCTGCATCGGTAAGTTCTACTGTTATTGTGTTGTCCGGATTTTGAATTTTTACAAGGCCCATGCTCGCTAGCTGATTCACAAAGTCAGAAGCGATTGCATACTCCTCAATATTGAATTCCAGTATTTCTAGCAGCGCCCGTGAACTGCCTGCGCTGGCTATCCCACTAATAATTTGGTCTACTTTATCACGGAAATAAACCCTGTCTATTCTCTCTATTCCCTTTATGGTTATTCTGCAGGCGACGTCATCTCCAGCATATATCCAACGCTCACGGATCCACCCCTTATCAAGCAGATAGTCGCTTAGAACGACAGGATCCACTCCAAATTTTCTTACGATTTCATTAATTGGATATATGACACTTGGCCCTTTCTTGTATTCGGAGAACAAATAACGGAGCACGTACCTGGCGGGCTTTTCCAAATTCATGTATAACGGTGTTATTACCCGTTGAATATACACAATTCCAACAGACTATTTTTTCTCCGAATACCACTTGACGCCCATACGGCATATCAAATAATGACAGGCCCCTCACCGAAGTATAACTGAAGCCAGTCCGTTCCGGGGCCAGCTCCGTTGATGTCTGCTAAAGCAAAAACCGAAACGGCCGAAAAATCCATACCCAAAATTTATGCAAAAGCACAATATAATTATGCGCTTATCCCAAGTAGGGTTTCAGTGTGCTGCTGCGGGAACTGTGTCTGAGTCTTCGGGTGGCTTTCTCTTTAATTTGCCGAACACGCTCACGGGTAAGATTGTACTTCTCACCAATTTCCTCCAGCGTCATGGCATTCTCTCCATTTAATCCAAAATAGAAAGAAATTACGTCAGCCTCTCTTTGTGTAAGGGTGGACAAGGCACGCTGCACTTCTCTGCGCAAAGAGTCGATCATCAATCCGGAATCCGGCGTTTCATCATTTTCATTGGACAGCACATCCAGGAGACTGTTCTCTTCTCCATTAACAAAAGGTGCGTCCATGGATACATGACGACCCGATATTTTCATCGTATCCGTTACCTCTTCAGTTGTGATTTCCAATACGTCAGCCAATTCATCTGCCGAAGGCTCACGTTGGAACTTTTGCTCCAGATCAGAAAACGTTTTTGAAATTTTATTTAACGAGCCAACCCGATTCAACGGAAGACGGACAATGCGTGATTGCTCAGCAAGTGCCTGCATGATGGACTGACGAATCCACCAAACAGCGTATGAGATAAATTTGAAGCCGCGAGTTTCATCAAATCGCTTCGCCGCTTTTATCAGGCCCAGGTTACCTTCATTGATAAGATCCCCAAGCGTCAAACCATTATTCTGATATTGTTTGGCTACCGATACCACAAAGCGAAGATTTGCCTTTGTCAGCTTTTCCAGTGCAATTTGATCACCTTCCCTGATCCTCTTGGCCAATTCAACTTCCACATCTGACGTGATCAAGTCCACTTTTCCAATCTCTTGTAAATACTTGTCCAGGGATTGGCTTTCCCGGTTAGTAATCTGCTTGCTGATCTTTAGTTGTCTCATGGCGTATAGTAATTGTAATTAATAACGTTAGTCGGCCCAGAAAGGGTCAAATAATTTATGAAAATTAAATTGGGGATAGCCTTTAAGGGTGAAGTAAGGAAAGTATCGATTGAAATGCTCACGCAAGGCGCTCCTATGGTTGTTTTATTGCGCGCAAAGTTACAGCTTTAATCGGAATTAATGCCAGAAATCTTGAAGCCGCCATTTCTATTTCTGGAGGGCGTATCCCCGACTTCATATTGGGTCATAAAAGAATCGAATTCCAGGTAAAAACAGGGTTTTCATCTTAGCGCTGCAAAATTGCGGGTAATCTCAGAGAAACACCACTTGCTGATGAGTTTTGGCCTTTGAGCGCCAGGTAACTACCTAATTTGATGCAGCCCAGCGAATGGCATCTCTCACAAGGACACGATAATTGTTATCATCGCATAAAGACGCATCATGACCGATGCCTATGTAGATCATCCGATCAAAGGCAGGATTTACCCAAATAATGGGATGATCGACCATAGGTCTATTTTGTTTATACGTTGATTCGTCAGCTCGGGCCAGCACATGCACATTGGGCCTTGGGCTTTTGTCAAATTCATACCATTCATCTGCTACTTCAAATCGTTCGGGAAGATGGCGCATTGCCGGATGCTTCCGATCCTCTACAATGATCGTTCCTCTCTGGAATGCAGGATGTGGTGAGTACACCACTCCACCCATAAAATCCTCAAACCATTGCCAATAGGTCACCCCAGGCGATATAAACTGGCGCCCGGTAAGCCCGGCGGCGTGAATGCCTACCCATCCTTTTCCTTGCTCAATGAACTTCTGCAATGCGGCCTGCTGTTCTGCGGACATATCAAACGGAGCTTGCTGCAATTGGATCACCACCTGATACTGCATAAGATTAATATCATTCAGCTGGCTTGTGTCATCCGTGATATCCACTGTAAAATTGTTTTCCGCCGCCATCTTCTTAAGAAAAGGTATTGCCCTGGCCATCATTTTACCATGATCAGAAGCTTTTGAAAGAATGGCAATGGCTTTAAAACCAGGCGGTTTAAGCATCGAGAGGAAACCAATCGATAACATTGACAGCAATACACTCACTACGATCGGCTTACAGTATCTCATTCATTTCATTTTTGGCCCTTCCGTACATTGGCACTTGCTGCCCAGGTGATGGCATTTCTCAGTAAGGTCGAATAGGATGTATTCTTAAACAAGCCCGGATCATGCCCCATGAAGATATAAATGTTCCTGGCTTTATACTGTTCATTGATCCAAACAACAGGATGATCTCCCATTTTGATGTTGCTATCGGGAGAATAACTCGACTCTTCAACACTTGCCAAAACATGGACATTTGGTCGCGGGCTGTTGTCATAGGTATACCACTCATCCTTTTCAACCAGGAATCCGGAAGGAACGTTCTTCATACAGGGATGCCGGTTGTCCTCCGCAACAACTTTTGCGGATGCAAAACCAGGGATGTAGTTGGTGAAGCGAATGCCTCCCATAAATTCAGAAAACCAAGGCCACATCGTATAGCCATTAAAGTCGCCAAGCAAGGTAGCATGGTGAATACCAATCCAACCACCCCTGCCCTCCTCAACGTATCTTTCAAAGGCCCCCTTGGCAGCATCACTCCACCCATAGGGAGGAAAATTGAGTTGGATAAAAAGCTGATATTTTGAAAGGAATAAATCGGTTATGCTGTCGGGACTCACGATATAATCAATAGTAAAGCTACCTTTGATGGCCTCATCCCGGAGCCATATTTTGGCGGCATCAACGTATGGACGGTGTTGATCTCCTAATTCAGCAAGGACTATAACCTTGAATCCGGTGTTTTGCTGACCAACCGCTACCAGTGTTGGCGAAAAGATCAGGCATAAATAGAAACCCAGAATTGAAGGAATTGGCATAGCGCGCATAGACGATGGAATTCAGCCTCAACTTACGAATACCTGTTGCAATTCTGTTGACGGACATATCAAAAAAAACATGACTGCTTCATTTGATGAATTGTTTAGTATGTGCCGAAGAATTTACCATAAATTGTATTTTGAAATGCAGCCGAAAACCAATTATTCAAGTCGCAGTTTCCTTTCGTAAGAATCCGCTTCCCTGTAGTAAAATTATCCACCAATCATAAAAGGCCACCAGTTACCAAATGATTACCGCTAAAATGCTCTCCGGACTTAAGCTTAATGGGAATATCTATTGGGTCATGGTGCTTCGCCTCCTTTTGGCGATGGGTCTGTTTACGATTTGCCGGATTGGATTCTATGCCTTCAACGTCAATTACTTTCCGGAAATAACCGTCAATAGCTTTTTGCGAATCCTATACGGTGGGTTGCGATTTGACCTTACCGCCGTTTTGTACATTAACATCATTATTATCCTGCCTACCGTTATTCCGTTAGATCTCAGATTTACCAGACGCTACCAGGCCGTACTGAAGTACATATTCTTTTTCTTCAATGGAATTGCGTTGGCCATGAATGTGGCAGATTTTATTTACTACAAATTTACACTCCGCAGAACGACGGCAGATATTTTTGATGAATTTGGAGAGGGCCTTGACGGCACTGCGATTTTCTTCCGTTTTGTGTTTGATTATTGGTACGCTGTCTTATTCTTGCTGGCCTTGCTGTGGCTAATGGTCAAACTGTATAACCTTACGAAAGTACAGGGGCCAATGTTGAAGAACCGGGTGTCGTATTATACTTTTGGAATACTATTCATCCCACTCCTTGCCTATCTTTTTGTGGGTGCTGTGCGTGGCGGATTCAGGCACAGTACGAGACCCATAACCCTTAGTAATGCCGGAGAGTTTGTAGAGCACCCCAACGAGACCAATATCGTATTGAATACACCTTTTTCTGTTTTCAGGACGATCGGTAAGAACAAGATAAAGAAATTAACATATTTTGACGATGAACAGAAACTGAACGCGCTCTTTAATCCCGTTCATATTCCCAACGACACTACTACTTTCCAACCAGAAAATGTAGTCGTCATCATCTTGGAAAGTTTCTCGAAAGAATTTATGGGAATTTTTAATCGCGACAAAGAAAACTATCCAGGCTATACGCCATTCCTGGATTCATTGGTGCAACACAGCAAAGCATTTCAATATTCCTTTTCCAGCGGGCGTAAATCGATCGATGCTCCACCTTCTGTTTTGGCGGGCATCCCCACATTCAGCGTTCCGTTTGTACTCACGCCTTTTGCCAACAACGACTTCAAAAGCCTTGCCTCCATTTTGGGTAAAGAAGGCTACCATTCCTCATTTTTTTCAGGCCAGCCCAACGGCGCTATGGGATTCACCTCTTTTTCCAGGCTTGCCGGTTTTGAACATTACTATGGGATGGATGAATATGGAAACAACGATGACTTTGATGGGATTTGGGGAATCTGGGATCACAAGTTCCTTCCCTACTATGCAGACATGCTCAATTCGTTTCCGCAGCCCTTTGTATCTACCATTTTTACAGTCAGTTCGCACCATCCTTTTGTCGTGCCAAAAGAATTTGAAGGCAGATTTAAAGGAGGCAAACAGCCCATTCTGAAATGCATTGAATACACAGATTATGCCTTGCGCGAATTTTTCAAACGCATTGCGGGAGAACCATGGTATCCCAATACGCTCTTCGTGTTTACGGCAGATCATTGTTCTTCAGATATAATTTTCGACGAATCGCGTACTACAAGCGGCTTGTTTTCCATCCCAATTTTCTTTTTCAAACCTGACAACTCCCTGGCCGGTATGGAACAACAGATTACGCAACAAGTCGACATCATGCCTTCGGTTCTTGGCTACTTACACTACAATAAACCTTATTTCGCTTTTGGGCGTGATGTGTTCAGAGAAAACACCACCTCTCTGGCGTTCAACTACCGTGATAGTTACAATCTTTTTATGGATAAATATCTGATAAATTTTGACGGGCAACAGACTATAGGACTGTACAATTACAGAGCGGATAGAATGGTAACCGAAAATCTAAAAGATAAAATGCCAGAGGTTGCCTCAAGAATGGAGGAAAAAATGAAAGCGATAATCCAACAATACAACAACAGAATGGTGGATAATGAGCTTACCGTTAAATAGTACATTTCCAATGACCAGCTTGAACCATTGTGATCGTGTTTATATTCAATAGTGAACCATGAAAAATTCATACAGTGCAACAGACCTTGCGTTTGAAAATACCCCTGCCCGATACGTTTCATTGGATGTTTTGAGGGGACTAACAATCGCACTCATGGTCCTTGTCAATAATCCCGGAACCTGGGGATCCATTTATGCACCTTTTCGGCACGCCGACTGGCATGGCTTCACCTTGACCGATATGGTATTCCCTTCATTCCTTTTTGTGGTTGGAAATGCCATGAGTTTTAGTTTGAGAAAATTTCAAAATCAAAATGATGTGCGCATTCTTAAAAAAGTTTTCAAAAGGACAATAATCATTTTTCTAATCGGACTATTCCTGAATGCCTACCCTTTTGTGAAACTTACCGCGGATGGAAGTCTGGCGTTAAAAGATTTCTCAGCCATCCGGATTTTTGGTGTATTGCAAAGAATTGCACTTTGCTATGGTATTGCCTCCCTGGTGATACACTACTTCAGTAAAAAAGGAGCATTGATTTTCAGTATCGCTACACTGCTGGGCTATTGGGCAGCGATGTATTACTTTGGAGATGCAACGGATCCATACAGCCTTGAAGGCAATGCTGCCATTAAATTTGATTTGTTGTTCATCAGCCCGGTAAACTTGTATAAAGGGGAAGGTATTCCTTTTGATCCTGAAGGTCTCCTGAGCACGTTTCCTGCGGTAGTAAATGTAATCGGTGGATATTTTGCGGGGCAATTCATTCAAAAAAATGGAAATGCCAAAAGCACGGTGATAAGACTTCTTTATGCAGGACTTGGGCTCATTGTCCTGGGATTATTGTGGGATATATTATTTCCAATCAACAAGAAGATCTGGACAAGTTCTTATGTATTGCTAACGATTGGTCTCAGTACCGTGGCCATTGGTTTCCTCATGTATGCAATTGAGATTGTTGAATTGAAAAGATGGACCTTCTTTTTTGAGGTCTTTGGTAAAAATCCGCTTGTACTTTTTGCCTTGTCGGGTGTACTGGTGAAAACCATGGCGCTAATCAAGATTCAGGATATGACTTTACAGCCATGGATATTCAATACTTTTTTTTTACGTGTAGCTGGTCCAAAGGATGCTTCGCTATTGTATGCTATATTCTTTATAATGGTAATCTGGCTGGTGGGGTACGCAATGGATAGAAATAAAATCTATATCAAAGTTTAATGATTGCAGTCGGTTATAAACCGAATCATTCTTCGTGTTTATGAGCCGCAATGATTTTTTCGGTTGCGGATTCGGAAAAACCAAGTTTCGCCCCTACCATTTTAATGAGTTCACGTTCAGCAGGCGCAAATTCTCCATCTACCCATGCCAGGCTGATCATTTCTTCAAGTTGCCGTTCTCTTTCATCCGTATTCTGAGGGACTAAATAGACATATTCATTTGCTTTTGTGAGCATCACATTTAAACGCTCAAGAGGTATTCCCCGTTCATACGCAATTTTTGCCAGTGCTATTCTCTCTACCTCCTTGATTTTACCATCAGCTGCAGAAAGAGAAACAAGATTTCGGAAATGTTCAAGTCTGATTGGGTCCAGCATTCTTTTTTTTGGGGGAATATAATAGATATTGATTAAAATACATTACACTTCTAACCGCCTCTTACTTTTTTATCCCTAAAAATCAACGCGAGCACGTATTAACAAAAGACAGCTGCCGAACGCTGATTAACAAACTTTATGACCTCCTTAACTACATCTTCCGACCTGAGGTTATGCCCCAAACCCCTGGTCATGATAAATGTAGAGTTGAGCCATGCAGCATGAATTCGCCTGGAATGAGCCACGGGTGCTTCACCGTCCTCCTCATCATGGATAATGAGCCCTGGTGTATTTAGCGAAGATGCGAATATATGCGCCGAAAAATCGCGCGGTGACTTTTGAAAGAGTTGTTCAAAACGAATTGTAATTAGATTCATACACCGTGTCGAAAGCTTAAGGGATTTCTTATATAAATCCAAAAACTCCTGCACCTCTCCGGGGGACGCCAGGCTGACAACGTTCTTTGATGAAAGATGCTGATGCTGGTGAAATGCATAAAGCAAAGCAAAGCTGCCAATAGAATGACTAATTATCGTTTCAATGCTGCCTATTCTGGTTATGAAATTCGCAATCACCTCACTGTATAGTGGAACATGCAAAAATCTTCCACTTGAGAGTCCATGACCCGGTGCATCAAAAGCGTGAATGGTAAAATCCGTTTTACTGAGCGACTCAATATATCTTTTCCAGCGATAGGTGTGACTCTGCCACCCGTGCAGCAACAAGACATTTTTCGGTCCACTCCCCCATCGGTAGGTTTGAATGCTGATTCCTTTGTAGACAAAGGTCGATTTCTCTGCCGTTGCCAGAAATGATTTATGTTTTGCACTAAGCGGCGGTCTATACGGATAACAAAAGATCGAAAAACCGAGTTTAGCTGCTTTGCCGGGTGCAATGTATGACAGTATGTTAAGACAGCGGCCCAGGAGGTGCAGAATGATATTTTTCATGACATTTTTGATTCATAGATACCAATCGGTATCTTTCTGGTTAAAAAAATTAGCGTTCGATTTCTTGTAGTTGTTTATTGAGGTGTTTTATTACTCTTTTGATATCATGATCATTCCCGCCCAGTTTACCCATCATAATTGCACCTTCTAAAGAGGCGATAATGAGTGTGGCATAAAATGCCTTGTCGATACCAGGTTCAATTTGTTTGTGCTTTATGCCGTTAGTCAACACCGTAATGATCGATTCGCGAAGTACGTGAAGGACTTTTTGTGCTGTCTTCCGTAAAGCCGGATTAGCATCATCAGCTTCAATGGCAGCATTCATCAATGGACATCCACCTTTCAATGGTGGATTTGTTATGTATGACTCAAAGAATGCAAATACAGCCCTAATTTTATTACCAGCAGTCGCTTGGGCTACTATCACTTCCCGCAACTTTGCAAACATCAACGATGAAAGATGCATCAGTGTTTCCATTTCCAGTGCATCTTTATTTGTAAAGTGTCTGTAAATGGCGCCCTTCGTGAATCCGGTAGCCAGGGTGATGTCACTAATAGAAGTCGCTTTATAACCTTGCGTGTTAAAAAGATTCCCTGATTTGAGGAGGATAGCCTTTCTGGTTTGCTCCGGATTCCGCATGCACAAAGATACCGATCGGTATCTTATTTTTCAATAGAAATGGGATTTATCTTTGTGCCAGAAAGGAATTTCCCTAGGAAATATTCTGCTAGATTGGAGTATATTACTGCTCAATCTGCTGCCAGGCGATCGATGCCTGAACTTATGAAGCCCAATAATTACCTGATCAATACACAATCGATAAAAGAACCGCCAACTTCCATTGGTGAAAAGCTTAAGTTCCTTGGCCCTGGCTTTATACTTTCAGCGTCCATCGTCGGGTCTGGTGAATTAATCGCCACAACAACCCTTGGTGCCAAGGCTGGTTTTATTGCCTTTTGGGTAATCATCGTTAGCTGCCTTGTGAAGGTAGCTGTTCAGCTGGAATTTGGAAAACATACTATCCTATCGGGGGAGACGGCGATGCAGGCTTTTAACAAGCTGCCCGGTCCCAGGCTGGGAAAGGCAAAGTGGAGCGTTTGGTTAATTTTTGCATTGATTCTGCTAAAAGTCATACAGCTGGGTGGTATGATTGGCAGCGCGGCTATTGTTTTGAATTTGCTGTTCTCCCGCGTTTCTGTATCTACATGGGTCTTTACGTCTGCCTTGATGGCAGCTTTGCTTATATACAAAGGCTATTATGTTGTAGTTGAAAAATTTTCGCTATTTATGACCTTGTTGTTTACCATGCTGACACTCGCAGCAGTAGGTTTTCTCACGTTTACACCGTATGCCATTTCGTGGTCCGATATATTCAGTGGATTGACCTTCAAGTTACCAAGTGAGGTCGTTGGCTTTGCAATTGGTGCCTTCGGCATCACCGGTGTAGCTAGCGATGAAATCATAGCATACAATTACTGGTGCATTGAAAAGGGGTATGCTGCATATACAGGCCCAAAAGAGGATACTGAGCAGTGGAAGAACAGGGCACAAGGCTGGATTAGGATCATGTACCTGGATGCTGTCGTGGCCATGGTAATTTATACACTGGTTACGGCAGCCTTCTACCTCCTGGGCGCAGCAGTCCTCCACAACAGAGGAGAAATTCCGGAAGGCAACCAGTTAATCGAAACCGTTGCGGTGATCTACACGGAATCACTTGGGCCCGGCGTGAGAACTTTGTACCTGGTCGGTGCTTTTTTTGTTCTGTTCTCAAGTCTTTTCGCATCGCTTGCTGCATGGACAAGGATGTACTCTGATATTTTTGGACAAATTGGCTGGATTGACTTTTTCAATGTAAGTCAGCGTAATAAAGTGATCGCGATACTGGCCTGGACCTTCCCGACAATTTGGTCGTTCACATTTCTATTTATCAACCTTCCGGTCATCATGATTCTTAGTGGTGGAGTAGTCGGCTCCATCATGTTATTTCTGATAGTCTATGCAGCGATTCAATTCAGGTATAATACGCCACAATCTTTTAAACCGGGAATATTCTATGAGATTGCACTTTGGGTCAGCATTATATCCATTCTTGCGGTGGGCGTGTATGGCGTAGCAAGCCTATTCTAAAGAACCGTATTGCTTGTGATAAAAAACGAATAAGTGTTACATTAGTATAGCCAAATTATCATCTTAAAAATACATCACATGATTAGCCGCAGAAAATTTATAAGCCACACAGTTGCCGGAATGGCCGGTGCAACGCTGGCACAAAACGCTTTTTCAATTAACCTGTTGATGCAAAAGAAAGATAAACTGGGCGTTGCATTGGTAGGCCTTGGCTATTACAGCACCGATCTGCTGGCTCCGGCGCTGCAATTAACGCAACACTGTTTCCTTGCCGGCGTAGTTACGGGAACTCCCGCAAAGGCAGAAAAATGGAAGCAGCAATACAAAATTGCGGACAAGAACATTTACAACTATGAGAATTTTGATGCTATTGCGAATAATCCTGATATCGACGTAGTATATGTTGTACTACCGCCTTCTATGCATGCCGAGTATAGCATCCGGGCAGCCAGGGCAGGTAAACATGTGTGGTGCGAAAAACCAATGGCCGTGTCGGTAGCAGAATGCCAAAGTATGATCGATGCCTGTTCAAAGAACAAGAGGAAGCTCAGCATTGGGTATCGTATGCATCACGAACCAAACACACAAAGAATCATTCAATTCAGAAAAGATCTCACGTATGGAAAAGTATTGAACGTGAACGCCGCCGCCGGATACTTCGATCCACGCACAGACCATTGGAAACAAAAGAAAAGCCTCGGTGGAGGTGTTATGGGCGATATGGGGGTTTATCCGTTAAATGCGGCCCGCTACAGTACAGGCCTGGAGCCTATCGCTGTCACTGCGCAAGCCTCAACCACCCGGCCGGAGATATACAAAGAAGTGGAGGAAACTATGGTTTTCGACCTTGAATTCCCAGGCGGCGTAACGGCTGCATGTGAAGCAAGCTTTGGGAAAAACATGGGTACATTACAGGTTAACTGTACGAAAGGATGGTATAAACTCTCTCCTTTTCAGGCCTACAGCGGTATAGATGGTATCACCAGCGATGGAATCAAATTGAACGCAACAATTCCTAACCAACAGGCAAAGCAAATGGATGATGATGCACTATCTATCATCAACAATACACCTGCCATCGCACCGGGCGAGGAAGGATTAAAAGATATACGGGTTGTCGAGGCAATTTACCGCTCAGTTGCAGAAAAGGGAAAAGTAAAAATAGGGTAGGCCAAACTTGACACTTTACTTATTTCCTTCATATACTCCATTGTAACTGCTTCCCATGTACGCTCCCCAGCGCACGGCTGATTTTATCGGAAGACCAGTAGTAACACGGTTTACCTGGAGACCATCAAAGGAGTACGTCTTTTTTGTACTTCTACCGTGGCAATAGATAATATCCAGCTGCCCATCACTGTCAAGATCGCCTATCCATGGCGTTGAAGAAATGTTGCTGCCCGGATGACCATCCCAAAGCTGCACAACTTGATTTTCCTTGAAATCCATGACAACAAGAATATTGTGGAAGCTTGCAACGTCAAATATATCATAGCTAACAACATTTACGTTCAATATCGCCTCATCGATACCATCCGCATTCAAATCAATTACAACCGGGGTACTCGTTTGATAGGATCCCAGTGAATCAAGGTATGCCACTTTTCCTGTCGCACCATTAACCATAAATTGCCTGCTCCACCCCAGGTCAGGCCACTGACCAACCGCATATGAAACGAAAAAATCGGGCACATCATCTGCTCCTGTAAAATAACCCGGTGCAATGGAGCTATAAGCCTCCGTACCGGGCATTTTAATGGACCAGATTGGTTTGTAGGTCTTGCCATCAAAGGCCATCATTTTGCCTTCAACAGCATTGGCCACAATATCGTGCGTACCATCATGGTTAATATCAATTAACAACGGGGGGCCAATGTAACCTTTGTCGGGACTGCTGTCCAAAATGATTGCCTTAGAAAGATCACCTTTAAAAATTTCTGAAAGTGTAGTGATGTAAAGGTGTCCGCCGATGGTTTCGCCGCCGCTACCAAAGACAACTTTGTAATCAGCTGACCCACTTATCGGAACTGCAACAACCGACATGTACGTTTCTTTCCCATCGGGCATGGGCGCCCTGGCCAGCAGCTTTCCATCCTTTCCACTTAGCACCGCCAGGTTTCCGGGATATCTATTTTTTGTTTCATAGGGAGCGGCTAGTACATTCCCGCCATTCGAAATCAAAACATCCTCCATTCCATCTCCGTCCTGATCTTTGATGAATTGGGCGTTGTAAAAATTATACCAATCGATGCCTGCGCTCTTTTTGTCAAACTTCCAGATAATTTTACCATCCCTTCCATTGATGGCCATGAGCTCGGCGGAACGCCCTCCAATAACGATATCCATTATACCGTCGCCATTCAGGTCTTTCAAAGACGCCGAACCATAAATATGATCAACCGAAGATACACACCACAGCATTTCTCCATTCACTCCATTTAACGCGATAACAGCAGAATCACAGGCATGGAATTCCTTTCTGCCGGCGCCAATAACAATATCCCCTATGCCATCGCCATTTAGGTCGGTAACTCTTGGCGAAGAAAAAATACCAATCCCAGCGTATTTAACTGACCATGCGTGATTAGTTAGCGCCTGAGCCTGAACATTTCGTAATGGCAGCATGGCGCTGAGGGCAATGGGAACCGCCAGGTACAAAAGCTTGGATAAAATTGCATATGATTTATGCCTGCCCCTTCCCGTACTTCCCTTCATTGGATCTAATTGTTATTGTCGAATGGAATGCTGTCTAACAACCATCCTTCGTTTGTTTCTTGAACTAAAAATATAAAAGTCCTGGCATTATTAAAATCGATCTCCGCGCTGCTGAGGAGATTCGGTTATGGATTCTTGCGTCTTTCATCAAATAGTTTAAGTTTATTTATACATTTATTGATACTTACTATTTATGCATCTATTCCGCCACATGAAGTCCTTATTTGGTTCAGCCTCTATTCTATTTTTTTTTGCGGTCGTGTTTGTCAACTGCCGTCCCAAAACATCCACCAGTGCCAATGAGTGGCGTGAATATTTAGGCGGGCCCGATCGGAATCATTATTCTGCACTGGAGGAAATCAATCCCTCAAACGTCGATCAGCTTGCCGTGGCCTGGGAATACCACACACAGGACAGCGGTCAGGTGCAATGCAACCCTATTATCGTTAATGGAGTGCTCTATGCTATGACAGCCAGTGCCCAGCCTTTTGCACTGGATGCGGCAACTGGAAAAGAAATATGGAGAATACGGGATACAGCCAGCGTCAAATGGTATGGCACAATCCGGGGAGTATCGTATTGGGAGGATAAGGAAGACAAAAGAATTTTGTATACCAAGGAGTCATCGCTGTACGCCGTTGACGCGCTTACCGGAATGCCCGTTATGTCTTTTGGAGAGGGTGGACACGTGAGCCTTGCCTCCGGACTTGGGGAAATGGCAAAGAACAAATTCGTAATTTCCAATACACCGGGAGCTGTATACGAAGATCTCATCATCATGCCATTAAGACTTTCAGAAGGGAACGATGCGGCGCCTGGTTATGTTCAGGCTTTCGATATCCGGTCAGGTAAAATAGCCTGGGTATTCAAAACCATTCCACATCCCGGTGAGCTGGGCTATGACACCTGGCCTCCAAATGCGTATCAGGACTCAACCATCGGTGCTGCGAATAATTGGTCTGGTATGGCTGTCGATCATGGCCGTGGTATTGTTTTTGTACCAACAGGATCCGCGGCATTTGATTTCTACGGCGGCAATCGAACAGGTGACAACCTCTTCGCCAATACACTGTTGGCACTGGATGCGAAAACGGGAAAAAGATTGTGGCATTTTCAAATGGTTCATCACGATATATTAGACCGCGACGCACCGGCACCACCAAATCTGTTAACTGTCAATCACGACGGAAAACGAATTGACGCTGTGGCACAAGTTACCAAGCAAGGATATGTTTTTCTGTTCAACCGCGAAACAGGCGAGCCGCTTTTCCCCATTGAAGAAGTTCCGGTGCCAGCCTCGGATGTACCCGGAGAGGTAGCATCAGCTACCCAACCCAGGCCAGTAAAACCGTTGCCGTATGCACGGCAGACGTTTGCCGAAAATGATATTAGCCCCTACGCCGCAAACAGGGAAGAACTCATACAAATATTACGGAAAAGTCGTAGCGAAGGACCATTTACGCCTTTATCGCGCCAGGGAACGGTCATATTTCCAGGGCTCGACGGTGGAGCAGAGTGGGGAGGCACTGCTGTAGATCCTGAGGGCATCATGTATGTAAACAGCAATGAAATGGCTTGGTTAATTTCCCTGGACACTATTAGCATGAAGGAAAAGAATGCACTTCTTTTCACGGGTGAGGAAATTTATTCCGCCTATTGTACAACATGTCACGGCAAAGAACGCGGCGGAAATAAAGCGAGCGGCTTTCCGGAACTGCAGCATGTGGGAGACCGCCAGACCCGGGAGAATGTCATGACTTTGCTCAACGGTGGAAAAGGAATGATGCCCGCATTTAAACAGCTGAGCGATCAACAGAAAAAAAACCTGGTTGCTTTTCTATACGGGGATAGGCAAGCAGCGAAACCAGATAAGAAAGAACCAGGCCCTACTAAGCCAGTTGAAGGTCAAAAGAAAGACTATAAAATATCAGGCTACACAAAATTTCTGGACCAGGACGGATACCAGGCGATCGGCCCACCCTGGGGCACGCTTAACGCCATCGATCTGAACACTGGTGAATACGTTTGGAAAATTCCATATGGAGAATCACCAGCACTTGCTGCAAAAGGCATTCCACAGACAGGATCAGAAAGCTATGGTGGTCCCGTCATCACGGCATCAGGCCTATTATTCATCGCGGGAACGAAAGACCAAAAGTTCAGAGCCTATGATAAAAAGACAGGCAACCTGCTTTGGGAAACAACACTTCCGGCTGCGGCCTACGCTACCCCGAGCACCTACAGTGCAAACGGAAAGCAATATATTGTCATGGCGTGCGGCGGAACAAAACTCGGCAGTCCCAAAGGAGACAGTTATGTGGCATTTGCGTTACCAGACTAGCTTATACTTCAAACGACCACAATTTTTCAGCCGCAAATTCTCTTGGTTTCGCATTTGAATCACTCAATTTTTTCACCAATCAAAAGCACCCATGGTCCGGCATCCGGGGTGTTGAAATATCCTGCAGATTCCGTTTTTCCCTTCTCCGTGAATTCACCAGTCTTTGGGATTGTACCAGTATAAGTTAGGTCAGGCTTCAAAGTATTTAACTGACCGCCAGGAAGATCTTCAAACCCTCTATCATATTCCATAATAGTATCTCTTGATTCTGGCCCTTCAGCATAGCGGTCAGGTTGAACAGACATCAGCAACGCTGCGCTAAATCCCTTCCGTTGATGGTCTTTTGCGTACGCCAGTACCTGGTCTGTGCGCGCCCGGAACGGGATGGCCCAGGGCGTACGCCCAGTAACAAGAAAGGTGAGTCATCAGCATACCGTACATTTCGCATACCTTGAGAAATTCTTAACAGTCCATGTTTAAGTAATTGATTATCATATTTATATGGTATTTACCTTAAATGGCCAGATTGATTTGAAAGGCACATCTGCTTTCCTTTCGCATAGGTGGTCCAGGTCCAGATTGAAGAAGAATCCGGTGGTGCAAACCCCACTCTCCAGGTCCTGCCACCATCCCAAAACGCAGGTCTTTGTAGGAAGTCTACATTTTCATTTTTTTAAATGGCCCATACGTCTGTCGCCACAAAGCCTTAGTATTCAGCGTGATTTCAAATGTTGTTCATTGCTGCACTGCTGGAATGATATTGCCTTTCTGGCGGCATCCAAAAGACAAGACGGAAAGCAATAGAATTGAAATATTGAATTTCATATCGATAATAAATTTAGTGAAATTGATGTAGCCTGTTAAGGAACAACATGCAATTTCTGTTTTGTCAATTTTGTCATTTCAAACGTTTGTTTTTCATTTTATTTTTCTTTAACCTCAACCTTAGGTTTGCTTCAACAATCAAGACAATGAATCCAGATGAGCGGTTTTGGCAATACATCCAGAAATGACATATGGTGGGTACGTCCGCTCCTGGTATTCTTGGGCCTTTCTTCATTTATTGTCTATGCAACGTGGGCTGCGCTGCAAGGTGAGCACTATGCAATAGGTCCCTACCTCTCCCCTTTCTATTCGCCTGAAATCTTTGGAAGCTCTCCACACAGTTGGTTTGGACCCAAGCCTTCCTGGTGGCCAATGGTCCTACCGTTTTCTCCTGCAATGCTTATCTTATGGGCGCCAGGAGGTATGCGCTTCACCTGCTATTATTACCGGGGAGCCTATTACAAATCCTTTTGGGCAGACCCTCCTGCGTGTGCGGTGTCAGAGCCACGTAAAACATACCTGGGCGAAAATTCATTTCCCTTAATTATGCAAAACATCCATCGCTATTTCTTATACCTGGCTGTCATTTTTGTTTTCTTCCTGGCCCACGATGCATGGAAGGCCATGTGGTTTGCTGATCCACTTACGGGAGAACAGACATTTGGCGTTGGCGTGGGCACTTTAGTCCTTACATTAAATGCAACACTGCTGGGTGGATATACTTTTGGATGTCATTCATTCCGTCACTTAATTGGTGGATTCAAGGACAGACTTTCCAAGTCGCCCGTCCAACGGAAACTTTATAATTGTGCGAGTTGCCTGAATAGAAGGCATATGAACTGGGCATGGTTCAGTTTGTTTGGCGTGATGTTCGCGGACTTGTACGTGCGCCTATGTTCTATGGGTATCTGGACAGATTGGAGGATATTTTGATGGCCAGTTATGAAACATATCATCATGATGTCCTGGTGATCGGTTCCGGTGGAGCCGGTTTGCGAGCCGCCATTGAAGCATCTGTAGCAGGCGTATCTGTTGCTGTTATTTGCAGATCATTACTCGGCAAAGCCCACACGGTAATGGCCGAAGGAGGCGTCGCAGCTGCGCTGGCAAATGTAGACGACCGGGATAGCTGGAAAGTTCATTTTACCGATACCATGCGTGGAGGTCAATACCTCAATAATTGGCGTATGGCTGAATTGCATGCCAAAGAAGCCCCCGATAGGGTAAGGGAATTGGAGGCATGGGGTGCCGTGTTCGACAGAACAGATGATGGCAAGATTTTACAGCGAAATTTCGGTGGACATAAATATCCACGACTAGCGCATGTGGGTGATCGGACTGGACTGGAATTAATTAGGACCTTGCAGGACTATGCGATTCATCAAAAAATTGATGTATACCAGGAACACACGATTGTAAGCCTTTTGAAAGAAGGCGAAAAGGTTGTGGGTGCATTTGGATATGATCGGGAGAAGGGTCTTTTCAAAGTATTTCACGCCAAGGCGGTTATTATGGCTACAGGTGGAATGGGCAAGATTTACAAAATTTCCAGCAACAGCGGGGACTGCACTGGCGGCGGTATTTCACTTGCTTACCACGCAGGGGCAGAACTGATTGACATGGAGTTTGTGCAGTTCCACCCTACCGGTATGGTATGGCCACCAAGTGTTCGCGGACTCCTCATTACGGAAGGCGTTCGTGGTGAGGGAGGCGTCTTGAGAAATAAACAGGGTCGGAGGTTCATGTTTGATGATATCCCCGAACTGTATAAAGGGCAGACGTCTACAGACGAAGAAGAGGGATGGCGATATACCCAGGGTGATAAGAACGCAAAGCGCCCACCGGAATTATTAACAAGAGATCATGTTGCACGGTGCATTACGCGTGAGATAAAAGAAGGGCGAGGATCACCGCATGGCGGGGTATACCTGGATATTGCCTGGATTAAAGAGAAAATATCAAATGCTTCAGAGCATATCAAAAGAAAATTACCCAGTATGTATCACCAGTTCAAAGAATTGGCTGGAGTTGATATCACCAAAGAACCCATGGAAGTTGGACCAACCACGCATTATATCATGGGTGGCGTTCGCGTTGATGCCGATACGCAGATGACGACTGTTCCCGGTCTGTTTGCCGCTGGAGAGTGTGCTGCAGGACTCCACGGTGCCAATCGCCTGGGTGGAAATTCGCTTTCAGACTTACTTGTCTTTGGCAAGCGCGCAGGTGAACATGCCGCCGTTTATGCAAAGGGAACCAAAGCGGGGAGTGTGGACGATAAACAATTGGAGGAGATCGCAACCTGGGTGCTGAGTCCTTTTGAGAGAGAATCAACCCCAACGGCCGAGAACCCTTTTCAAGTGCAATCTGACTTGCAGGAAGAAATGCAGAAGTTGGTGGGAATCGTGCGGGTTGAAAGTGAATTAAACGAAGCCATCGAAAAGATAAAAGCTTTTCGTGAGAGAGCTGGTCATGCCGCGTGTGGCGGGAACCGCGGCTTTAACCCAGGATGGCATACAGCTATAGAACTAAAACACATGGTCACCGTTGCAGAGGCAATCGCACTGGCTGCAAGGGAACGGAAAGAAAGTCGCGGCGGACATTTCCGTGAAGATTACCCAGGCAAAAGTGAAGTTTTTGCAAAGATTAATGTGAGCATTCAAAAAGATGCTGCTGGCAATATGGTTGTAAAGCAGGTACCGAAGTTGAAAATCCGTGAGGATCTTCAACAGATCATTGATGAAATGAAATAATGGCGAAGGTTGTATTCAACATATGGCGCACCAACCCTTCCGGTGGAGAATTCCGGGCTTATGAGACCGATATTACCGAGGGCATGGTGGTACTTGATGCGGTCCATCAGATTCAGGCCGAACATGCCAACGACCTGGCCGTGCGTTGGAATTGCAAAGCAGGTAAGTGCGGATCATGCTCAGCAGAGATTAATGGGCACCCAAAACTCATGTGCATGACCCGCATGAGTGACATGCCAGAGGGTAAACCCGTAAGCATTCAGCCCATGAAAGCTTTCCCTGTTATCAAAGACCTGGTCACCGATGTATCTGTAAACTACAGGGTCAAGAAGAGCATCAAAAAGTTTAAGCCCCGTTCTCCCGACGCGCCGGATGGAACCTGGCGAATGGCGCAGGTCGACATAGACCGGGTGCAGGAATTCCGAAAATGCATTGAGTGCTTTCTTTGCCAGGATGTTTGTCACGTATTGCGCGAACATGCGCTGCATGACAAATTCGCCGGTCCGAGGCATATGGTCTACAATGCCGCCCTGGAAATGCACCCACTTGACATAGAAGACCGCACGGGAGATTTGAAGAATGCGCATGGCATTGGATTCTGCAACATTACAAAATGCTGCACCACGGTTTGTCCGGAGAACATTCACATTACCGACAATGCCATAATACCATTGAAGGAAAGAGTTGCGGATAAGTTTTATGACCCACTCATGAAGCTTTTCCGTATATTTAGTAAGTAGATATAAACCTAGCTTCCAAAGCCATGAGACCAATATCGCCATCACCCGAAACGCCCATTTTTGAACTGAAGCCCCTATCCAAAGACAGCATTGATGCTGCTCTTCGCAAGGCAGAGCACTACAGACTTCTCAACCAGCCTCGGCTTGCAGAAAGCATATGCCTTGATGTGTTGGATATTGATCCTGAAAATCAAAAGGCGACCATCGTATTAGTGTTAGCACTCACTGACTTATTCAGCCAGTCTTCTGCCAGAGCTTCCAAGCGGGCACTTGAGCTGGCCAACGGTTTGAAGGACGAATACTCCAGAATCTACTATACCGGGATTATTCACGAAAGGCAAGGTGCTGCCGCGCTTAATTCATCTACGCAAAGTTCTGATTTTGATGCATACGAGTGGTATCGTGAGGCGATGGACTTCTATGAAAAAGCGCAGGAGATTAATAAGGGTGAAAATAACGATCCTATCCTCCGCTGGAATACCTGTGCACGAATCATCATGGATTACCACCTCCGCGAAAGGCCAACAGATGATTATCAACCCATGCTGGAATAATTTGAAATCAACCAGGTAATAGAAACGCAAATTTCAAGAATACGCTAGTGACTGTCTTTTAAATGTGGCAGCACCTTGGTAGATAATTTGGGCTTGATCTTCATAATATCCGTTGGGGTATGACAGACTACCGCATTCCCGTTAAAAATAACGATAGGATACATCACCAAATGACTGTCGTGCACCATTAACTCAAGCCAGCCGTCCATGGTATACATATTCGTAGAAACCATTAATTTATAGTCTGGGTGAGCGTGATCGAGTAACTCATCCGGGTGGACACGCGCCATGTTAAGGATTTCTTTCCAATACGTAGGTGAAAGCTTTTCGTGGGTGACATCAACTTCATTGATGTGATTGCAAATATCATGCGCTATCGCCCTGGTTTGCTTGCCCACATTGGATTGCGGGTCATACACCAAAAACAACTCATTTGGATGGAACTGCATGCTTTGGCGATTTTAGTTGGTATGAATATACAACATATAAACGTGTAGAACAATCGATTGCATGGAACGTCAGCCTAGTTCAGCCTTACGAAAGCCTGGATTAGGTCCATTATTCCGCTCGGATTCGTTCCGATCCAAACCAGCAGCAAGGTAAGGACAGCCATGGTTACGCCGCTAACAATGTAAATCGAGGGGTATAGTTGGTCTGATGGTCGCTCCTTTTCATAGGGCTCAAACATGGTGGCGATGATCTTGATATAGTAATATAGGCCAATCGCACTGTTAACTGCCAGCATCAGCACCAGTAGCCATTGCCCGTTACCTACGCCCGCCGCCACGATATAAAATTTGCCTATGAATCCTGCCGTCAACGGGATACCCGCCAGAGACAGGAGCATGGCTGTAAAAATAGCTGCTGTCCATGGTCGTGCCCAGAACAGCCCTTTATAATCTTCCCGCATTTCTGCATCACGGTCCCTGTCCGACAAAGTAGCCAGTATTCCAAACGCGCCAATGGTCGTGATAAAATAGGCAACCAGATAAAAAGTAACGGCCTGCACGCCCAGCGTGCCGCCCGCCAAAAAGGCCACCAGGATGTACCCAACATGGGAAATAGACGAGTATGCAAGGATGCGCTTGACATTGTTTTGACGCAATGCCAGGAAATTGCCGATAAACATAGATGCTATGGCAATAACTGCAAAAGCCATCATCAAAGCAGTGTACCGATAGCCATCAATCACAACAAAAAAGCGCACCAATAGTGCCATCATCCCCCCCTTTGAGACTGTTGCAATATAAGCCGTCACCGGTGCAGGAGCGCCTTCGTATACGTCGGCAGTCCACATGTGAAACGGTACGACACCCAATTTAAATCCTATGCCCACAGTCATCAGACCAAGACCAGCAAACACGACCGGCGACATACTGCTTGACGATGCGAGGTGTTTTGCTATACCAGAAAATTCCATGGAACCTGCAGATGCATACACCAGTGCCATCCCAAAAAGTAAAAAAGCGGATGAAAATGCAGCCAATATTAAATACTTTATGCCTGCCTCATCCGAGCGCTCTCGCTTACGAAGATAGGTTATCATGGCATAGAGTGATACACTCAGAATTTCCAGGCCGAGAAACAATGAAATGAAATGTTTACTGATCACCAGCACCACCGCACCCAGGGTTGCCAGGATAAGTAAAATATAATATTCCTCTTTACGCTCTTCGCGTTGCTCAAAATAAGCATAGGAAATCATACTGACCGCCAAAGCGGATAACAATATTAATCCTGTATTGAATGTCCCGAAACCGTCAATAATAAACAGCGGCTCGATTATCCATTTTGTTTTAGCGCTAAATAGGGCAATGTAAATAAAGTCTGCCGCCAGCGATACCGTAGTGATCAGGTAAATCACTTTATGGTTTCGTTTAACCGCAATGGAAAACAAAATGAGAATAGCCGCGCTAGTCAGGATAAAAATCGGAATAACGCTCAGCAGATCGGTTTTACTCATCCTCCCCTCCTTTCTGTGCTATGCCTGGTCTCAGATCCTCCCGTATGTCATCAACCTTGGTCTGTGCACTGATAACACGCTCCACAGAGCGCTTCACTGTATTCAACACAGGCTGTGGAAATAAGCCCAGCCAAACAATAAAGATTACCATCGGCACCACCATTAACTTCTCACGCAGGGAAAGATCAGGCAACGTAACGTGTGTCATCTCTGCGCCGTTAAATACGCTTTGCAAAAATCGCAGTGAGTAGACCGTCGCAGCAACAAGACCCAACGTCGCGAAAATTGTAAGCGTATGACTGGCTTTCCAGGCACCTACAAGGGTAAGAAATTCCGCGACAAAATTTCCCAGTCCTGGTAGCCCAAGCGAAGCCATCGCAAAGATGAGCGCTATTGTTCCCATAAAAGGCATCTGCTTCCAAAAGCCGCCCATTTGATCTATATCACGCGTATGGATTCTTTCATAGATAAATCCGGCAATAATAAAGAGAGCGCCAGTACTGATTCCATGGGTTATCATTTGCATCACTACGCCCTGGACAGCCAATTCATTAAACGCAAAAACACCCAGCATCACAAATCCCATGTGGCTCACACTCGTATAGGCTACCAGTCGTTTTAAGTCGGTTTGAGAAAAAGCGAGCAAAGCTCCGTATAGGATTCCTATTACGCCGAGTAACATTGCCCATGGCGCGATCTCGTGTGCTGCGTCAGGAAACAAAGGCACGACAAAACGCAATAGGCCATAGGCCCCTGTTTTTAAGAGCAGGCCCGCTAAAATCACGCTTCCCGCTGTCGGTGCCTCCGCATGCGCATCGGGTAACCAGGAGTGAAAGGGAACAACCGGTAACTTGACAATGAATGCTGCCAGGAACCCTAACATTAACCACCGCCCCACTTCGGGAGAAAATGTTGTCCCGAGTAATTTAAAATAGTCGAACGTGTACTCGCCCGTCAGATTTCCGTGGACAAAGTATAAACCAAGAATCGCAACAAACATAAGGAGCCCACTTGCCTGCGTAAAGATGAAAAACTTAAAAGCTGCATACCTCCGGTTCTCATGTCCCCAAATTCCAATAAGCAAGTACATGGGAATGAGCATGACTTCCCAGAAGAAATAGAACAGGAACAAATCCATGGTAAGGAATACACCGGTAATACCAGCTAAAACCCACAACAAATTGAAATGAAAGAAACCAATTTTGTATTGCAATTCCTTCCACGATGTAAGCACCGCAAGAATACCCAGGAAGAAGGTAAGGATTAACATCACCAGGCTTAGTCCGTCCAACGCTAAATAAAAACTAATTCCAAAGCTTGGAATCCAGGGTATGCGGTAATAAAGTAACCATGATGACTCGGATAATATCGCAATCTCATTTTGCGCAGCCAGCAAATAGGAAGCCAGACAAAAATTGATAATCAGGGCAAGCATGGAAATCCATCTTGAAATGCTGGCATTCCAGTACTCGGCAATCCACGCCAGAATTCCGCCGACAAATAGGATAATGATAAACCAAAGTAGTATCATAACAGTAAACCTAAAGTCAAAATAAAAATTGCTCCGATTACAAGGCCCATGATGTACCATCGAAGAATGCCTCCTTGTGTCTTTGCAAAAACGCGATGCATGAAATCTGTCAGCAAAACTATACCCGTATAGCATTTATCCACCGGGTCTCCCTTATACATGGTAGACAACCAAACAAAGGGCCTTATGAAGATTGTTTGATACAAGACATCAAAACCCCAGCCTGTAAACCAGATATGGTGAATGCCCGCAAAGGAACTTTTGATTTTTCCGGGAAGTGCTGGTTTCTTTAGGTAGAAATAGTAAGCAAGATACACCCCGCTAAGGGAAAGGATAATGGATATAGATTGAATAGCCCATTCGGCACTTGCTATTCCGGGTCGTAGGATAACGGACGGTAATACCGGGGACAGCAAATCTGAAAGCAATTCAAGATGTCCTATGGTATGAGGTAACTCAATAAAACCACCGACAAGCGAAAGGATGGCCAACACTACTAACGGTACCGTCATGAGGTTACCTGCACGATGCGTCACCGTTGATTTAGCTTCTCCAAAGAAGGTAACAAAAACCATCCTGAACGTGTAGGCAGAAGTTATAAAAGCGCCAAATAATGCCGCCAGGAAAAACCACACGTTGCCTTTTTCACTGGCAAATGTAAGCCACAGGATATTATCCTTGCTGTAAAAACCCGCTGTTATAAAAGGTATGGCAGCAAGAGAAGCGGCGCCAATCAGAAAAGTCCAGTAAACCGCAGGAAGCTTCTTTCTAAGACCTCCCATTTTAAACATATCGTGCTCATGATGGAGGAGTAATATAACGGCTCCCGCACCGAGGAATAAGAGTGCCTTGAAAAAAGCATGGATCATAAAATGAAAAACTGCTGCGGACCATGCCCCAACCCCCAGGGCAAGAAACATGTATCCAATCTGGCTTATGGTGGAATAGGCCAGTACGCGCTTCAAATCGTATTGCGTAAGTGCACTAAAGCCGGCCAACAATAAAGTGACCGCACCAATTATTGCAACACATTGCTGCGCTAACGGTGCCAACTCAAACATGACGTGCATGCGCGCAATAAGGTATACCCCGGCAGTAACCATCGTGGCGGCGTGAATCAAAGCGCTTACCGGAGAGGGTCCAGCCATAGCATCTGGCAACCAGGTTTGTAAAGGAAGTTGCGCTGATTTTCCAACAGCTCCCCCCAGCAACAACAGCGCTATGATAACGGCAGTCTGTGACCCCACAGTCCAGACTTGCGGTGCTTGTGCCAGAATTTCAGGAATGGCCAAGGTTCCAAAGGCGTCAAAGAGCATGAACAACCCAATTGCCATTGCCGTATCCCCTACCCGGGTAACGATAAAAGCCTTGCGTGCAGCATCCCCGTTATTTTTGTCCTCATACCAGAATCCTATCAGCAAAAAGCTGCAGAGTCCCACACCTTCCCACCCCAGGTAAAGGAGTAGAAGATTATCGGCCAGCACAAGGAAAAGCATGGAGCAGACAAATAAATTAAGGTAAGCGAAGAATCTTGAGAACCCTTCGTCCCCTGCCATAAATGCCGTAGAATAAACATGGATAAGAAAACCGACGAATGTTATGACAAAAATGAAGATGAGCGAAAGCGGGTCAAGGTGAAGGGCAAAAGATGGTGAAAATCCTGCAACATCAATCCAGCTCCACAACAATAAGTTGAATGAGCTTTCCGACGATGAAATAAAAGTTGTACCGACTAAAATGGTTATGAGCGCCGCCAGCCCTACGCTACCCACCCCGATAACGGCTACCATAGTGCGTGAAATCCTCGTCCCGAAAAGGATCAACACAAGCGCCCCTAAAAAGGGCAAAGCTGGTACAAGCCACAATAAATCCATCATACGATTCTCTTCATATCTTTCTGTTCACTATACTATCCATGCAATCGAAGTTTTCAATTTCCATTTTCATCCATTCATCTTACTTGCTGCATCACTGTCAAGTGTTTTAAGCTGATGATATATCTGGAGAATTAAAGCAAGACCTACTGAGACCTCTGCGGCGGCCATGGTCAGAATAAAGATGAACATTACCTGACCATCCGCCTGCGCCCATTTCGCGCCGGCCACAATAAATGCCAGCCCTGCGGCATTCAACATAATCTCAACAGAAATGAGCATAAAAATAATATTGCGTCTCGTCAACACACCAATCATTCCCAGTATAAAAAGAATACTGGCCAGTACTAGGCCGGATTCTATCGGTACATCATCCATTGATCATGTCATTATGTTGTAAGATCTATAAAAATTATTCTTCAGCTTTTTCCAAAAACCTGTGGACTATTTTCTTTTTCTGTCTTCCCAGGTGATAAGCCCCTACTATTCCCGACATCAATAATATTCCACTTAATTCAACACCAATAACATAAGGACCATACAGCGACATCCCCACAGCTTTAGCATCAACCATTGGGTAGCCTGAGCTGGAAACGCCGCTTGCGGTAACTACATAAAGTAGTTCCACCAACAAGATGAGCGATAAGACAGCAGGCCCGATAAATATCCCGCGACTCAGCCATTTTCGTTCCTGTTCTACCGCCTCTGCTTTGAGATTAAGCATCATGATTACAAAAATGATGAGGACCACTATCGCCCCCGCATACATGATTACCTCCAGCGCTGCAATAAATGGCGCGCCTAAAATATAGAACACTACCGCAACGGCCATGAACGAGAGTACGAGATACAGTAAGGCATGAATCAAATTATGGCGTGTAATCACCATGATCGTGGCATATACAGCAACAGCGGATGCGATGTAAAATGTTACTTCCATATACCTTATACCTTATACCTTATACCCTATACCCTATACCTTATACGTTATACCCTGCACCTTATACCCTGCACCCACACCCCTAGGGCATCAGGCTCTTAACATCCACAGGTTTCTGCTCATTCTGCCCCTCCCCTTTTCCTTTTATGCCCATTGTCATCCCGGCTACTTTATAATAGTTGTAGCCCTCATATTTGCCTTGCCCATCGATTAACAAATCCTTTTTTTCGTAAACGAGGTTCTGGCGATTATATTCGGCCATTTCAAAATCAGGTATCAGTTGAATGGCGTATGTAGGGCATGCTTCTTCACAATATCCGCAGAAAATACAACGTGAAAAATTGATCCGAAAAAACTCAGGATACCTTCTTCCACTTTCATCTTCTGTTGCCTGTAAGGAAATGCAGTCTACCGGGCAGGCCGCGGCACACAAGTAGCAGCCTACACAACGTTCACCCATATCCGGATCACGCGTTAAAACGATTCTTCCACGCCATCGTGTTGAGAGCTTGTTTTTCTGCTCAGGATACAAGACGGTTTCACGCTTATGAAACATGTGCATAAAGGTGATCCACATACTACGAACGATGCTAAACATAACGCTTGTTGTTAATCATAATGCCCTAAGGTGTTCTCAACAATACAACAGCTCCTGTAATCATAAGATTAATCAGTGTTAACGGTAGCAATATCTTCCATCCAAATTCCATGAGCTGGTCATATCGCGGCCGTGGCAACGATGCGCGCAACAAAATAAAGAGGCAGATAAAAGCAAATGTTTTCAAGACAAACCATATAATGGGCGGCAGAAAATCAGGGCCAAGCCATCCTCCAAAAAATAAACACACGGTCACGCTGGAAATCAGTGTTATCCCCAGATATTCTCCCACAAAAAACATCCCGAATTTCATGCCCGAGTATTCTGAATGAAACCCTGCCACCAACTCGCTTTCTGCTTCCGGTATATCAAATGGCAGACGGTGTGTTTCGGCAATGCCCGCAATAAAGAATATTACGAAGCCAACAAACTGTGGAATGACATACCACATTCCTCTTTGCCCTTCTACAATATCTTCCAGTCTGAAAGAGCCGGATAGCAGTACGGTGCCCATCAGCGCCAGTCCCATGAAAACCTCATATGAAATCATTTGTGCTGCTCCGCGCATGGCGCCAAGCAATGAGTACTTATTATTAGAAGCCCAGCCCCCGAGAATAATACTGTAGGCTCCCATAGAGGACATTGCCAAAAAGAAAAGGATACCGATGTTCAGGTCAGCCACGATAATCCCCGGCGCAAAGGGGATAATGGCAAATCCTAAGAAGACCGAAATCATAACGATGGCTGGCGCGAGAACAAATACGGCCCTATCCGCGAAAGGTGGAATCCAGTCTTCTTTGAAGAACAATTTTAGGGTATCAGCCAGCACAATGAGTACCCCAAACGGGCCCGCACGATTAGGACCATAGCGATCCTGCCACAGTGCCAATAACCTGCGCTCCAGCCAGATCAGTCCGGGAGCAACAACGAGTAGTCCCGCTAGAACCCCGACGATGATGAATAACTGATCAAGTGTTGATTCGTCCATAACTATGCTCTATTAAGAATTCCCCAAGCCGGCAATTCTACATAGGGTAAACCTTTTAAACCATTTGGCAGCCCAGCAACTCCGCTGGGCATAGTATCACTTAGCCGCACAGGTAATTGATACTGCTGACCCTTAATATCAAATGAAAGGGTTTGCTTTTCATGGACATTAAGCGCAATCGCATCTTTTGCGCTGACCATGATATATCCTTCCGGCACCCGCTGCTCTACGGAAAGCGACCGCGCACTCAATTCCTCAGATCCAAAAATATGGTACAGGGGCACGATCAAAAGTTGTCCCTCCTTCGACACAAACTTTTCCGACACCGTGGTAAAATAATTTACGCTTCCTTGTTCAACAGGCTCAAAAAGTCTAATGCCTGGATCACCACCTCGCAACGCACCTCCTACCTCCTGTTGATATTTGTTGATCGATTGCACCGAATTCCAACCGGGTGACCAGAAAAAAGGTATCATCGTCGACGGCGGCTCACCGCGCATGCCTTCCATAGTATAAGAAAGCGGCGAATCCGTATCCTCCGGTGGCTTTGGTTCACTCACATTAATGTTCGCCAGTATGGCGGTTCGCCCGCTGTAACGGTGTGGTTCCCTTGGAACACGTTGTCCGTTAATCCGGAAGTCTGCAGACGGCGTAATCTGATCTACACCCTTTAACAACAGCTCAGCTTCGACCATTGCGCGGGTGATATCATCAAAATTCTTCCATGGCATCATTGTGCTATTTCCCATGGCCATACTCATGGCTAACAGCCACCGCCAGCTCTCCTGGATTTCCGTGTGGCCTTCATACACCTGAAAGAATCGCTGAGCGCGTCCTTCATTATTGATGAGTACACCATCCGATTCCGCAAACGACCCGGCTGGAATTGCAACGCTGGCTTTGTGCATGGTTTCGGTAATGGTGTGATCCAACACGACTACTTGTGCGCATGTTTTCAAAAATTCATCAACCTCCGATTTCACACCATGCCGGTAAACATCATTCTCCAGAATGATTACCGTCTCTGCACGGCCAGCTTTCCCAGCCTCAAGCGCCGATGACAGTGCGCGACCGCCAATCATTGCCAATCCAAGTGAATTGCACTCCGGTACTGTGAGTACTATTCCTGTTTGTGTGTTCTTTTTGGTAAGGGCCCATGAAATATTGGCTGCTGCCTTGATAATATCCTCTGAGCCGCACGATGATCCTGAAATCACAACCGGGTGCTTAGCGGCAGACAATGAATCCGCAATTTTCTGTGCTATGTTTTTCACATACGGCGTAAGATGCTGATCCGCCGGAGCCGTGCTATCGAGTAAGTTTGCTACCGCAAATCCCAGTTGTGCAATTTCAGACGGAGACATTTTGAGTGATTCGGTTGCGATATCATCAAGCTTAGTAGCATGTGTGGTTACGATAAAGATTGGGCCTTTCTGGTCCTGCATAAGTTCACGCGCAGCCGCATCATTCCATAAAGGAATATTGAGTTTTTCGACTTCCTGCAACGGCTGTTGTAGGGCACTTTGACGGACGGCAAGCGCCAGCATCGGTGCCGTATTGGTTAAATCTTCACCCAGTACAAAAACGACATCTGCCTTTTCAACTTCCATCATGGTAGGTGTCCGTGCGGATCCTTCCCGAAGTATCCTGAGGATTAACGCAGAGAGGTTATGCGCTTTGTCAGATACACCATGAAAAAAATTAGCTTCGCCAACGAGCGTTTTTAGCGCAAAGTTTGATTGCAACGATGCCCGTGGAGAACCAATACCAATGACATTGCCACGCTGTAACGTTGCTGCAAGCGCCTGCATTACCTTTTCTTTGTCAGCTTCCTGGCCATTTATCAAAGGCTTCCGGATCCGGCCAGGTGCGTTTACAAATTCATAACCAAAACGTCCACGGTCGCAGATAAAATAACCATTAACCTGACCATTGTACCGGCTCGTAATTGAACGCAACTTACCGTATCGCTCGCCGGCAATAATGTTACAACCAAGGCTGCAATGCTGGCAAATGGAAGGCGCAGTAGTAAGATCCCATTTGCGTGTGTAATGTTGCTTTAGTGTTTTGTCTGTGAAAACACCAGTTGGACAAACTTCGGTAAGATTCCCACTAAATTCGCTTTCCAACACACCCTCTTCGTGTCTGCCAAAATACACGTTGCCTTTTGATGCAAAAACATCGAGATCATTACCGCCTGCGTAATCTTTATAGAACCGGACACAGCGATAACATTGAATGCAACGGTTCATTTCATGGTTAATGAATGGACCAAGATATTGATTCTGATGCGTTCTTTTTTTGTATTGAAATCTTCTGTAGGCATGCCCAGTCATCACGGTCATATCCTGGAGGTGACAGGATCCTCCTTCATCGCACACCGCACAATCATGAGGATGGTTTGTCATTAACCACTCCGTTATGTGTCCACGGAATTCATGGGCCTCTTCGTCTTTAATCGAAATACGCTGATTGTCAATAACGGGTTCCATACACGACATGACCAGTCTCCCTTTCTTGTCATCCCCGTCTTTAAACACTTTTATGGCACACTGACGGCATGCACCGACAGAACCCATTGCCGGATGCCAGCAGAAGTAAGGCAGGTCAAGACCTAATGTAAGACAAGTCTCCAAAAGGTTCTTGCCGGCTTGAACTTCATACGGTTTGTTATCAATGTAAAGCGTCGCCATTATTCATCGTTGTCAGTAATATTTATTTCAATTTCAATTCTGCCAGGTACAATTAGTGAACTGCCGATACCTCCTTCCCTCGATAGGAACATTCCTTATCCTGAATATGTCTTTCAAAATCCTCCCGAAAATATTTCAAAGCACTCTGCAATGGTTCCATAGCACCCGGTGCAAGTGCACAAAATGTATTTCCCGGGCCCAAATATTTTGTATGAAAATTCAAAAGCTGCAAATCTTCTTCACGCCCTTCTCCCGCATCAATGGACGTCAGTATTTTCTCTACCCACGGAAGGCCTTCACGGCAGGGTGTACAAAATCCGCAAGACTCCTGTGCAAAAAAGTGTTCCAGGTTTCTTACAAACCCGACCGGGCAAGTATGATCATCAAGTATGATCAGTGTACCTGTGCCAAGCCTGCTTCCTGCTGCTGCTACATCTGTATAATCCATCTTAACATCAAGATGTTGTTCCACCAGAAAGTCTGTTGACGCTCCTCCAGGCAATGCGCCACGGAATTTGAGGCCGTCCTGCATTCCACCTGCATGTTCTTCAATCAATTCGCGCATCGTTACACCCATTGGCAATTCCCAGGCACCAGGCCTTTTCACTTTGCCGCTAACGCCATATATTTTCGTGCCCGCATCTCCGGTCCGACTCAATTGTTTGAACCAATCTGGGCCATTGTTAATAATGTGTGGCAAGCAGCAAAAGGTTTCGACATTGTTTACGATTGTAGGTCTGCCGAACAATCCACTCACCTGAGGAAAGGGAGGTTTGGCCCTTGGCGTTGCCCGCTTACCCTCTAGTGAATTCAGCAAGGCAGTTTCTTCTCCGCACATGTATCTGCCAGTACCAGTATGGAGGTGAATTTCAAGATCAAATCCAGAACCCAAAATATTCTTACCAAGATATCCGGCGCTCTTTGCTTCTTCTATTGCCCTGGTGATCGCATGGCCGGCGGTCTTATATGCCCACCGAAGATAAACGTAAGCGATGTCTGCTTGAATCGCGAAAGCTGCAACGATCATACCCTCAATGAGCTGGTGCGGTGTGCTCTCCAATAGTATCCGGTCTTTGAAAGTCCCGGGTTCCATTTCGTCCGCGTTAGCGACAAGGTATTTTGGTTTTGGCGCATTGAGCGGGACAAAACTCCATTTCATTCCTGTACCAAACCCTGCGCCCCCTCGCCCCCTCAGGTTAGATTCCTTAACTAATGTTGTTACCGACTTTGGGTCCATTTCTTTCAGCACTTTTCGCACAGCTTCATACCCTCCTACTTGCTCATACTCTTTCAGTGTGAGTGGTCGCTTGTCTGCGCGTATGTGTTGTGTGAGTGGCTTCTCCATGTTAGCAGATACTATTCATATTTCTTCAAAATTTCATCCAGTTGATCGATGGTCAGATTCCTGTACAAATCATGATCGATCATAAGTGCCGGCGCGCAATCGCAAGTACCCAAACAACAATTTGGAAGCAACGTATATCTTCCATCCGCCGTGGTTTCCCCGTATGCTATTCCTAATTGTTTTGTTAAATGCATGCGTATATTTTCGTAACCCATTACCCAACAGCTAATACTATCGCACAACAAGATGACATGACGCCCGACAGGTCTTCTAAAAATCATGTTGTAAAATGTAGCCACCGAATCCAGCTCTTCCGGTGACATCTCCATGTATGCGGCAACATCGCGCAAACTCTCATCCGATACCCACCGCCGATGGTCCTGCACAACCTTCAGTGCTTCAATGCCGGCAGCTTTTCTTACCGGCACCAGGCTGATCGCCTTATCTATCTCATGTTTTTCTGCTGCAGTCAACATGTGCTGTCTTTTTTTTATTCCATTTATCTGTCAATGTCGGCAAGTACATAATCCATTGCACCGAGTATACTGAGCAAGTCAGACACCGTATAGCCTCGGCTGATGTAGGGTACCATCTGCATATGTGCGAACGATGGGGTTCGAATTCTTACCCGGTAAGGAGAAGTGCTACCATCACTGATAGCATAATAACCGTTGGCCCCTTTAGGGGCTTCAATGCAACTCATGGCTTCACCCGGAGGAATAACGGGTCCCCAACTCACGCCCAGAAAATGAGTAATGAGCGTTTCAATGTCTTGCATTGTGTTTTTCTTAACGGGTGGTGTAGTGAGCGGATGATCCGCCTTATAAGGACCTTCAGGCATATTTTTCCAGCACTGTTCTATGATGCGCAGACTTTGCCTCATCTCCTCCACCCGCACAATGGCCCGGTCGTAGCAATCGCCATTGTTACCAAGTGGAATATCAAAATCAAACATTTCGTACCCGGAATAAGGGCGTTTTTTGCGGAAGTCCCAATCGTAACCACATGCCCGAAGGTTAGCGCCGGTTGCCCCCCATGCGATGGCTTCTTCAGCTGTAAATATGCCAATACCTTTCGTGCGGGCCTTAAAAAGGCTGTTCCGCATCACCAGTTTATCATATTCCCGAAGTCGTCCGGGGAAGTAATCTATAAATTTCTTCACGAGTCCATCCCACCCTACAGGCAAATCCTGAGCTACACCGCCAATTCGAAACCAATTTGGATGCATGCGCCCGCCACAGACTGCCTCTACGATATCAAATACTCTTTCCCTGTCCGTAAACATGTAAAAAACAGGTGATAACTGACCCAAATCCTGGGCAAAAGTTCCGTACCAGACAAGGTGACTGGCAATCCGGAACAACTCACACATCATAACACGAATCACTTTGGCCCGTTCCGGTATTTCTATTCCGGCAAGCCTCTCGACGGATAACAGGTAAGCAAGGTTATTATTTACGCCAGCCAGGTAATCGATACGATCAGTGTAGGGTATATATGTGTGCCATGATTGGCGTTCCGCCATTTTCTCGGCTCCTCGGTGATGGAATCCTATCTCAGGCACAGCATCGACAATATCTTCACCATCCAACTGTAGAATTATACGCAATACACCATGTGTGCCCGGATGTTGCGGTCCAATGTTCAGAAACATAAAATCTGAATCACCACTATGTAATTCCATGCCCCACTCTTCCGGGCGAAACTGCAATGCAGCCTGCTCACGGTCTTGCTTTTCATCCCACAAGCTGAAAGGTCCCATTTCCGTGGCCCGTGCCGGATGTTCCTTTCTCAATGGGTGGCCTTCCCAAGTCAATGGCATCAGAATTCTGGTAAGGTGGGGATGCCCATCGAATTTGATACCAAACATGTCATATACTTCACGTTCATACCAGTTGGCATTGCTCCATAGCTTCGTTATTGATGGCGCCAAAGGATGATCGCCTGCCAGTGCCACCTTAATCCGTAGGAACGTGTTGCGGTCAAAGGAGAATAGTGTATAAACAAGTGTAAAAGAGGAACCCGGGTAGTCGATATCTTTTTTGCGGCTTCTTTCGTCAACCGCGGTCAGGTCAAACAAAAAAAGGAACGGCTTGTCGATTTCCTGTTTAAGGTGTTGCAGCACTGCAACAATTTTTTCCACGGGCAGCCAAAGGGTGTCAATATCATCCTTCGTCGCCTGTTTGATGAAGGTATCATCACCAAACTTCAATTTCAGCCGCTCTGTTGGATCATTGTTCTCCATAATAATCGACAGTCAAACTGCCCGAAATGATTATGTAATGTTGTTCAATCCATAAATTCTTTAGCGCAAAAAGCATCCTTCATTCAAACACCTCCCATTTCAAAACTTTATATCCGACCGCCTAGCACATCACACTTCGTCGGGAGACCGGAACTTCACCATTTCTTTGCGTTGCTCAACTCGCCTATCCTTGACGGTAATTTTTTCTGGCCTGATTACACCTTGCTCGCCAATCACCCAGCTCAGTGGCCGCTGCTCTTTTCCAACTGATTCAGCCAGCAGCATTAAACCCTCCATAAAAGCATCAGGCCGGGGTGGGCAACCAGGTACGTAAACGTCTACGGGGAGAAATTTATCAACGCCCTGAACCACACTGTAAATGTCATACATACCCCCTGAGTTGGCACACGACCCCATCGAGATAACCCATCGGGGCTCCATCATTTGCTCATGAAGCCGTTTGATTATCGGTGCCATTTTGATAAATACAGTGCCTGCGATGATCATGACATCGGCTTCACGGGGCGTGCCCCGGATTACCTCGGCGCCAAATCTTGCTACATCGTATTTTGGTGTCATGCTTGTAGCCATTTCCACAAAGCAACAGGACAACCCGAAGTGAAACGGCCACATGGAATTCCGTCGCCCCCATCCCAACAAACTTTGCACGGAGGTAAGCATGATACTTTGTTGTATTGAATCTTCAAACGAACCGGTTCCTTTCAGCGCGCTCACCGGTTCTGCCGCCTTGCTTAGCCACCACTTCATAATGCTTTCGTTTTACCGGTAAGTTTTTTATACGCCTTCAGAATTTTCTTTCCGTCTGGACCAAAATCAAGTGCGCCGTTGCGCCATTCATAGATGAGTACAACAAAGAGAAGAATCACAAATACAGAAACGCCGATATAGCCAAACCAGCCCAACTCTTCAAACGCGATTGCCCAGGAGAAGATGAAGATCGTCTCTACATCAAAAATAACGAAGAGCATCGCGATGAGGTAAAACTGGGATGAAAAGCGGAGTCGTGCGGAGCCTGTGCTGAGTATACCGCCTTCATAAGGCTCATTGGTAGCGCGCTCTTTATGCCGCTGGCCTAGTACAAAAGAAAGACCTAGCATTGCGATTACCAGGCCTACGACGATGGTCCCATAAACCAAAAGAGACCATACAGGGATAGTATTTTCACTCGAAACTTCCAAAGCGATTTGCCTCCCGCAAATATTCTTTTTGTTCGAAATTCTAAATACAAACCGTACCAAAGTTGCCCAACAACACTTCTCAATGCATCATATTCTTCCAGACCAACTGAACAACAATGAAATATAAAGCTTCGCTGATCAGTTAGCACTGACCAGCATTTTTTCAGATTTGAGATACTACCTTGCGATAAATTGAAGGTAAAAGTTTTAATGAAAAAAACAAAGGCAATCGATTGTTATGTGTCAAAAGGGAGTAAATATAAATTTCTGCCCGGCAACTAGCGATCTACACGTATCGTGTGATCCAGCGCCAGGATCAAATCAGGCCCATACACCATTGCCGGGGTTTGGTAGCCAGGTACAAAATCTCCTTGTAGTATTCTTTCTGCTATCAAAACACTTGTCTTTGCCGTCAAGCTATACCCATTGATTGTTTCCAGGGTGCTTATGCATTGGTTTCCATCGTCATCCCATACTTTTCCCCATAAGAAACTTTTTCCGGAGGCTCTTCTCTCGGCGGTTGGGCCGGGTGGTCTGCGGTCTATTCTTCTTTTCAGGTATTCTTTCACCCATCGTAGTCGGACAAGCCAGCCAAAATAAGTGATCATTTTTGCGCTGCGTATCATCTTATCGCTTGCACCCATGTATACTGCTATGTTGGGAATACCCGTACTCCGCCAGGCAGTGGAAATATCGCCCCATGGGATATTCAAGGCTTTGGTTTTAAAAGAACCAAAATCAACTTCCATTACGTTTTCACCTAAGGGAACAGGTAAGAGCTTACCATCCTTCCGAATCATGCTTCCGCGCCCTAAGCCCTCAATGGAGGTTTTAGCAGTGCCTCTTGATAAACCTCCCTTAGACATTGCAAAAGCAAGTAGTAGATGATTCGCAGCGGGCAATCGATTCTTTAGATACAGCGCCAGACAATCCGTGGGCACAACGTCAAATCCCGTTCCGGGCATGATCATAATACCAGCATCCTTCCCTTTCTCGCCATAGGCGGCCAGCGTTTCAAATACGCCATATTCCCCGGTTATGTCTGTATAATGTGTGCCAGTCGCCACGCAGGCTTCAACCATTTGTCTGGCAGTATATTGGAACGGTCCGGCGCAATGAATTAACAAAGCCCCTTTCTGAAGCAGGTTATTCAAGGCAGCTGCATCTGACATATCGACTACCTCAAACGCATAGCCCGTATCATCACCTTGTTTTTGCAGAGCTTCCTTGTTTCGCCCGGACAGGATTACAGATAGATTTCTTGACCGGCATTCCCTTGCAATAAGTTTCCCGGTATAACCATAGGATCCATAAAGAATAATTGTAGGTTTTGTCATCGTTTTTCGAAGTGCTCACGGGCAAGTACGAAAAATAGTAGCGGTACTTATTCAATTGCGTCAACTTTGTTTTCTTAACCTGAAGTACCTGGTAACCTTCGGCACCCATTTCCGGCAACAATAAACGGGTAGTTCTCAAACGGACAATTCACTATATTCAAGAATCAAAACTTTCGTTATGAGAAAATATTTACTATTCCTTTTCAGTATCACGTATTCAATTGCGCACGGTCAGACAAGCACAGTGCTGGGTTTTACACAGAAATCTGGGGAAGAACAATTGGATACGGAACATAGGTTTGATAGCTACTTGCAGGCTGACAACCTGGACCTGTGGATGAAACGCCTTGCCGGGAGACCTCATCATCTGGGATCTGATTATGGAAGGCAGAATGCTGAATTTATACGCGACTTGTTTATTCTTTGGGGATATGACGCTGCGATTGAAACCTACAGGGTACTTTTCCCCACACCAAAAGTAAGGCTCGTCGAATTGGTTGCACCCACAAAGTTCAGGGCAAAATTAAGTGAACCTGCCCTAAAGCAGGATGCGACCAGCAGCCAAACGAGCGAGCAACTTCCTACGTATAACGCCTGGTCTGCTGATGGCGATGTAACCGGAGAACTGGTGTATGTAAATTATGGTGTTCCGGACGATTACGATCAACTTGCCCGAATGGGCATTGACGTAAAAGGAAAAATTGTTATTGCCAGATACGGCGGGTCATGGAGAGGTATTAAGCCAAAAGTGGCACAGGAACACGGCGCAATTGGTTGTCTGATATATTCAGATCCCATGGACGACGGTTTTTTTCAAGGCGACGTCTATCCCATCGGAGCATGGAAAAATCAGGATGGTGCCCAACGGGGAGCCGTAATTGATTTGCCCGTGTATCCTGGCGATCCCGTTACGCCAGGTATAGGCGCCACTGCCGACGCAAAAAGAATTGATAGAAAAGATGCGGAGAACCTGCTGAAGATCCCTGTCCAACCCATTTCTTATGCCGATGCCCAGCCGCTGCTGGCCGCATTGCGTGGACCAGTCGCTCCCCAATACTGGCGCGGCAGTTTGCCCATAACATACCATGTTGGGCCCGGCGTTGCAAAAGTTCACCTGAAACTGGCGTTCGATTGGAAGATGGTTGATTGTCTTAATGTTATCGCGAGAATAAAGGGAAGTGAACTACCGGATGAATGGGTCATCAGGGGAAATCACCACGATGCATGGGTAAACGGAGCCAACGATCCCGTCAGTGGCATGATCGTGCTGATGGAGGAAGCCAGGGCAATTGGTGAACTGATCAAAACCGGCTGGAAACCCAGGCGTACCTTGGTTTTCTGTGCCTGGGATGGTGAAGAACCGGGATTGATTGGATCAACGGAATGGGTAGAGCACAACGCGCCTGAGCTGCAAGAAAAAGCCGTGGCCTATATCAATTCAGATGCCAATGGCCGGGGCTTTCTGTACGCCGGAGGATCCCACACCTTACAAACCATGATGGATGAAATTTCAAGGGCTGTTATTGATCCGCAGACGGGAGTCACTGTTTTGGAGCGAAGCCTGTCAAAACAGGCTGCTGCTGCTGCGGGGACGAGCGCCAGGAAAAAAGTATTGGACAACAAATCACTGACCCTTGGAGCCCTTGGCTCTGGCTCTGATTACAGTCCGTTCTTTCAGCATCTTGGCATACCATCACTCAACCTTGGATTTGGCGGAGAAGATGCAGGAGGCGAATATCACTCTATTTATGATTCATACGATGATTATGTCCGCTTCAAAGATCCCGGGTTTGCCTATGGCATTGCATTGGCAAAAACTGCCGGGAGAGCCACGCTGCGCCTGGCAAATGCCGAAGTGTTGCCATTTGACTTCAAACCATTCTTCACTACTGTGAATAACTACGTTTCCGAAATTGGAAGTCTGCTTGATAACCTGCGTGAATCAACGGCAGTAGAAAACCAAATGATCGAGGAGAAACGGTATACCTACGCTGCCGATCCTACCATCCAGTATATTCCGCCTTTACCGAAAGATGCTGTCCCCTATCTTAATTTTTCGAGTCTTCAAAACGCAATGGCTAAACTTGAAGAAGAGGTGCAGAAGTTTGCAGCCCTGCAGTCAACAAATCCAATACCAAACACAAATGTTAACCAACTTAATAAAATACTTTATCAGGCCGAACAAAAGCTTATGAACCGCGCGGGATTACCACGGAGGTCATGGTATCAACACACGATCTACGCTCCCGGACTTTATACAGGTTATGGGGTAAAAACCCTGCCTGGGATTCGTGAGGCGATCGAACAGCGGAACTGGAAAGAAGCACAGGAACAAATTGAAATTGGCGCAAAGGCGATCAGTAGCTATTCCCAGGAAGTATCTTCTGCGGCTAAAATTCTTATGCTGCGGTAGGATGTTCGACCGAATTGGCGGTGCACAAGATATCAGAGAAAACTTTTTCTTGATTTTCTGAAACCTTTATCGTAATATTACGATATAAGTAGCATAATGGGGTTAACAAAGACAACAGGATTTACGAAAGAGCAGGTTGCATTGGCTGCCATAGCAAAAGCGCTGGGTCATCCCGCACGCATAGTTATACTGCAATTCCTCGCTAAACAGAAGTCGTGTGTCTGTGGCGATATCGTGGAAGAGTTGCCACTCTCACAATCTACAGTATCGCAACATTTGAAGGAACTAAAAACTGTAGGCCTCATCAAAGGCAACATTGAAGGTCCGAGTGTCTGCTATTGCATTGATGAAAACGCCTGGAACAAAGCGCAGCAAAACCTCAGCGAATTGTTCGGCAGTATTACTGGAGACAGTTGCTGCTAACTTTTTTTGGCCAATTCTATCGTAATATTACGATAGATCATACTAAATAACACATCGCATGAAAACACAAGAAACCGCTCAGAAGCTCAAAGAAATTGTAAAGGAAAAGTACAGTCAAATTGCTGCACAAAGCCGTGCCGAAAACGCCGCGAGTTGTTGCGGATCCACCTGCGGCTGCAGCACGCTCGATATGGACATCATGGCCGAAGATTATACAGCGCTGGAAGGTTACGTTGCTGATGCGGACCTGGGACTAGGCTGCGGATTGCCTACGGCTTTTGCCATTATCAAGGAAGGTGACACTGTCGTTGATCTCGGATCTGGTGCCGGAAATGATGCCTTTGTTGCACGGTCAATCGTGGGAGAAAACGGAAAGGTAATCGGTATTGACATGACTGAGGAGATGATTTCCAAAGCGCGTCTGAATACAGCGCGACTAGGATTCAACAATATTGAATTCAGGTTAGGAGACATTGAAGCCATACCGCTTGATGACGGGGTCGCTGATGTTGTTGTAAGCAATTGTGTGCTGAACCTTGTACCAAACAAAGTGAAGGCATTTACGGAGACATTCAGGATTCTGAAACCGGGAGGCCATTTTAGTGTTTCTGACATAGTGCTGGAAGGAAAACTGAGTGAAAGTTTGTTACAAAGCGCTGAAATGTATGCTGGATGTGTTTCTGGCGCGATTCAAAAGGATGACTACCTGAGCATCATAGCAGATGCGGGTTTTGAGAACATCCAGATACAGAAGGAAAAGAAAATTACCATTCCAGACGAAATTCTTTCCACTTACCTTGATCATGCTGCCTTGCAAAAACACAAAGCCGGCCAATCAGGGATCTACAGTATAACAGTATATGCGGATAAGCCGGCAGCAGAAATGCCAAAGAAAAAGGACGTATGTTGTGCGCCGGGATGCTGTGATGCTTAAATTTGGAACATGGAATTGACACTAAAAACGATCAGCGATGAAGAAGGCTTCCAGGCATTCTGTTCGCTTCTGCAGTCTTCAGACCTTCCTTCAACTGATCTTGACTTCCACAAGGATCTTTTGGTTGGGTATGTAGAAGACGGCGTGATGGTGGGGACAGGCGGATTGGAGATCTATGGAGAATTTGGTTTGCTCCGCTCCTTGTCCGTCAAACTGGGAACACGCGGGAAAGCGTTGGGCACAGCGATTACTGAATACCTTATCGAACAAGCCAGGAAAAAAAACCTAAAGGGCATATACTTACTTACGGAAACTGCACATGGTTTTTTCCAACGCAAAGGATTTCAGGATGTTGCAAGGGAAGATGTACCTGAACCGCTAAAAGCATCCTCCGAATTTTCGTATGTCTGCGGGCCCTCTGCCGTTGCCATGCACCTTCCGATCCTGTAGCCAAGAATAACTTGCTCATGCAAGGACAGTAGATTTCTTTGTCCTTGTGAATCGTTAATTCTTTCGTATACCACGAGCGTTGGAATAGAGGAAGAAGGTGTATTCCAATAAATTTATAGAATCTAATAATTCCCTGTCCCATTAATGTACCTATCAGCCGTTAGGCAATAAAAAAACGTATCGGAAATCGCAAATCCAAATTACATTTGCGTTCTAAACTGCCCCATGAAAATCAATAAGTACTTTGTAATCGATTTCGATAGCACTTTTACCAAAGTAGAAGCCTTTGACGTGCTAGCCGATATTTCGTTGAAGGATCATCCAGAACGCGAGCACCGAAAGAAAGAGATTATCGAAATTACCAACCAAGGCATGAATGGGTCAATTTCTGTGCGAGAGTCGCTTGAAAGAAGACTTAACTTACTGGCGCCCGCCAAAAAGCACATCGGTCCGCTGGTAGCTGTACTCAAGGAAGAAATATCAGAATCCTTCAAGCGTAACCGTGATTTCTTTACTACGTTTGCAGACCATATCTACATCATATCGAATGGGTTTCGTGAATTTATCGAACCCATCGTAACAGAGTTTGGCATAAAGCCTGAGAACGTTCTGGCGAATGAATTTCGATTTGATCAGGATGGGCAGGTAGTCGGTTTTGATACCGAAAATCCTTTGTCTGCCAACAACGGAAAGGTGGAGCTGTTGCGACAGCTGAACCTGCCTGGAGATGTTTATGTTATTGGTGATGGATATACCGACTATGAAATAAAACATTCAGGACTGGCCAATAAGTTCTATGTGTTCACGGAGAATGTTGAGCGCGGAAGTATTATCCCGAAAGCAGATCATATAACGCCTAGCCTGGATGAGTTTCTTTACCTCAATAAACTTAATACTGTGATTTCATATCCCAAGAATAGAATAAATGTTTTGTTGCTTGAAAACGTCCATCCTGTGGCTTTGGAACTGCTTAAGTCGGAAGGCTTTAGTGTCGAGACCTACCACGCAGCCTTGACGGAAGATGAACTTTGCGAAAAAATCAAGAATGTATCTGTGCTGGGTATTCGTTCAAAAACGCAGGTCACTGCACGCGTTCTGGAACAAGCCAATCGTTTAATGGTTATTGGCGCCTTTTGTATCGGCACAAATCAAATCGACCTGGACGCTGCAACCAAAAAAGGTATTGCCGTTTTCAATGCACCCTTTAGCAATACGCGATCTGTGGTGGAACTGGCGATAGCTGAAATGATTATGCTCATACGCAATATCGTAGACAAGTCGGTCAAGATGCACAAAGGCATTTGGGATAAATCAGCAAAAGGTAGTTACGAAGTTCGCGGTAAAAAACTTGGTCTTATCGGCTACGGAAATATAGGCACACAGCTCTCCGTTATTGCAGAATCCCTTGGCATGAAAGTACTCTATTACGATACTGAGGAAAAGTTATCGTTGGGCAATGCCATAAAATGCAAAACGATGAAGGAAGTTATCGAGCAGGCAGACATAATTTCATTGCACGTAGATGGCCGTGATTCGAACAAAGACCTGATCAGCACCCAGGAGTTTGGCTGGATGAAGAAAGGTGTGATTTTCATTAATCTCAGTCGCGGACACATCGTGGATATCCAGGCATTGCGCGAAAATATCCTGTCGGGGAAAGTGGCGGGTTGTGCCATTGACGTATATCCCCATGAGCCCGCAAGCAACGATGAAGAATTCCAATCGGCGTTAAGGGGTTTGCCCAATACCATTTTGACACCCCACATCGGCGGGAGTACTTCTGAGGCGCAGGAAAATATCGGGAATTTCGTACCTGCGAAAATCATGGATTATATCAACACAGGCAGTACTTCCAACAGCGTTAGCTTTCCCAACCTCACCTTACCCCTGCTGGAAAATGCACACCGGCTCATTCACATACACGAAAACGTTCCGGGGATCCTTGCCAGGATTAATCACATACTGGCTAATCACGGGATTAATATCGTTGGGCAATACCTGAAAACCAACGAGCTGATAGGGTATGTAATCACGGATATCAATAAAGAGTATGATAAAGAAGTGATTAAAGAGCTGCGCGGGATAGAGCACACTATTAAATTCAGAATCTTATATTAAGTTAGAACCCCAGTGGAGCTGAAAGGGGTTCCTTTCGCGCGTTATTGCTTGGCAGGTGAAGTCATAAAATAAAAAGCCCACTGGGTTTGGAGAGGTGTTTCTGAACCCCATTAAAGACAAGTTTTGAGCTGCCATTATCCGCAACCTTCTTCTGTTATCCTGCTTTTTGGGCGAGGTCCATCAAATGATGGATTGAAGCCTGATTTTGTACAACAACTTCACTCGGTATTGTTATATTGTTAGGTTCAGCAAACGTGTCCCAAACCCAAGTGGGATTTAATACGAACTTATACAAAACACTTTTACTCAACAACCTTGTTAAAAAACTATTTTTTAACTAAAGACCTTCGTTAACAGTGTTTACTTTTGCATCCGCATGATAAACCGCAGTATAAATTTCACACCTGGCCCATCCCAGCTTTATTTTACGGTACCGGATCATATTCGCACAGCTTTCCGTGAGGGCATTCCTTCTTTATCACACCGCAGCAAGAAGTTTGAAAGTATTTACAGGGATACTGTTGATGGATTGCGGGCGCTACTCGGGTTGCCTGCAGACTATCAAATTTTCTTCACTGGCTCTGCAACTGAAATATGGGAGAGGTCGATTCAAAACCTTGTGGCAGTTAATTCTTTTCACATTGTAAACGGGTCATTCTCAAAGCGATATTTTGAAATTGCCCAACAACTCCAAAAGCAACCAGTGAAGATAGAATTCGGCGCCGGGCAGCCTTTTACAGCTGAAATCCCTGTTCCGACTGATCCTCAAATGGAATTGATTGCGGTTACCCACAACGAAACCAGCACCGGCGTTTCAATTCCGCTTGACTATATCTACAAACTCAGGGCAGCAAACCCGCAGGCATTACTGGTGGTTGATGCGGTATCTTCCTTACCTTTTCCTGACTTTGATTATTCAAAAATAGACTCCGCTTTCTTTTCCGTCCAGAAGGGTTTTGGATTGCCCGCAGGCCTGGGCGTATGGATGGTGAACGACCGATGTATGACAAAAGCTGACCAACTCCTTTCCAGGGGAATTTCAATCGGATCATACCACACCATACCAAGTTTAAAAGCACATGCGCTAAAGTTTCAGACGCCTGAAACACCCAATGTACTCGGCATCTACTTGCTTAGCAAGGTTATAGCTGATATGCTAAGACATGGAATCAAGAGGATTAGGAATGAAACAGAATACAAAGCCAACATCCTGTACCAGGCATTAGAGATGCACGCCTACCTGAAACCCTATGTAGCTGATAAAGTCTTTCAATCGAAAACCGTGATTGTTGCAGATACAGGTGACCATACGGAAAAAATCACCAAACTACTACTCGATAAGGGACTTCAACCCGGTGACGGATATGGCGCTGCTAAGAAAAGTCAACTTCGATTTGCCAACTTTCCAACGCATGCGAAAGAGCATTTCGAATTGTTGGTTGACACGCTGGCATTGAATTAGAGGCCTTTCTGTGCATCCGGCGCTATCTCCTGGTACTGACAGTCTCCTTTAAACATTCAGTAACGGATGCGGTAAAGCCCAATCCGGGTTTTAAGAATAAAGTATCTATCGCTACCTTTAAACCTTTCTTGCGAAGAAAAGTCTAACGTCCGAATTCAAGCTGTCCTTTCTTGGAAGACAACGAAATCTTACATAAAATTCGCAATCCTGAAACCCGAAGTTATGGTTTCAATTTGCTTGTACGGGCGTACCAGAAACGCGTGTACTGGCATGCCAGAAAAATGGTAATAGACCACGACGATGCCGATGATGTTACGCAGGAGGTGTTCATAAAAATACACAAGAGCATAGGTGGTTTCCGAGAAGATGCGCAACTATACACGTGGATCTATCGGATTGCCACAAATGAATGCCTGACCTTTCTCCAGCGAAAAAAACGAAGATTTTTCCTGCCCATAGGGGATGTTGAAAGTGAACTCAGTACCAAACTAGATAACTCTCCTCATATTTCGGGGGATGAAATTCAGCTTAAACTGCAAAAAGCGCTGCTGAAATTGCCAGCCAAGCAGCGCCTTGTCTTTAATATGAAATACTACGATGACATGCCTTATGAGCAGATTTCAGAAATTACGCAAACAAGCGTCGGTGCGCTAAAAGCAAGTTATCACCATGCCGTTAAAAAAATTGAGGATTTTTTGGGCGAATGATTAAACTATTGAGGATTAAATATGTCAAATAGACAATAATGAAAAAACTGGAAGAAATACCAAAAAAGGAGGTTTTCAATGTTCCGGAAGGATACTTTGACAAACTCCCTGGCATCATACAGGCACGTGTTACAGCCCCGGATAAGCGAATCTTTATTCGGCCTGCGTTTAGCTTCACGCTCCGCTATGCGCTTCCTGTCATTGTCATTTTTACCCTGGGTATTTTTTGGTTCGTTCGCCAGGGTGAGACGGCGACGGCAGAATCCATTTTGGCAACCATCGAAACCGAAGATTTGGTAGCGTACTTGTATTCTTCAGATTTAACGACGGATGAGCTGTTGGATAACGTGTCATTGGATACTTACGATGCCAATAAAATTGAAGAAGCCGTGTTTGCCCTTGATCTGAATACGGACAAAAAGTATGAAGAAATATTAGACGAAATAGATTTAAACAACTTATAGAGATGAAAGGTTTATTAGTGATACTGTTCGCCTTAATGGTCATCGCTCCTGCCTTTGGCCAGGATGAAGATTTGCCAACAGTACAAGATACCAAAGTACGCGACAAGATTCAGGCAGCGAGAATAGCCTATATAACAGATCAACTTGCACTTACACCGGCGGAAGCAGAAAAATTTTGGCCAATCTATCGCGAGTTTGCCGAAAAGCGCAGAGATATCAGGCAGCAGCTTAGAGACGTTGGGAATACACCCAGCCAAAATAAGACTAAAGAGCAGATTGATAGGGACCTTGTCGACAGGCAGTTCAATGTGAAACAGCAGGAGCTTAATCTCGAAAAAGATTACTCCGGTCGGCTGCTGAAAGTTATCAGTGCTCAGAAGCTGCGAACATTACCCGAAGCTGAGCGCAGATTCAGGCAAATGATCCTTGAGCAGATACAACGGAGACAGCTCCAACAAGAAAGGCAGCGAAATCTGCAGGACCAATCACAGCAGCGACTTCAACAACGCAACAACTAAATATTTAACTCTCTCACATGCGTTGGTGCAGAAGGTGGCTCATAACAACCCTAGTAACAATTTCCTCGGTGTGTGTACATGCCCAGGAAATTGATTCTTTAATACTTGCCGATGTGGAAGAAGCACTGACGTATGAAGACTCCCTTTCCATTTTTAATCTAATTGACAGTATCCTGCAACATGGAGATATTGGCGGTTCACAATTGGTACTAAGACTAAGTTATAACAGTAACGTCCTTTCAGCAGGCAGAACCCTGGGTATCGAAAATTTTGGCTTATCATCAGGTGTCTCCTATTATCATAAATCCGGCTTTTATGCCGACGTCTCTACTTATTGGAGCAAAGATTTTGATCCCTCCTTTTACCTCACCGCTGCATCGGTTGGTTACATGTATAGCTTTTCCAAGAAGTTTTCAATTATGGCCGGTTATGACCGTTATTTTTACAATTTGAGAAAGGAGGATGAATACATACCCTATAAGAACACACTTTCCCTGATACCCATCGTGGAATTAAAGCCTCTCCTACTTACCCTGAACTATTCCTTTTACTTTGGCGATGCACATGTACACCGGATTATGCCCGGCGTCAGCCTGATATTGCAGAAAAAAAAGTTTGCCCATATTGACCGTATTGCTGTCACACCTTCTTTCTATATGCTCTTGGGAAATGAAACACTTACCGAAATTGAATTTGTTTCACCAAAAGACCGCATTGAAGGATTGCGAAATTACCTGCTCTATGGATCATGGTATACGCTAATTGAAAAAAATACAAATGTTTTTGGCATCATGAATTACGCCGTTAGCATACCTATAAGCATCACCTATAAAAACTGGGGATTTTCCTTCATGTACACATACAATATTCCCAAAGCGCTTCCGGGTGAACCACTCACCATTTCAGAAAGCAGTTACTTATCCGGAGGCCTAATGTACTTCATCGGTTTCAGGCGAAATAAGTTTCCTTTGTAATATTCATTGCATTGGATATTTTGCAGGCGTTAGTGAAAATGTGCTGTATGCCAAAATATTACGCTGTCCTTCTACTGCAGGTTATGTTCCTGCTCCCTTCCGTTAATGCACAGGATTTCCGCTGGCAACAACGAGCGGAATATAAGCTGGATGTAAGGCTTGATGTAAAGACGCATCGCCTTGTGGGAAATCAGAAACTCACGTACTTTAACAACTCAAAAGATACACTCAATAAGGTATATTATCATCTTTACTTCAATGCATTTCAGCCCGGAAGCATGATGGATGTACGCTCGCGCAACATCGTTGATCCAGATTCCCGCGTGGGAGATCGCATCTCAAAATTGAAGGACGATGAGATTGGATATCAGCACATTCTCAGCCTTAAGCAGGATGGAAAAGATGTCGGACATAAAGTAGAAGGTACAATCTTGGAAGTTACCCTGTCAACCCCAATACTACCCAATACGAATACGATATTCGACATGAACTTTGAAGCGCAAGTGCCCTTACAAATCAGGAGATCGGGAAGAGACAACAAGGAGGGCATAGCTTACACCATGACACAATGGTATCCAAAAATAGCGGAGTATGATTTTCAGGGATGGCACGCTGATCAATACGTGGCCCGGGAATTTCATGGCGTTTGGGCAGACTTTGTTGTGAACATAACCATCGATCCGACTTTCATTATCGGTGCAACAGGGACGCTCCAAAACGCCGATAAAATCGGCTATGGCTACGAGGATTCTGGCACAAAAGTTAAAAGAGCAGAAGGCGAATTGACGTGGAAATTTGTAGCGAAGAACGTGATCGATTTTGCATGGGCGGCAGACCCAGAATATGTGCACGAAAAAGCCCAGGTACCAGGCGGACCGGAGCTACATTTCTTTTATCAAAATGGCGACAGAACCACAGCCAATTGGAAAAAGATGCAGGGCTACGCAGTGAAACATTTTGAGTTCATGAGTAAGACTTTTGGAAAATATCCTTATAAGCATTACGCTATTATTCAGGGCGGTGATGGCGGAATGGAATACCCGATGTGTACCATGCTAACGGGAGAACGGTCCTTCGGAAGCCTTGTCGGTGTAATGGCGCACGAAGCATCGCACAGTTGGTATCAGGCTGTGCTTGCGTCGAATGAATCGTTATATCCGTGGATGGATGAGGGTTTTACAGATTTCGCCAGCCAGGAATCCCTCGCTTTGCTGCTCAATACTCCCTTAGCAGAATGCCATCAGGGAAGTTACGCCAGTTATTTTCGGCTGATACAACGAGGCTGGCAAGAACCTATAAGTCAACATGCTGACTTCTATACGACCAACGCTGCTTACAGCACGGCAGCTTATGCAATGGGAACCATATTTCTTCAGCAGCTTAAATACATCATTGGCAATAACTTTTTTTATAAGGGCATGCTTCAATACTACAACACCTGGAAATTCAAGCACCCTGAGCCAATTGACTTTATAAGGGTTATGGGGAAAGTATCCGGGATGCAGTTGAAATGGTATCTTGACTACTGGGTAAATACGACAAAAAAAATTGACTATGGTATTAAGAATGTCATCGACTCACAGGGCTCGACCTACGTTACCTTGGAACGAATTGGGGATTTTCCTATGCCCGTTGATTTGGTAATAACCTATCGAAATGGCTCAAAAGCGTTGTTTTATGTTCCTACCGACCTAACGCTGGGAAACAAGACAGTAGAAGACCTGAACATACCACGTAATGATGTTGAAACATGGCCATGGGTATATCCCACCTATACCCTTAAGGTCGCTACGCCCGCATCAGAAATTGTATCCATAGAAATTGACCCTTCGCAGCGTTTGGCTGATGTTGACCGCAAAAATAATTATGTAGTGCTCGCAGATGCGATGAAAGCATTTGAGAAAACCACGCGATAAACGGTTTCAGTATTGGCCTGCGTTTCATTTTTTGAATCCGGGGTACTCCCCCAATTCAATTGATCCGGTAACCTAAATCCAACCTTCATGCTTTACCCCAGCACCGAATACAAAATATTGCTTTTTAGATCGGAATCTTTGCTTTCCCCCCGCAGCTATTTAGCTTTATGCCCGTATGACCCCAGCGCAGGCAAAAAAGGAAATTGAGCAGTTAACAAAAGCGATAAATTACCACAATGAACTTTATTACCAGCAGAATCGCTCAGAGATAAGCGATCTGGAGTTTGATAGCCTGCTGGCAAAGCTTGCCACGCTCGAAGAAACTTTCCCTCACTTAAGACAACCTGATTCTCCGACACAACGCGTAGGAGGAACAATCACGAAGACTTTTAACACCGTCTACCATAAATACCCAATGCTTTCCCTGGGCAACACTTACAGCCAGGAAGAATTAGAAGACTTTGACGCTCGTGTTGCAAAAGGACTGGACGATGAGGATTATACATATTTTTGTGAGCTCAAGTTTGACGGTGTCTCAATAAGCCTGATTTATGAAAATGGCGTGCTGGTACGCGGCGTCACGCGAGGTGATGGCATTCGGGGAGATGATGTAACCGCAAACGTCAAGACGATCCGAAGTATTCCATTGATGGTGAAGGGCAAAGACATACCGCCATTATTTGAGGTCCGGGGCGAAGTCTTTATGCCAAAACACGTATTTAACCAATTGAACAAAGAACGCGAGGATATTGGTGAAGAACGGTATGCCAATGCCCGAAATACCACATCAGGCACGCTAAAGATGCAAGATTCTTCAGAAGTCGCCAGACGCAAACTGAATTGCTTTGTCTACTTTCTAATGATGGATAACATAAAAACAAAAACACATGAAGAATGTATCCATCTGCTTGAAACCTGGAAATTCAACGTTTCCCGTACCTATCAGCAATGCAAAGACCTGCATGCTGTATTGGCGTACATCAATCATTGGGAGTCACGAAGGCAGGAACTCCCGCTGGAAACAGACGGCGTAGTCATCAAAGTAAACAGGCTGGCGCAGCAACAGCAGCTTGGATATACCGCCAAGAGCCCGAGGTGGGCAATTGCTTATAAATACAAAGCAGAAAGTACCAGTACGCGGTTAAATAATATTACGTATCAGGTCGGTAGAACGGGTGCAGTGACGCCGGTGGCTGAACTTGAACCTGTCTTTCTTGCAGGAACAACAGTGAAGCGCGCATCGTTGCACAATGCGAATGAAATCGCACGGCTTGATTTGCATATTGGCGATTACGTTTTTGTAGAAAAAGGTGGTGACATAATACCAAAAGTTACAGGCGTTGATCTGAATAAAAGAAATGCGGAAACAGCATCGGTTGTTTACGTTGACAAATGTCCTGAGTGCGGAACGAAGCTTGTTCGGGCAGCAGGAGAAGCCGCATTCTACTGCCCGAATGTGAATGGTTGCCCACCGCAGATACGCGGTCGGATTGAGCATTTTATACAACGTAAAGCAATGGACATAGACTCCCTTGGAGAAAAAACCATTGAACAACTCTATTCGCTGGGAATGGTTACCAGCCCTGCTGATTTGTATGATTTGAGAAAGGAAGACCTCTTGAAACTGGAAGGTTTCAAGGCTAAATCCGCTGATAATCTATTGAAGGGAATAATGAAATCAAAAACTATTCCCTTTGAAAATGTATTGTTTGGTATCGGGATTCGCTATGTTGGCAAAACTGTGGCAGAAAAACTGACAAGATATTTTAAGACCATCGATAACATAGCAAGCGCCTCGAAGGAAGAATTGCTCGCCGCACCAGAGGTTGGGGAGAAAATCGCTGAAAGTGTTTTTGAGTTTTTTCGATCACCAGAGAACCGGAATGAAATAGAGCGGCTAAAAATTGCAGGCCTTAATTTTGTAAGCACGGCAACAGAACCTGAAAAGGAAAGCGACATATTGGCAAATAAATCGTTTGTAATTTCCGGTGTCTTTCAGCACTATGAACGAGACCAACTGCAGGAGTTGATAATTAAGAATGGTGGACGAATATTGTCGTCCGTTTCGGGAAAATTAGATTATCTATTAGCAGGTGACAATATGGGGCCATCAAAACGCGAGAAAGCAGAAAAACTAAAAGTGAAGATAATTTCCGAACAAGATTTTGAGAATTTAATGAAAGGGCATTCCCATTGAAGACCGTGATAAGACTAAATCTCCTGAAATTCAGAACCAGTCGGCTAATAGAAACCAATAAGCCCGCCAGAGCCAACGTGCCTTATAAGAATGCGCAGCAAATCGGTATTATTTTTACTGTAGAGGACAAGGCCAAGCACGAAACCATCAAGAATCTAATCAAGAAATTTGAACAAGACGGTAAACAATCTGAGGTAATAGAATTTCTTCCTGAGAAAAAAGACAACTATGAATTCAAGTTTAATTTCTTTACTGAAAATGATCTTTCATTCTGGGGTAACATTGTTTCGGTGGATGCGCTAAAGTTTATAGAAACGCCGTTCGACTTTCTTTTGTACCTGGATACCTCACCAAACCCGCTAATCTTGCACTTGCTTGCCCGGAGCAAAGCGAAATGCAGGGTTGGCAGATCATGGTCCGAGGGTCATCCCTATTTCGAACTAATGATTGAATCTGTAGGTAACGTAAACGTTCTGGCGGAAACTATGTATAACTATATTACTCAATTAAGATAATACAATGAAAAAACTTTACGGAACTGGTGTGGCCCTCGTAACACCGTTTACGCAAACGCTGGCGGTGGATTATAGTTCGCTAAAAAAACTCCTGAGGCACACTGCCAGCGGTGTAGACTACTATGTCGTAATGGGTACTACCGGGGAGTCTGCCACTTGTTCTGATGATGAAAAAAACAAGGTACTCCAATTCACGAAGGAGAATAACCCAAAGAGGCTTCCCATTGTCTACGGGATTGGCGGAAATAATACGCAAGGTGTAGTCTCTTCCATTAAAAAAACTGAATTCGATGGCGTTGATGCAATACTGTCCGTAAGTCCCTATTACAATAAACCGTCTCAGGAGGGCATTTGTCGACACTTTGAGGCAATTGCCGATGCCAGCCCAGTCCCGGTAATCCTGTATAACGTTCCAGGCAGAACATCATCCAACATGACTGCAGAAACTACGTTGAGACTGGCGCATCACAAGAACATTGTCGGGATAAAAGAGGCCTCTGGAAACATTGAACAGTGCATGAGAATCATAAAGCATAAGCCAAAGGATTTTCTATTACTTTCTGGTGACGATATGTGGGCCAGTGCGCTGTATGCTATTGGTGGCAAAGGCGTGATTTCTGTGCTGGCGAATGCTTTCCCGGTGATCTTTAAGAAAATGAAAAATCAGGCCTTTGCCGGAAATCTTAGCAAAGCATATCAGGAACAGCTAAAACTACTTGAAATCAATGCACCTATGTATGAAGAAGGAAGCCCTGTAGGCATCAAATATCTGCTTTCAAAAATAGCAGTGTGCAATCCCCATGTGAGGCTGCCATTGGTGACTGCCTCTGAAGACCTGAGAAATAAAATTGACACTGTATATCAGCACATGAAAGCCAAAAGGGGATAACGCATCGCTATCCCCCCTACACAGTGTTGAACTTTGTTAAAGAATCAAGACCAGTCTAGGCCTTGTTTTTGATTTCCTGAACTTCAGAGCGAATTGCTTGCGCTAGATTTTTGAGGTCTTGCATACCCTTTCTTACCCGGGTACCGGCTGCACTGTTGCCCTTGTTATAAAATTTGTCAGCATCTCCTTCAAGTGAAGCTATGAGATTCTTGAGCTCTTCAAACTTTTGCATTTTAGTTGAGTTTTAGGATTAGAAATTAGTTTCTAAGGGACAATTTAAAGAAAAACCTTTAAAAACAACCCTATGAGCGGTTTATTTTAAATTCCTTTGGTTACTGAGACCAATACCTCCTCCTTGTAGAACCCGCTGTCCAGCTTTACTTTCAGCGCAGAGAACGCGTTCAACGTGAGCTCTACATCGGCAAGCGTATGAACCGCTGTCGGTATAATCCTAAACATAATAACATCCTTAGGGACAACAGGATATATAACAACAGAGCAGAAAATATTGAAGTTCTCGCGAAGGTCCATCGCCATATTTGCGGCCTCTCCAACACCACCCTTGAAAAGTACGGGAGTAACAGGTGAATTAGTATTTCCGATATTAAATCCACGCGAGATTAACCCTTCTTGCATGGCCGCAACAATCTTCCATAAATTGTCCTTAAGCTCAGGCTTTGATTTCAAAAGCTCCAAACGCTTCATGCCTCCTATTACCAGGGGCATAGGTAAGCTCTTTGCATAGATTTGAGATCTTACACTGTAGCGGAGATATTTTAAGATCCTTTTGTCGCCGGCAACAAACGCCCCAATACTCGCCATTGACTTGGCAAAAGTTGAAAAGTAAAGGTCAATCTGATCTTGCACGCCTTGCTCCTCACCTGTTCCAGCACCCGTTTTTCCCATGGTCCCGAAACCATGGGCGTCATCGACAAACAATCTGAAATTGTATTTATTCTTTAGTGCAACTACCCCCTTCAGATCACCTTGCTTTCCGGACATCCCAAACACGCCTTCGGTAATGACCAAGATACCGCCACCTGTTTCATCCGCAAGTCTTGTGGCCCGTTGTAGCTGCTTCTCAAGACTTTCCATATCATTATGGGTATACACAAATCGCTTTCCCATATGCAACCGAACACCATCAATGATACACGCATGTGATTCTGCGTCGTATACAATGACGTCTTTGCGGTCAACCAGCGCATCGATTATCGAGACAACTCCCTGGTAGCCAAAGTTGAGGAGCATAACATCTTCCTTTGCTACAAATTCAGCAAGCTGCTGCTCCAACTGAAGGTGATTTGAAGAGTTGCCGGACATCATCCGCGCTCCCATGGGCGAACCCAGGCCATATTGCGCAGCTGCATCAGCATCTGCCTTTCTAACCTCCGGATGGTTAGCAAGGCCCAGATAATTATTCAGGCTCCAATTCAATACTTCACGGCCATTGAACATCATCCTGGGACCAATTTCTCCCTCGAGTTTTGGGAAGAAGAAATAATCGTCAGGAAGGTGCGAATATTTAGCCAGTGCCCCAGCTTCCATTCTAAGCTTTTCAAATAGGTCTACCATTATGCGATTAATTAAAATTGCGGCAAAAATAAGTAAAAAACAGGTTCGTTCGGCTTTCACAGTACTTTGCCTCCCTACAATTTATGCTTAGCATTGTGTTTTAAGCCCAATTCATGACAAATATCAAGAAAATATTAGTTGCCAACAGGGGTGAAATTGCCATTCGTGTTATGCGGACAGCCCGGGAGATGGGAATAAACACGGTGGCGATTTTTAGCGAAGCCGACCGCAATGCCCTTCATGTGCGCTATGCAGATGAAGCAGTTCTCGTCGGGCCTCCCCCCTCCAATGAGTCCTATTTACGGATGGACAAGGTCATCCAGGCAGCAAAACTAACCGGTGCCGACGCTATACACCCTGGATACGGTTTTTTATCCGAAAATGAAGAATTCGCGCGATTGGTAGAACATGAAGGATTAATTTTTATCGGCCCCTCATCGGAATCCATAAAGTTGATGGGGAATAAGTTAGCCGCAAAAGCTGCTGTGTCAAAATTTAATGTACCGTTGGTTCCAGGCACTTCTGAGCCCATTGAAAATGTGAATGAAGCAAAAATAATAGCCAGTGAAATTGGCTATCCGATACTCATCAAAGCCAGCGCTGGAGGTGGAGGTAAGGGGATGCGAATTGTGCAACAAGAAGCTGACTTTGAAGAACAGATGGATCGCGCCACCAGTGAAGCTAGATCGGCCTTTGGCGATGGATCTGTATTTATTGAAAAATACATTACCAAACCCCGGCATATCGAGTTCCAGGTGCTTGGCGATAAGCACGGTAACGTGGTCCATGTATTTGACAGGGAGTGCTCAATACAGCGCAGGCATCAGAAAGTAATTGAAGAAGCTCCCTCGTGTATCTTAACGCCAGAGAAAAGAGTTGCAATGGGCGAAGCCGCTGTCAATGTGGCCAAATCGTGTGGCTATTACAGCGCCGGCACGGTTGAATTCATTCTCGATGACCAACTCAATTTCTATTTCCTCGAAATGAACACCAGACTACAGGTGGAGCATCCGGTTACCGAGGAGATCACCGGCCTTGACCTCGTGCAACTCCAAATTCTGATCGCGGCTGGAGATGAAATACCATTCAACCAAAAAGACTTGAAAATAAATGGGCATGCAATAGAAGTCCGGGTTTACGCGGAAGATCCTGCCAATAATTTTCTGCCGGATATTGGGACACTGAGAACCTATATGCGCCCACAAGGGCTCGGCATCCGTGTCGATGACGGTTTTGAGCAGGGTATGGAAATACCTTTCTATTATGATCCCATGATTGCCAAGCTCATTACACACGCACAAAATAGGGAAGCTGCTATTGCCAAGATGATCCGTGCAATACAAGAATATGAAATCACAGGAATCCAGACAACATTAGGCTTTTGTGAGTTTGTGATGCACCACGATGCATTCATTTCCGGAAATTTTGACACCCGATTTGTGGAGAACTATTTCACACCAGGTGCTTTACAACAAATACCAAGTGCTGAGGAAGAAAAAATCGCGGCAGCACTTGCTTCACTCCTGGCGAACGGCACTAAAACAAATGACAATGAATTGGCTATTCGTGCAGGAAGTAAGTGGAAAAAGGCCAGGCTTTAGCGCAGTGCGCTGCAAGGTTTATGCAGTGGTGTAAAAGTTGTCAACCCTATTTCAGAAGAATGGGTTCAGGGCTAAAACAAATAATGAATATAAGCAGGCAAAGCCATCCCAGCACAATTCGTTTAGCATCCAGAGGTTCTTCTATTTCGGATGGTGGATGCGGTATGCCTATAAATCTTCCCAGGATAAATACAAACAAAAGCCAACCTGAATAACCGTGAACACCTGGATACATCCAGGAGATAACAAGCTGCACAGCGAAAATAACGAGTGCATACATCAAAGTATCGCGCTTTGGCAGCCCCAATCCCGTTAGTGCAAAATATAGAAAGGCGATAAATCCCGGAATCCAAAAAATCAAATTGGAGGGATCATCCTTTAGATCTATAACACCCAGGCCGGCATAAAACATAAAGGAAACAAAAAATGCTGACGCAATGATGCGATGTACCTTAAAGCCAAACAAACCATATACAACATGTCCCCCATCCAACTGTCCTATCGGCAGCAGGTTCAGACAGGTAAAAACCAGTGAAAGATACCCCGCAAACAAGAATGGGTAATGCATAATCTCATGCGGGTTCGGCATCCGATCCGGCTCAGCAACGAAGTTCTCAAAAAACAAAAACAACAAATTATGACCAATGGTAACGTCAATAATATTTTCGGGCAGATTTGCATAAACTTTCTCCGCATAATCCAGTCCATATTCCTCATATTCCGGATGTATTTGAAATATATATTCCGGTGATGGCAAATGCGTGAAGCCATAAAACAATACCATCATCGCCATTACGAAGCCAGCAAGCGGTCCGGCAATTCCAATATCAAAGTTCTGTTTCTTAGAATGTACTCTACTTTTGAGGCGAATGATTGCACCCATTGTGCCAATCGAAAATGGAATAGGTGGGATCGGAATGTAATACGGAAGCGTAACCTTCACCATATGATACTTCGCCATGAAATAATGCCCGAATTCATGCACCGTGAGAATTAAAAGAAACGGGATAGAAAATTGCATGCCGCTGATAAAATCATCCCAACCATAGTCAGGCATAAATACAGATCGGCCGTAGGTCCACTCGGCCCCTGCAAGGGTTGTCGTAATGAATGTCGCGATAAAGAGGGATGATTGAATCAGTACCCGCCGCTGGTCACTGCTCATTGAAATAGTCTAGAATAAAATTTGGAGAATCTACATGCACTGTTTTAATGCCGAGTTGGTTTGCCCCTGCTAAGTTGTCGGTATTGTCATCCAGGAAAAGCGTTTCTCCCGGTACCAGCGCATTTTCTGCCAAGACCTGCTCAAAAATATCAGCATTTGGTTTTCGTTTTTTCATAATGTGGGAGTAGTACGCACGGTGAAAATAGGATTCGAGGGGACTGGTGGGCTGCAAGATACCAGGAAGCATGGTTTGATTGATGTAGTTTATATGGATGCTATTTGTATTGCTCAATAAGTAGACCCTGTATTTTTCTTTCAGTTTCAGCAGCAGATGTAGTTTTTTTACGGAAAGACCTCGCAGCATGGCAGTCCAACATCCATCAATCTCTTCCGCAGAAGAATTAATTGAATAAACCACACGGACATAATCACGGAATTCGTTATCCCCTATGAGGCCTTTCTCATAAGCCTCAAAGCCTGGTGACAATGTGTACAAGGAATTGACTTCTTCCTGTTTCATTCCGGAAATGGATGAAAAAGCCTGGATCGTATGGTCGATTGATAAGTCGATAATGACACCACCAAGATCGAAGATTAGATTTTTAAGGGACATATCGTGTGCCACGCGCAGAGTTTTGTGTAATTAAATTCAAATATGTAACATTGCAACTCCTTTACAAACTACAGAGGGCCCATAGCTCAGCTGGTTAGAGCACTTGACTCATAATCAAGGGGTCGCTGGATCGTTCCCAGCTGGGCCCACACTGATAATCAGGCAGTTATCTCTAAATGTAACTGCCTTATATTTTTTTCTCGTAACTAATTGTAAACAATTCTTGGAGCGATTTTATCGCTAGGTTATGTGTTAGCGATCTAGCGCGTAAGTTACTTCCGCGCCCTCCCAAAACATCAACTTTATCAGACCAACTCACCAACCCACATACCTGAAAGCACCCTGTGGCTCCACGCTAATACTGGAATACAGATTCAGTATAAGTAAAAAGAGATACCACAATGCAATGATGATGTTGGCAATTCGATTGGGGAAATGTGCAATTAGGAACCTGTACATAGCTAATTTAGAAAGAATAAAACTTTATACACATGCAATGCCTGAGCCAGTTCATCATAATGAATGACCACGCTGCTCAGGCTAAAGTAATTCAACACAAATATTCTCCCCAGGTTCTTTCGAATAAAAGAATCAGAACTTGCCTTAAAGAAAGAAGATAGAATTATTCCAATTGCCTGCAGCGCGCCCCAAATCAAAAAACTAAAAGATATTTCATGCCAAAGTCCGATAATAATCATGGTGGCGATGATGCCCAACAAAGGCTTACGGTAAAAGGAGGCAATCGGTGTATAAATATAATCTCTGCAAAAAGCAGAAAGCGACATATGGTATTTTGACCAAAACTCCTGCATATTACTTGCCAAAAAAGGGTAATTAAAGTTGTCCATTATGCGATAACCGAGAAAAAGTGAAATACCGATTGCAATATCAGAATATCCGGCAAATTGGAAGTATGCATTCAGCACCGATTCTATTGTTTCCAGATACGCCTTAAGCCAAGCATGGCTATCATCTATATCGCTAATGAAGACTGCCCCTTTCGCTGTGAGTAGGTAGTTGCCCACGATCATTACCTTGGATACACCGTACAAAATACGTTGCAAACCAGCAGAAAAATATTCACTGTTGAAACGTCTCCTTTGCCAGTCCTTTACAAACTCATGGTAACGGTTGATGGGGCCAATAATGAGGACTGGTAGAAAGAAATTATACGCCAAATAAAACAGGATACTTTCATTTAGAATCTTCCCCTTATAGTATTCAATCGTATAGTGAATATTCCGAAAAATATAATAGGACATCCCAAGCGGTATGATCCAGTGATCATGGATGGAAAATAGAAGCTTTGCCGAAGCAATAAGTAATATTAATACAACAAGGCTTATACCGATCTTAATGGAATTCTTCAAATTCGACTTGTGAAGCAAGTAGAAATTTCCAAAAGAAATGAAAGTCAGAATCAAGAAAGAAATCGGCGATTTATATAATATGAAGGCTCCTGTAATAATGATCTGCGATAGTAACACAAATCTTTTTGGTAAGGCCCAGGATAAAATAATCAGTGGTATTGAAAACAAGAAAACTTCCAACAATAACTCCATATCATTTCATTGAGGCAAATTGAGAAACAAACCATGACTGATATTTTTTTGAACCTTCGTAATTCAAATGAATACCATCCATAAAATATGAATCATCCATTTGGCCCGGATATTCCCAAGAATCAATATTGTAATGTTGCCTGTAAAACTCTTGAACATTACTGAATTCAACATTACCACCTTCATCCAGGAAGTTAGTCTGAAGTTTGTCGGATTGGGGCATTCCCAGAAAAATTACCTTACTGTTCATCTTCGACAAAGCCTGGTATGCCTCGTTAGCAATTTCATTGATCGAAGGCCTCCTGACCGAACGTCTTTTTGATTGCAACGATTTAAAGGCGACGCTATCAAAATTATTAGTGTAAAAATCACTTTCAGCAAAAGGCTTAATATCAAAGTTATACCACTTTTCATAGTAATTTGGGTGAGGTGCCAAGCCAATTACCACCCTGACTTTATTCCTTAAATACAATAATGCCGCGTCGACAGGTAACGGAATTTCCATGCTATTCTCATCATCGAGATTTATCGCGACGTTTTCTAAAAACAGGTACTTTGGGGGGTATCTGACTATGTATTTAAAGAAATTAATGCGTTCGGCAAGTTTCATATTCAAACCATATAAGGCTACTCGTAAAACGTTAACCCTCTTGTTTGTTTGTTCAGCGATCGCCTGTTCAATTTCAGCAGCATCTAAAAGTGCGCGATCCGTTAACGATGACCCGAGAATGACAATAGATATTGCCGACTTATCCCTGGTATTTTTCTCGATCAAGGCCTTCTGAATGTTAACACTGTACGCCTCAAAAATCTTCGCATACGGTCCGAACGGTGAGTAGGTATATCCCAGGAACAAGGAAAGGAAACCAAGGGTCATAATAGCTGAATATGCCCAGACCTTAAGCGGGGGAATATCCTCGTCCATCACTTCAATTTTTTATTTATGACCTTAAGAATAGCATTTATTGAATTCATTACCATAATATCGGATGTTGAAAATTTGATATTGAATACCTGTTCAAGTCTGGTAATTAGCGCCAAATGACTTAAAGAATCCCATCCGGAAAGTGTTTTTGTTGAGCTAAGTTCACTAATCTCCTTCTGCTCAACCCTGAAAATGTCCGCCGCATTGCTGATGACCGTGTCAAGCGCCTTTTCGCTTTTGGCTATGGGACCGGCATGTTTCTCCGATATCAGGCTTTTTAGTTTTTCAACCTGAACCTTACCGCTGATTCCGCGCGGGAATGCATCAAGGTAATGAATTTCATGTGGTATTTTTTCCGGTTCCAGGTTTTCTCTCAAGAACTTGAAGAGGGCAACATCAGTCAATTTGACATCAGCGTGAAGTACGATGCAGGCTACTATCCTTTCCGTCAAGATTTGATCTGGCAACCCAATCACCTTACATTCATCGATTTCATTTACTTTCAGCATGATCTCTTCAATCTCCTCAGGCTGCACTCTGAACCCCCCAGAATTGATCATACTTTTCTTTCTCCCCACGATTTTCACAAAACCCTCATCATCCTGTAACGCAATATCTCCAGAATACAACCAGCCATCAATCAAAACTTTGTCTGTAGCCTCAGGGTTATTAAAGTAACCTACCATGATGTGATCACCCTTCAACAGCAGCTCCCCCCTTTCACCCCTGCTCACTTCCTTACCTTCCTCATTAATAATTTTAATACTACAATCGACCGGCTTACCAATGGTGCCTATCTTAAATGTTTCTGAACCTGGTCCACAGAAAATACTCCCGGTAACTGTTTCTGTTAACCCGTAAATATTAACGATCTGAATCTTAAATATGGTTGAAACCGAATGCCACAATCTCTCATCTAAATACGCCGCTACAGAAATTGCAAACTTAAAATCAGGTGTTTGAAAACTATCCTCAAAATTCTCGTGATATTTTTCAAAGAATGACAACAATGTTGGTGCAACAAAAAGATGCGTTATCTTGTATTTATAGATAGCATAATAAATCAAATCAAGTCGGGCAGTGTCCAGCTTAAATGGACTAAACCATGTACCGCCACTATAAAGAGCCAACATGGGACCCTGGTTAATTCCATCGGTATGATACAGATTGAGCAAATTCAGGATATTCACACCTTCCTCAAATCCGTAGACATTCATAAGTGTTTCCAAATGCACAAATAAATTCTTGTGTGATATCACCACGCCTTTAGGATCGGATGTCGATCCTGATGTATACATCATGTAAGCAACGCAAGATGGATCGAGCGTTTTCGGATATTTTGGCGCAACATTCGTAAGCACGCTGAGGCAGGCCGGATAACTATGATCTGAAGTTTCCCGATTTTCATGCGATGGGCTCGCCTGAGAAAAAATCTTTTTGAAGAGTGTCTTCTTTCCTTCGTTCGCTTTCTTGATTTCTATGCAATTTACATCTTGAATCCTCCACCCCTCTTTTAATGCGCTATCGATGAAAAATGCATCAGGCGTTGCTGAATGTATAATGGAATGCATCCTTTCTGCTTTCGCGTTTGGGTCTGACAATATCACTGTCAATCCGTATCGATAGGCCGCAATGGTAATTTCAGCGACGCTCAGCTTATCATTGGTAGACAACACAATCTTGTCGCCTTCCTTCAGGCCCAGACCATCAAATATCAAACTCAACTTATCAACGCGGGATAGTAAGTCACCATACGTGACGGTCTCGCCGTCATGCAAGACCGCAAAAAGTCTTTTCGGGTAAGACTTCGCTCGTTCTAAAACCTCAATGATGTTCATAAATATTGCTCTAGATCTTTTCTCAATAGTTTCCCGTTTGAGCTGCGAGGTATTTTACTTATCACTTTAATTAAAGATGGTACTTTGAGTTTCCCAATATTAATTGAAATTTCCGTTATTATAGCCTCCAGAATATCATTCTTAGGCAACGCATCAGGAACTAATTCGACAAAAAGAGCCATTCTTTCAACTTCATCCTGAAAGATTGAAGTAATCCCAAAATCCTTGACGAATGGCAGACGCAAAATGGCATCTTCAACCTCTTTGAAGAAAACAATTTCGCTGCGCCCATTCTTGATATACTCGGACCGTCGTCCCATAATTTCGAACCCATGTAACACGTCAGTCTTTGCCAGATCGCCCGTATAAAACCAGCCCTTGGCGTCAGTTTTAATAACGAGATCTTCGCTCCAGTATCCAGGGGAAAGGTTATACCCATAGATCCGCAACTCACCTACCTCGCCTGGTTCTACTTTGGCATCTTCTTCGGTCACCAATTGCACAACACAATCCACCGGGATTCCAACAAAATTACCTCCCGGAGGAGTTTCGGAAGAATGCGCGATGCAAAAGCCCGCTGTTTCTGTCAGTCCGTACCAACTCAAAATATGTTTATTCGTCTTCTCAAAAAATGCCTGTTTCAATTGATGCGACAGTCTGCTTCCAATGGAAATTACGCTCCTTACATTTGCGATCTTGGCGGCTAATTCTTTTCGCGCCAGGAATTGATGAAGAAGACCCGGGCTCGTAATCAACACGGTTATTCCGCTTTGATAGATATCATCCAAAAGGTCCCCCAAACTACTCCTTTCTTCGTAGGCCGGGAGAATGCACATCGATCCAGCCTCGACGGTTACCAAACACGCATTCCTCAACCCGGTTATCGTATCCAACTGGCCAATCGCAAGGTACCTATCGTGCTGATCCCAATGGTAGTGGGACACCATGTTCACAGCATTTTGAAATAGATGCCCGTGTGTTAGCGACACTCCTTTTGGCACGCCGGTTGAACCTGAGGTGTGCAAAATTACTGCTATATCTCCTTCTTGTATTTCAGGTAACCAAATTTCTCCCGTGGCCTCGTCTAACCATTCTGAAAAGTACAATCTGCCGTTAATCGGAGAATTACGCTCATCGTCAAAGAAAATAGTTCGCTTGCACCATCTATCCGGCATGGCCATTTGAGTTGATAAGAACACCCAATCGGGATCATATTTTGCTATCAAACTGATAAATATTCTCTCTGGGTAGCTAGTCGAAATTGAAATGAATACAGCACCTAATTGCATACAAGCCCAGAACAACGCCATAGATTCAAAATGAATATCACCATGCAATACAACCTTATCACCCTTCTTAATCCCGTGTTTGATCATCGTGAACACAAGGCGGTCTACAATTTTATCAAACTCCTCATAGGTATAGAAAGTATTATCACTTCGATCCTTCACATAAGTATTTTCGGGATAAGCCATAACCCCGCGTTTCCAGAAATGCTGCAAATTCATTTTCGCCGGAGTCTCGATATACTCATTAAATGCCAATAGATGCTGGAGGCGGGCCGATGCATGTCGCAGCGGGAAAATTTGTAAAATTTCCCGTTTTTCGAGCCCTAGAATTAGTGCGCGCATTTCCCTTTCTTCCAGGCCCAACTTGTTCATAATAAATTGAACGGGTCTGACCTTCCGGGCCCAATAGTATACCATTAGCTCTTCGTCAGTTAATGTATATGAAAGGGCTCCTTCGATTCGGCGTGCTATCTCGACGTTTTTCTCCAATAGGTGCCTAATTTCCTCACCGAGAGAATCGCTTCTCAACCTGACAGCATTGTTAACATCAATTTCCAGCAGCGGGTTGGGGATCAAGAAGCCTTGAGACAAGGGGAAAAGATCAAAATAATCAAAAGCGCTCAGATGTTTACTCAATTCAATACCATTATGGCATAAAGCAACCAGGCCATGACGAACATTGGAATTCGTATCGGCTTTGACGGCATACTCGGGAGAGTTGCTTTTTTCGGATAGCGCTACTTCAGAAAATATGTACACCTCCTTGTGAAAATTTTCCAATTTCCTAAAGTACTGCTCATATTCGTGCCTAGGGATAAATTCACTAGTCGGTTGAAAGGAACTTGACTGGTCAGCGCCGGCAAAAGGTACGTGTGGAAATAAGATTATCCCGTCATTGCTAGACACCCTTAATAGTTCATTGATTGTAGCTGCCGGCAATTTCGCGTGAAGGAATTCAAATCCAACAATCAGCGCCACCGACTTATCCGCTAAGGGTAAACCCGTCTCCAGGGAGGTAGCCAAAACCTTGATATTGGATGCTGCTTTTTCAGCAGAAAACCAATAGACAAACCCACTGTATCCGAGTATTTCGGTTTCACTGTTGCATATGCTTATGACGGTTTGCTCGGGAAAGAATCCGGCCAACATAGAGGTCGACCAACCGGTACGACTGGCAATGTCAAGGATAATATCACCTTTTTTCAGGTGGCGTTTCAGGAAAGGAACAACGCTCCGAAACCCTTTTGTTGCCTCATCGAAGGGACCAAAAACAGCATTAATATGCGCAAATGGGTTCCTGAATCGGTTTCTGCATGATAGCTCATACTCCTGCCGCTTCCGTTCATTTTTCTCCACACCAAGGTATCTACGCATATTAAAATAAATGTAATGACGCGGTTTGGAAGTGCGTAACCCTTGTACCTATTTTAATCATCAATCTTCGATCTGTATTATGCTATCAGTCTACGACATGCTCAACGACGGGGAGTATAATATGACTTTCACGGTCACCACCATGATAAATTGTTTGCTGCGCAACCCTAACTATTGCATTTTCGCCCAGTGGTGCCCCGGTATTGGGATTTCTGTCAAACTGAGGAAAGTTGCTGGAAGTAATGTCTATGCGGATACGATGCCCGGGGAGAAATACATTGGCAGTACCAGTCAACTCAATATCATACGCATATACTTCACCGGGTTTTAGCAACTTCATTCTATCCAAACCTTCCCGAAACCTGGCCCGCAAAATGCCTTCTGAAATGGGCATGGCAAAATCGTTTGGAAAAACATCAACAAGCTTAATCATCCAGTCTGTATCCGGCCCGTCTGTGGCCGCATAAAGTTTCATTTTCACGGGTCCCGCGATGGTCAGCGCAGAATCTAAAAAATCGCTGGTGTATACCAGCACATCCTCTTTCTGTTCAAGAGGCCGTTGGTCCCTGGGGCCGGCAACTGTAGGTGTACCGCAGCAGTTGTTACCACCCAGCGTCTTAATTGGGTTATTTGGATCGTAACGATAGGTATCTGTACCCGGTTTTGCAGGCTTTGACAAAGAGATTTTCCCGTCTCCGCGCACAGCATTGGCTCCCGCTTTGCTGTCGATGTAAAATTTCTGATAGCGGGTGCCCGGTACGGGCCAGTCTGTTTCACCGCGCCATTTATTTACACCCATATAGAACAGCTGAACAGGCTTCTCCTTTTCCAAACCGTTCTTGATGCCTTTGAGATGGTAATCAAAAAAACGAAGTTCTGTTTCAAACTGATCAATGTGCGCAACGGGTGTAAAATCAACATCTCCATATGACTGTGAAGAGCCATGTCCCCATGGGCCGATAATCATGCGGGCTCCGGCGCGCGCCGGCGCTGAGCCACCCTTATTCTTCATTCCTGTATACCCATTGATAGTACCCATCAAAAAGATATCAAACCACCCACCCAACGTATGGATTGGAACTTGTATTTTATCAAAGCGTTCTTCATCACTAATGGCCTTCCAGTACGAATCATAGCTTTCATGCTTAAGCCAGTCGCGGTAATGCTGCGTGGCATATCCGGCACTTTGTAGGTCTCCATCCTTTAGCGGCAAATGCATGAGTATATTTTCGTATTTCAATTCTTCCGGCATAAATGCTTCTGTATGCCAATGCTGGGGTAGCATTATTCTGTTGGGCATACGCACTACACCCCAGCCATAATTGAAACTTAGTCGGAAGGCCCCGCCCATAGTAATCCAGTTCGCATAAATGTTTGTTGAAGCCAACACCGGAAATGCGGCTACCAGGTGTGGCGGATTTTGCGTTGCTGCCTGCCACTGGTTATGCCCGAGATAACTTCCACCCTGTGTGCCAACTTTGCCGTTTGAAAATGACTGCGCGGCTGCCCACTCGATGGTATCGAATCCATCCTTGGCCTCATCCCTGAAGGGCTCCCACTTGCCATCGCTTTCGAACCGTCCGCGCACATCCTGCAACACGACGGCATAACCGTGTTGTGCATATTTAACCATAGTCTGGTGCATACCATCCCGCTGCACACCATAGGGGGTGCGTACCACCAGCGTGGGATACCTTCCCGGTGCTTCCGGTAAATAAATATCTGCATAGAGTTTAACACCATCGCGCATGATAATTTCTCTATGACGCTCAATGCGAATACCATTTAGCGGAGGATCTTCATGATAATCACTTCGGAAAGCGAACGAAATAGCAATCATCAACAGCAGGAAAAAATACGTGGTGCAACGGACTGTGCTTTTAGAAACCGACACCGATACCATAGCCCTGGAATACCGATACACCGTTTCTGGAAATCTAAAGAGATTGTGGTTTTTCATATGAGGCATTTTCCAGGTAAATTAAGAAATTCATGGCATTGAAAAAATGATTTGGTTTTTGTGAACTATACGGGCAATTGCCTTTGGTCCTGCAGAAACTTTAGCTGCTACAATCGCCATCGCCTGCCAGACTTATTACAGGCTTGTTTATCTGATCGGAATACGGAATTGATCGGTGATCACGACAAAATCATTGTGTCCGAGAGACAGGGCGCGATGCAACAGATGATATCGCCAGGGCTGCGAAATAGGCTAAGCGTTGATACAAGCATTAAAAATGCTCCAAAAATCCGGGTCAAAACAACTGATGATAAATACACCCAAATGCTGTAGGTGTGGAAAAAGCAACAAATTATTCGAAAGGCCCCATAAA
>JAOUDZ010000037.1 GCA_029858965.1 Cyclobacteriaceae bacterium
ATCATTTTTGATAAACCACAGAAAAGTATTACACCAGGCCAGTTTGCTGCCTGGTATGCGGGTGAGGAATTGGTCGGATCTGGCGTAATTGCATAAATAACCCACTACGAAGGTGTTTGAATAAAATAGCATGAGCTTTCCAAAATACTGACCATTGCTGGCTTTTTTCAAGGCTGAAATTCAATATTTATTAATCGCAGAAGGTGACAAAAGTCTGGTTTTATATATTTTATTTTATCTATTTTTCGCAAACTATGTCACTGAAAACCGGTTAAGAATCACGCTCGTTTATTAGGACTTATGGTTGTGAAAATTTCGACTGTAAGCGGTCTAACTTATATGATTGTATATTAGTTTTACATTAAAATAAACCTCTATGAATATGAAAAGCACCATCCTGACCGTACTTTGTCTTGGTTTCCTGCTGTTGGCGCACAAAGACTCATTTGCCCAGAACGACTATCAAAAAGGCAGCGTAATAATAAATCCCGGAGTAGGTTTCGGTTATTGGGATTTTTATAACAGCAGCGGAGGTTTCGCCATAGGCATTAACGTTAATGCTGAATTTTCAATTACGGATGAAATTGCCGTAGGCCCCTATTTCGGTTTTACCACCAAAAGCTATGCCTATGGAGGAATAGGATTGAATGGCGACTACAATGCTACCTTTATAGACTTCGGCGCCAGGGGATCCTATCACTTCGCCAAACTTCTGAAGGTAAATAACGATAAATTTGACCCCTATGCAGGTGCATTTCTTGGATATTCCAGCGGAAGCGATAACGCTGACGCTCTGTATTATAGTGGTGTCAGTAGTGGTGTGCGTGGAGGAGTTTACGCAGGAGCACGCTGGTATTTTAGCGATAAGTTTGCCGCCTTTGGAGAAGTAGGCGTGGGCTTATACCCCGTATTCCTCGGTGTGAGTTTCAGAATTAAATAGAGCGCTTAATTGAGGAGATAGGGATCAGGCAAGATACACACCTTTTGTGTGCCTAGCCTTCCCGAAATCCACTTACACCGCCGGAGATAATAAACTTCATCGCCACGGGCCCCGGAATGTTGAGCGTTTTTATATTCTCCTTGGGAACAAAATAATGGATTCCGGAAAATGCATAGGAGTGCGGAAAGTATACTACCACCATATCCATCAATCCCAGTGCAGTTAAGTCAGGCTGGGTAATAAAACCAAGCTGGTACAAGCTATTTTCTTTGTTCATCCTTACCAATACCGGTTTATTGAATTTCTTTTTGTCCCCCACAAAGGCACCGAGCAAATCCTTCACGGCAGAATAGATCAACTTGACAAGTGGGATCTTGTTCATCCCGTGATCAAACCAATCGGTAGCGGTCTTAAATGCAAAATTCGTTGTTAAGTAGCCAAAAGCCGTGATCGCGAAAAGTATAATCGCAACACCTAACCCCGGGTAAGGAAGATTCAGGAGATTATCAAGCCATCGAAAAGATACATAAACAAAATAGGCTGTTGCCACAAGTGGAACAATGAAAAGCGTGCCACTAAAAAAGTAGCGCAGAATACGTCTCACGGTGTTGTCCATAATGTAAAACAAAAAAAGGCCTCCGTCTCTCTCGGAAGCCTCAGGTTAGTAAGTATTTCTCTTTTATAATGAGAATCCCATGAAACTAAGGAATCCGAATGACATTAGTCCTACGAGGATAAATGTGATTCCCAATCCTTTCAGTGGCCCGGGCACATTTGAGTATTTCATTTTTTCCCGGATTCCGGCCAGCGCAACAATTGCCAGCAGCCAGCCTATACCCGAGCCAAATCCAAATACCGTTGCCTCTGTTAAATTATAAGGCCTTCCAACCATAAACAAAGCACCCCCTAAAATTGAACAGTTCACGGCAATTAATGGAAGGAAGATTCCCAACGTGCCATACAAAGCCGGAGAAAATTTTTCAATTGCCATCTCAGTCAATTGTACAACGGCAGCAATAACAGAAATAAAGACAATGAATTGAAGGAAATTAAGATCAACGTTCGCAAAATCAGATCCAAGCCACAGCAAGGCACCTGCATTTAAAACATAATTTTGAATAAGCCAATTAATCGGGACCGTAATGCCCAGCACGAAGATAACGGCCACGCCCAGTCCGAATGCGGTATCCACTTTCTTCGAGATTGCCAGAAAAGAGCACATGCCCAGAAAGTAGGCAAATATCATGTTGTCAACGAAGATCGATCGTACACCAATGTTTATCAGATTTTCCATTTCAGATCAAATTAATGTGATTCGCGATACCCGTTAAAACTTCTTTGCAACCATATAAGAACACCAACAACAACACAAGCACCAGCCGGTAGGAGCATAAGCCCATTTCCTTTATAGTGAAATCCAACGGCTTCAAATACCTTGAAACCAAATAATGCTCCGCTTCCCAATAGTTCGCGGAAAAATGCAACAGCCATCAGGATTAATCCGTACCCTAAACCATTTCCCAAACCATCCAAAAATGAAGGACCTGGTTTATTGCTCATGGCAAAAGCTTCCAGTCGGCCCATAACGATACAGTTGGTGATGATCAAACCCACAAATACCGCAAGTTGTTTTGATACGTCGTAAACATAGGCTTTCAGCAATTCATTGACCAATGTAACCCAAAGAGAGACAACTGCCAGCTGAACAATAATCCTGATGCGCGAAGGTATTGAGTTGCGCATCATCGAAATCGCAACGTTGGAACATGCTGTCACGACAAGCAGGCTGAGTGCCATGATGAAGGCAGGCTTCAGCTGCGTAGTGACCGCAAGGGCAGAGCAAATACCCAATACTTGCACTGTGATTGGATTATCAATATCCAATGGATTGGTGATCAGCTTTTTATTCTTCTTAGAAAAGAGCGGTTCACTTTTCTTTTCTACCGCTACTGCTGCTTCTTGAATAGTTTCACTCATCGTATTAGCTATTAGCTTTTTTCTTCTTTAGATAATTCTCGTAACAGAACAGGTAATCGCGCATCATATTGTTAACGCCTTTGCCTGTAAGGGTAGCACCCGACATTCCATCAACCTCGTGGGGCTTACCACTGTAATCATTCCCCTCTCCTTTCATCATGGTAACAGAAACAAGCTTGTCTCCATCATAGATGGACTTGCCCCTATATCTGCCTTGCACCGCAGCATCAGACGCGATTCTGGCCCCCAGACCGGGTGTTTCGCCCTTATGATCAAAATTGACACCTCGAATCGTATTCATGTCAGACTCCAATGCGACAAAACCCCATATTTCATTCCATAATCCAAATCCATGAATAGGAAGGACAACATAGTCGACTTTGTTGGGATCACTCGCATTCTTGAATTCATAAACAGGCAACAAACGATCCTGGGGTGATTTCTTATATTCTGCGGCAAGATTTACTTCCTGAGGCTTGATGCCATCCACTACATTGCCCTGAAAATCAACGACAAACTCATTCACATCTTTAGCATAAAGCGCACTGATATCCTGCCCATCCTCCAACGTTATCACCGTAGAAAGAATATTTTTTTTCTGCTCTTGCGCAATGTTGAATTGCTGGCGTTCTTTTAAACCTTCTGAAGCCAGTGCCAGTAGTCCACCGCACACAATGGTGAGGACTGAGGCGTAGATAACGATGTATAGATTAGACTGTCGCACGTTGTAATCTCCTTTTTTTGTTTGCCCTAACCACAAAATAATCAATCAGCGGAGCGAAAACATTCATTAAGAGTATCGCCAGCATGATACCTTCCGGGTAAGCCGGATTAAATACACGGATAAGCACCGTAAATAGTCCAATCAAAAAACCATAGAACCATTTTCCGGTTTCTGTCTGTGTCGCAGTAACTGGATCGGTAGCCATAAACACGGCACCGAATGCCAGTCCACCCATTACCAAATGATAGTGTGCAGGCATCATGGCGAATGGTGTACTGCCTACAAGGTTTAAAAATAAGCCCATTCCATACGCTCCGGCAAAAACACTTATGATAATCTTCCAGCTGCCTACCCCTGTTACAACAAGGACAAATGCCCCAATCAAGCACATCAAGGTAGAAGTTTCCCCTATACATCCGGGAATAAAACCTAAGAACATATTGGTGAAACTATAAATATTATCAGCCCAGCCCGCGCCAAAGGCATTAAATGCTACAATGGCATTTTCACCCGTTGTTGAGGCAATCGCCAACGGCGTAGCCCCGGAATAACCCGCAACTGCTTTTGCTCCTTCAGGGATATAAGTCCATACTTCACCTGCCATATCTACAGGATAGGCGAAATATAAAAATGCTCGAGCAGTCAACGCAACGTTCAATACATTCATGCCCGTTCCACCAAAGGCCTCCTTACCAATGACCACAGCAAAAATGGTAGCAACGGCCACTTGCCAAAGTGGAATATCTGGGGGCATCACCAGCGGTATAAGCATTCCTGACACCAGGAATCCTTCATTTACAGGATGTCTTCGGAAGGTTGCAAAGGCAAATTCTACTCCCAGTCCTGCGGCATAGGAAACAATAATAATGGGAACGACCTGAAAGGCCCCAATTAAAACTTTGTCCCAAAATTCCGCCACCTGACCAAGGGCCAGAAAGTGCTGCTGCCCTACATTATAGATCCCAAATAGCAGACACGGTATCATCGCGATAATCACTGTCATCATCAACCGCTTCATGTCGACCCCATCCCGAATCTGCGCCCCTTTTTCCGCTGTAGTTGTATTTGGGACAAAAGCAAATGTATCCAACGCTTCAAAGGCGTAGTAGTATTTTTCCCACTTTCCGCCTTTTTCGAAATCCTCCTTTAATTTATCAAGTGTATCTCTAAGAAATTTCATATTAATCAGCTATTGAGCATTAAGTCAATTCCTTCTCGCAATAAACTTTGCACCTGATGTTTGGAAACATCGACAAATTCGCATAGGGCCAAATCTTCTTCAATGACCTCATAAATACCCAATGCCTCCATCTCGTCATAGTCCTCTGCTATTATTGCTTTTAACAAATAAGTAGGCAAAATGTCTATTGGTGTCACTTTTTCAAAAACACCTGTCTGAACGAAAGCCCTCGGTTCACCTCTGGTATTGCTATTCAGGATATACTCCTTGTTATAGTTAAGAAATGAGAATAGCCCCCAGGCACGGCTAAAACTTAATTTCTTCGACGAAGGTGTAATCCACCCCAGGAATTCGTATTGGTCTCCTTCCGGGATTACTGAAACCAGCTGATCGAAGAAACCAATATGATCTTCTTTTCCGATTCTGGTGCCGGTGAGAACGTTACCTGAAATTACCCGCACATGTTCTTGCTTAAGGTTACGCTGAAGGAATTTCTTCACTGAAGCACCCGTGTATGTTTTATAATATTGAGGATCCACAACTTCAGAACCTGCGATGGCAACGATCTTCGAAGCATCATAAACACCATTCAGGAAAAGTTTACCGATCTGTATTACACCATATGGGTTGATCGTCCAGACGGCATCACTTTTGCCGATCGGATCAATATGGTGGATCTGAACCCCAACACATCCCGAGGGATGCGGGCCGGAAAATTTGTTTAACTCTATTCCCTTTGCCTGAGAAAATACAGGGCTAATCTCCCGCTCTGAATGCACGTTTAGGTGGACATGCCCGGCGGTGAATTTCTTCAATACTTCAATGCCGATCTGGAAAAATTGTTCCTGGCCTTTGAATAGCAGATTGTAATCTGGTGCAAGGGGATGACTATCAAACCCTGAAATAAAAATGGATTTTGGGGTTTCAGCAGGATCTGCAACAATTCCATATGGCCGCTGTATTATGTTTGGCCACACACCACTGCTCAACAGTTGATCCTGGACTACTTCCCGGGTCAACCTTGGAATTTCTGATACTGAATATTTCGTGAATGGTAAGTAGTCTATTGACTTATCGGCCAGGATTTTGACTTCTAATAACTTTCTTTTTTCACCTCGATTTACTTCAACAATCTCTCCGCTAACCGGCGCGGTAAATACAATTTTTTCATTCCTTTTGTCCCGAAATAAAGGAGATCCAGCTTTCACGATATCACCTTCTGCAACGAGCATTTTCGGCATGTATATACCTTGAAAATCGGTTGGTTTAATGGCGAAAGTATCAGGCTGGTCAGCTACTGCAAGTTTCAAGGCGGCTTTCCCAGCCAGGTTAATATCAAAGCCTTTCTTTAAGCGAATAAATTTGCCCATGTACGTGGCGGTATATTTAGGAACGTGGCAAAATTAGCATTTTTTCGAACATTCAATAAGGGATTCGGATTTAATTGCCTTCGGTAAAAACCGCATTTTTACATGTAGCAGACCTGCTATAACCATGCACCCAATTATCGTTTCATTGGGGCCCAATTATCTTTGATAAGGCCAGCCGTACTACTTCATCAACCTGCTCATCAAGGGTAATATTGGTAGTGTCCAAAAAGATAGCGTCTTCTGCTTGCTTCAAGGGACTTTCAGCTCTTGTCGTATCCGTTTTATCCCGCAGGATAATGTTTTCCATCACATCATCCAGGTCCACTAGCTGACCGCGATCCAACAATTCCTTTTGTCTTCGGAAAGCGCGAACAAGCAGATCAGCATTCATAAATATTTTGAGGTCAGCCTGCGGAAAAACGACTGTTCCAATGTCACGCCCGTCCATAACGACAGCTTTTTCTCTACCCATTCTACGCTGCTGTTCAACCATCGCAATACGAACTTCTCTTATGGCGCTAACCTGGCTTACCAATTCAGACACCCGCATGGTACGGATTGGCTTATCTACATTAAGTCCATTCAGATACGTTTCTGATTTATTTGTTGAATTGATCCTAAAAGTGATGTCAACTTTCTTCAACGCCCGGGCAATCTCCTTCGGGTTGGAGAGCGCAACATGGTGATCCAGGAAGTACAAGGTAACCGCCCGGTACATGGCCCCGCTGTCAATATAGCGATAACCTAATATAGCCGAGACTGCTTTTGCTGTCGAACTCTTACCACAAGCTGAATATCCATCAACGGCAATAACGATTTTGCGAAAATTCATTAGCAATCTTTTAGCGGACAAGGAATCGGTTTTCCGGGCTTTAATTTCTTGTGAGGCTTATGTGAGGCGCACGCATCAATTAAAAACACCATCATGATAACGATTGAAAAACGTATTAATTTATTCACGACTGATTGCTATTTGTCAAAAGTAGTATAATTGATGTGCCCGCACAACCTTCCACGGCCTCATTGCGTATTAAACAGTTGGGTATCGTGAATGCCATTCAGTATTCAGGCTTGTTTTAATATTAGCTTCGTAAATTGTAAACAAATAGGCGCAAATGGAAACAAATGATCAGGGAAAAAAGGAAAAAACCTTCAATAATTTCGGCAAAAAGGTGGATGATTTTATTGATGAACTAAGTGAAGCCGGTGAAAGACTGCAAAAAGAATTTAACATGAAATACGAAGAGTTGAAGCGATCTGCAGAAAAACTGAAAAACGAATCGGAAAATAAAGAACGCTGGAAAGAGGTTGAGGAGCGTTTGAAAAAAGCTGGTGAAGAGTTAAGCAACGCTTTTAAAGCAGCTTTCAGGAAAAGAGAACAATAAAATTAGCAGGCAATAAAGAAGGTGTATACCTGGTTGGCACTTTGGGTCGGCAAGTGCCGTAATTAGGATTAGTGATTTTAGATTTCAACCTTCTTCCATTTTCCTTGCCTGAAGATAACAATCCCTATAATGGCCATCAGCGATTCTGCAATTGCGATGGCGGAGTAAACGCCAACCGGGCCAACCGCAAACCAATTTGCCAATGCGTAGGCAAGTGGAATCTGAAAAAGCCAGAAACCAAAGAAACTGATAATAGTTGGCGTGCGTGTATCGCCGGCGCCGTTGAAAGACTGATTGATTACCATGCCATAGGCATAGAATATATAACCGAGGGATACAATTTGAAGGCACTGGATTCCATTTCGCAAAACCTCCTCATCACCGGTGAAAAGACGCAAAATTGGGCCTGCGAGGCTATAGAATAATACGGTCACGAAGGCTAAAAAAACCATATTCAAGAACGCGGCCCGCCACACTGATTTTTCCGCTCGTTCGGGATGGCCTGCCCCAAGGTTTTGACCTACCAAAGTAGCCGCCGCATTTGCCATACCCCAGGCTGGAAGAATAGCAAACACAATAATTCGGATCGCAATGGTATAACCGGCCAGCGCAGCACTTCCAAAATCCGCCATAATACGCACCAGGAAAATCCAACTGGCAGAACCAATCAAGAATTGACTTGTGCCACCAGCCGATACTTTTATCAGCCGGACTATTATTTTCCACTGAATCAGCAGGTTCTCGGCATGAAGCTTAATCAAGCCTTTTCCTTTTTGAAAATGATACAACTGGTACAACACGCCCATACCTCTTCCAATATTTGTTGCAATCGCAGCGCCTTCAACCCCAAACGCCGGTATAGGACCGAGGCCGAAAATAAAAACAGGATCCAGCATAATGTTCAGAATATTCGCAAGCCACAATGATCGCATGGCAATGAAAGCATCTCCGGCACCGCGGAAAATACCATTGACAAGGAATAGCATCATGATCGTAATGTTGCCAGTCAACATCCATTTAATGTAGCCCGAATTTTTTACGATTAAATGCTCATTTGCACCCATTGCGCGGAGCAAATCCGTTGAAAAGAAAACCCCGGAAATACTTATTGCCAGTGACAACGCAACGCCAACAAAAATTGCCTGTGCAGCGGCAACCTCAGCTGCTTTGATATCTTTTTCACCAACCCTTCGGGCTACCATCGCAGTAGCCCCCATGCTTATGCCCATTGCAAGGGAATAAATCAAGGTGAGAATTGATTCTGTTAAACCGATAGTGGCAACTGCATCGTTGTCGTGCAATTGACTGACATAGTAAACATCAATTACAGCAAATAATGATTCCATTGACATCTCCAGAATCATTGGTATGGACAAAAGCAGGATGGCCCTGTCTATACTCCCGGACGTATAATCCTGCTGTTCGCCAAGGAGTGACTGCTTCAATAGAAGGATGAATGAATTGATTTTTTTTGAAACTGACATTTGATTGGCGTAATGCGCTGATTAAGCCTCAGGATTGAAGCCTTCAGGAATTGCCCGGACCTGCCAAAATCACATTATCAGGATCATACGCGTAAAATAATAAGACCCAAGCTTGCGATAAAGATGCAGGAAAGTTTTGACATTGTGATAGGTTTTAAAGCGGAAAATGTAACTCGCACAAAATAATGGAAATGTCACTTTTCACCTTCAGGACCCAAATGAAGAAGGCTGCCTTAGTGGCAGCCTTTCATGTGGCTGAAAATATTTTTGCCTAATCCTGCTGCACAATACTCGCCCCTGAAACATTGGAGGTAACAGCGGGATTGCCATGGTAAAGCAAAGAACTGGCACCCGTTGCTACCGCAATTAATTCATCCGTAACCGAGACCTTTCCAATACTTCCGCCCGAAAGAGAAACAGAAGCTTGTTGCACTGGATAATCAAACGCTGTCAACAAAGATGCCCCGGAGATCTCTGCGCTAATTTCATAGCCCTGGCCATTGAGCAGAAGACTGGACGCACCTGACAATATCAGGTCTATTTCGCGATAATCCCCAATGAGTTGACAAACAGATGCTCCGGACAAGTATACATCAAGGTTTTCATCGCTTCCAAAACCTTTAATAGTGGAAGTGCTTGCGCCAGAAAAGTTTATTGCTTCGAGTGAAGGCATTGCGATCGTTATATACGTTTCGTGAATGCGATTAGTGTACTCATCAAACTTTACGATAAGGGTGCTGCCGCTTTTGAAAACCTTGAGATCATCAATATTTCTGCGATCTCCTTTCGCGTGGATGCTGAAGTTGGCTGATTGGACAACCTGAATGTTAAAAGCGCTTCCCATTTCCAGTCGGTCAAAATCGATCAATGAAAACTCTTTTTCATACACTTGAAGTGGACCCGGATCTTCTGTTTCGCATGCAGAGAAAGTTATTACAACAAGTAATAAAATCAATGCGGATAAGGATTTTGTCTGTTTTAGCATGATTAATAGTATTGGTTACGGCATAAAGACAACTGCGCCGGATGAAACCCCTATTGCCGGGATAAAAAGTGCAAAAAAAAGCCAGGTAGTTACCTGGCTTTCCTTTTCCTGGGGAGGATCGATTTATCCTATTGCTACACGCCTGAATTCTGCAACTGTTAAGCCTTTCTTAATACTATCAAGGTATTGCCCCACTGTTTTTGCATTGTCCTTCACAAAAGGCTGGTGCAATAGCGTATTGTCTTTGAAAAATTTATTCAACTTACCTTTTGCGATTTTCTCCACCATATTTTCCGGTTTTCCCTCAGCCAGGATCTGTGCCTTGGCGATTTCAAGTTCCTTCTCGATTACGGATTTATCAACGGAGTTCTCGTCAATACCTACAGGGTTCATTGCGGCAATTTGCATTCCCACGTCTTTCCCCGCTCCGAGAATGCTTGGTGATACATCCTTACCGTCCAAATCTTTCAATGAAACGAGCACACCAAGCTTCGAACCGGCATGAATATATGATACTACTGCCTCCCCTTTCATGTGAACATACTCACTAACTTCAATTTTTTCACCAATCTTACCTACCAGTTCAACAATCTTATCACGTAAGGAAAACTCACCAACTTTTAGGTCCAGCAATGTGTCCTTATCGGCAGCCTTCTTGGCGTATGCGGTATCAACAATCAATTTGCCCAGCGCCTGGAACTCTTCATTTTTTGCAACAAAATCCGTTTCGCAGTTCAGTGCGATCAAAACAGCCTCTTTTTGGTCATCACTCACCTTGATGAACACTGAGCCTTCCTTCGCGTCTCTGTCAGACCGTGAAGCAGAAACCTTTTGACCCTTTTTTCTAAGAATTTCAATAGCTTTTTCAAAATCTCCGTTGGCTTCGGTAAGGGCTTTTTTACAATCCATCATACCTGCACCTGTCATTTGGCGGAGTTTGTTTACATCTTGTGCTGAAATTGTTGACATAGTTATTTTCAATTTACAATTATGAACTACGGTAAGGCGCTAAACAAATCGTCCTACCAGCTTACATTGTTGCAAAGCGGCAGGACGACTGGTTAACTTATGTTGTGTTTTATTTCGCTTCTTCTACTGGTTCGTCAACGCGTCTTTTTTCCTCTTCATCTTTCTTATGCGCTGCATCTTCCTTGTCTTTCTTACGCTCCATAAGTGACTCTTCTATCACTTTGCTGATGTACTTTGTGAGAATAAAAATCGACTTAAAAGCATCATCATTGGAAGGAATCGGAAAATCAACTCCTGACGGATCTGAGTTAGTATCTACGAGAGCGAATACAGGAATATTTAATTTTTGCGCTTCAGTCACCGCGATATGTTCGCGCTTGACATCAATTACAAAAAGTGCAGCGGGAAGCCTGTTAAGATCTGCGATACCGCCTAGCAATCTTTCAAGTTTTGCTTTTTCGCGCGTAACCATCAATCGTTCACGCTTTGCAAGGTTTTCGAACGCCTCGTCCTTCATCAACTTCTCTATCTGCGAAAGTTTCTTCAAAGACTTACGGATTGTCGCAAAGTTTGTCAACATACCACCAAGCCAACGCTCGGTTACATATGGCATATTTAACCTTTTGGCTTCTTCCGTTACGATATCCTTTGCCTGCTTCTTAGTTGCAACAAACATTATTTTACGCCCGGACCGAACAATGTTCTTTAAAGCATAAGTTGCCTCATCCAGGCGCGCCAATGTTTTATTAAGATCAATAATATGGATACCATTATTTTCCATAAAGATGTACTCAGACATCTTTGGGTTCCACTTGCGGGTAAGGTGACCAAAATGTACACCTGCATCCAACAATTCCTGATATGTTAATTTTTCAGCCATTCTCTTGTTACGATTAACGCTTGCTAAACTGGAATTTCTTTCTCGCCTTTCTTCTACCAGGTTTCTTACGCTCAACCATACGAGAATCGCGCGTCATAAAGCCTTCTTTTCTAAGGGTAGGTTTGTTTTCAGGGCTGATTTCTACCAAAGCACGAGCAATGCCTAAACGCACAGCTTCAGCCTGACCAGTAATCCCCCCACCTTCAACATTGACTGTTACATCATAACTTTCTTCAAGTTTTAAAGCTGCCAGCGCCTGCTTTGCCAAGGTTTGATGGATTTCAGACAGAAAATAGTCCTTAAGCTCGCGGTCGTTTATAATAATATCCCCTTTACCAGGTTTAACATATACCCTTGCGATGGATGTTTTTCTTCTACCGATTGTGTTTATAATCTGCATGTATCAGAATTTTAATTCTTTTGGTTGTTGCGCTGAATGTGGATGTTCGGTTCCTGCGTAAACGTGCAGACTTCTGAAAAGCTCGCTACCCAATCTATTTTTGGGTAACATGCCCCGAACGGCATGTTCAATTAACCGCTCCGGATGCTTTGAACGGATCATCATTGGTGTATGCTCTCGCTGCCCACCAGGATAGCCTGAGTGAGTAAATAACACACGATCTGTCCACTTTTTACCCGTCATCCTTACCTTTTCTGCATTAATAACAATGACATTATCGCCGCAATCCACATGTGGGCTGTAACTCGGCTTGTGTTTGCCACGAATGATATGGGCGATTTGACTGGCAATACGGCCCAGCACCTGCGCATTTGCATCAACTACCACCCAGCCCTTCTCTACAGTGGCTTTGTTAGCATATGTTGTTTTATAACTATTGTGATCCATTTTAATTGATATAAATCGAATTTTAACACACTACCCCCTCAAAAAGGGACACAAAGGTAAACTCCTGTTATCTGAAATGCAAGCTGATTACGAATTTTGAGTAAGTTGCATCGTGCTTCTAATGGCTATTCAAGGATTAAAGGGCTGTTTACTAAAGGTTTCGATCTTTTACCATCCCTGTACAATCGATGTGGGGGTAAGGTAAGCCCTGCTAACCCGCCTATCTATTGAGTTCCAATTGCCTTATTAGTGCCTGCATGTCTTTTTGATATGGTGCCTGGACTTTTAAAGCATTTCCCTCCAAATCAAGGAATTCTAACGAAAAAGCATGCAGTGCCATTCTTTTCATAAATGGCTGCTCCTCCGTTTCCTTTTTCAAATTGAACCCTCTTTTTACCTGAGAAAGAAAAAATGGTTTTCCCCCATATACGGTGTCTCCTATGATTGGGGCACCGAGGACTGATAAATGAACTCTAATTTGATGCATCCTCCCCGTAACCGGACGGCATTCCATAAGCGTATGGAGCCTGTACGCTACTAATGAGGTAAAGTATGTTTGGGCAGGCTTACCATCTCTTTTGCTGAGTTTCACCACGCCATCCTGCAGCTTAAGAATAGGCACATCCACCAATTCCTCGCGTACATCATGGATGCCATCTACCACTGCATGGTAAATTTTTCGCACCTGGCGCTTTTCAAATTGAATGCTAAGGTGACGATAGGCCTCGGGATTCTTTGCAATCGCCAAAGCACCGGAAGTTTCCTTATCGAGGCGATGGCAAATCTGGGCAGTTGGTACATACGCCCGGGCCAGCATTAGCAGATTAACGCTCTGCTGCCGGTCCTCCAACGTGGATAAGAATGGGGGTTTATTGACAATAATGAAGTCATGGTTTTCAAAGAGAATGATCTCTTCAAGTTTAATCTTGGGCAGTTTCAATGGCTCTTAATTCTTTTGGGCTTCTGATAACTCAGCACTATCCGGTTTTCCACGTGGCAATTTAAAACTAAAAGTCGAGCCCTTTCCTGGAATGCTTTCAACTTCTGGTTTAGAGTTATGGCCTTCCAGAATATGTTTTACGATAGCTAGTCCCAAACCTGTACCCCCTTTCACCCGACTACGGCTTTTGTCAACACGGTAGAACCGCTCAAATATGCGTGCCTGGTGTTCTGCAGGAATACCCTCACCTGAATCCTGAATCTTTGTCGTAACACTCTTTTTGCTGCTCTCAAAATTTATTACTACTTCAGAACCCTCTTCGGAATGCTTAATGGCATTTGAGATGAGGTTAGTCATTACCTGATTAATTCGCTGCCAATCGGCATAAACCATCACTTTGTGCCCTGAATCTTCGATTTTTAATTTGATGTCCTTTTTTTCAGCTTTTTCTTCAAATTGCTCCATTACTTCCTCCGTTAGCTTCAGCAAATCAAAACTCTCAAAGTGCATCTTAATTTGACCCGTTTCAAGATGAGAAAGCGTAAGCAAATCCTGCACGAGGATGTCAAGTCCATCCAGACTCTTGGCAGCTTTTTTTAAAAATTTAGTGCGCACATTTTTGTCATTCACCGCACCATCCAGGAGAGTGTGAACAAACCCCTGTGCTGCAAAAATAGGCGTCTTTAGTTCGTGAGAAACATCGGCGATGAACTCTCTGCGAAAGGCTTCGAGTTTTTTTAATTCATCAATTTCCTTTTGTTTTAGCTCCGCAAACGAATAAATATCTTCGTTAATCGTTTTTAATGGATTCAGGGGGACCTCCTTTTGTTTGTCAATTTTGGAGAGCTCTTTCTTTTTTAATTTGGCCATCAGCTTATAGAGTTTCGCCAATTCCCGAAAAATCAGAAATTCCAACACCACAAAAATCAATAGGTAGGATACTGAAAAGCTAATGCCAAACGCTACCAGCAATACATTGAAATTTACACTCTTAAAAAGTGAAAGAAATAAGGAAGTAACAAGGGCAATACATAGTGCCAACAATAAGGCCAATCCCCGTGAGCTGTAAACCATGCGCGAAGATACTTTTTTCTCTTAACTGTTCTTGCTGTCCATCCCAAGTTCCTGCAGGGTGCGCAAGACTGCGCGACTTGCGTAAGCGATCTATTGATTCTGGCTAAATTTGTAGCCGACGCCTTTTACTGTGGCAATATAATCATCTCCAATTTTCTCACGTACTTTTCTAATGTGCACATCTACTGTCCGGGCAAGAACGTATACATCAGAACCCCATATATTTTGCAGCAGATCTTCCCTGCTGAAAACCTTATTGGGATTCTGGGCCAAAAAGAAAAGTAACTCAAACTCCTTTTTGGGAAGGTTAATCTCCTTCCCTTTAACCTTTATGGTATAACTCGATCTATCAATTGTAAGATCCCCAATAGTGATCGTACTAGTCGACGATGGTTTCTTGGAATCTCGCCGAAAAAGGGCACCAATCCGGCTCATTAATGCGCGGGGTTTGATGGGCTTATTGATATAGTCGTCAGCGCCGACATCAAAAGCAGCTACTTCAGAATATTCTTCGGAACGCGCAGTAAGAAATACAATGAAGGTTTTTTGTAATTCCGGGATATCGCGAAGCAGGCGGCAGGTCTCCACACCATCCATTTTAGGCATCATGATATCCAGCAAAACCAGATCTGGTAAAAACTTGCGTGCGATATCAACTGCCTTTCCGCCATCTGAGGCAGTCTTAACCTCATATCCATTCTTCTCAAGATTGTATTTCAGAAGCTCCAAAATTGGTTCTTCATCATCGACGACAAGCACTTTGTGCATTTGCTTGTTTCCCATAACTAAACACTTTGGCTAAAAGTAGGCATAAAAGGGTTCACTAAAAACGAGGTCAAGTTTATTAACAATTCCTTAACCTCAAGACCCTTCTGATTATTCCATCAGGGGTTTTCATTCACAAAAAAGGATAATTGTTGGTGAGATAACCAATATACGCTCTCAGATTACGGTTGAATTTATCATTCCATTCATCCCAGAATACCGTTTGCTTAGACTGATACTGACGAAAGTTCATAAAGTATGCGTTGTTTGGCAACTTGTCCTTGAAGCGCCTTGAGGGATTTCTCGTCAATGCCAATGACAAGGTGTCCAGCGATTCTACAATACTCCGAATAGTCATTTCTTTCAACACCATCTTGTGTTCCCGCGAATCGTCCTCACGCATAGTGGAATAAAGGCTATCCAGACATTGAGTTCCGCGAAGCATATGGTCAATATACTTGACGTAATCCTCATCTTCTGCCATATACGTTTGAAACTCGCTGGAATGCTCCCCGTATGAATCGATCAGGAATTTTTCCGTTCCCCGATCACCTATGAAAGTGGCCAGGTTTTCATTGAAGTCGACACTATCTCTAACAAAGATCGTAGCGTGTACCATTTCATGAATGATTAAGTTCGCGAGGTCACCTTCACTTCTATTTAGCATTTTGCTGAGGATTGGATCCGTAAACCACCCTAATGTTGACCATCCGCCCGGGTTTCGCACAATCACGTCCCACCCTTCACTTTCAAGTTCCGCTTTCAGCGCAATCGCTTTTGCCTGATTGAAAAAACCCTTATAAGGGACAGCCCCTAAAATTGGAAATTTCCATTGCTTAGGGGTCATCTGAAACGGCTTGCACGCCATGACGACCCACATGACCTCGTTTCCTTTCTGATCATAAAGTGTTTTGTAATTCTCGGTATCTTTCAATCCGAGTGAATCAATTGCGTATTTTCTTACTTTATCGATGAGGTTAAGCCGGGCTTTGAGGGAGTCTGGAAAACTGGGATCTTTCAGGAATTCTTCCACGGGCCTGGCATTCCAGATAATGGCAAGTTGTCCATAGCCTTGTCGTGACGCGTAGCTCACCAAATCCCAAAAGACTACAATGCTAATGGTAAGCGTGATGAGTAACCCAACCAAACTTCGTTTAACTATTTTACTTACTCCGTTTCTCATACGATGAATAAGGTGTATACCTCCATGCACAAAAGATTTCAAACTGCCGGTTTTTTCTGAAATAATCAGATTCTGCACTATCCAACGACCGGAGGCGCCGCAATATTAATGCTTTGACAGTAGTTGTCACAGGGTAACCCAGGTTCTCAACTACTTGAAAACAATTTAATTAACCTTTTTGTCTTCAAGCAATACCCGCAATGCCGGGGGTTTTTTGAAGGAATATGTCATCCACGTCCATTTTTAATTTGACAGTGATGTAGTAATTTCAACCTTATTATCAAGTTGATCGTTAGCGTAGGCTCTTCAAAATCCCGAACGTAACTTCCCTACTTTTTAGTTTCAACTTGATTTGTTTCGTAACTAACTATTGAATCGATACTATGAGTGACGCCAAAGAAAAACTTAAAGCACTGCAGCTGACACTAGACAAACTGGAAAAGACGTACGGCAAGGGTACGGTGATGAAATTAAGCGAAGGGAAAGTGATGGACGTTCCTGCTATTTCTACGGGATCATTAGGATTGGATATTGCCCTGGGGATAGGCGGAATACCGCGTGGACGTGTAACTGAAATTTACGGTCCTGAATCATCCGGAAAAACCACGCTTACCCTGCATTGCATTGCCGAAGCACAGCGGAAAGGTGGGCTCGCTGCCTTTATTGATGCAGAGCATGCCTTTGATAAAGCCTATGCCGAAAAACTCGGTATTGACACGGAGAACCTGCTGATCTCACAACCCGATAATGGTGAGCAGGCGTTGGAAATTGCGGATCACCTGATTCGTTCTGGCGCAATTGATATCATTGTGATTGACTCCGTCGCCGCGCTTGTTCCTAAAAGTGAACTGGAAGGCGAGATGGGTGACAGCAAGATGGGTCTCCATGCCCGGCTAATGTCACAGGCACTGCGCAAATTAACCGGCACCATCAGTAAGACAGGGTGTGCATGTGTATTTATCAACCAGCTTCGGGAAAAGATTGGCGTCATGTTTGGCAATCCTGAAACAACTACGGGCGGAAACGCATTAAAATTTTATGCTTCCGTGCGACTTGACATCCGCAGGATAGGTCAAATCAAGGAGGCTGCTGATGACATTACCGGAAATCGGGTGAAAGTTAAGGTGGTCAAGAACAAAGTAGCCCCTCCGTTCAAAGTAGTAGAGTTTGACATCATGTATGGCAGAGGGATATCCAAGTCTGGTGAAATTGTCGACCTTGGTGTTGAACTCAATGTAATACAGAAGGCAGGCTCCTGGTTTTCTTATGATGGAAACAAATTAGGACAGGGACGAGATTCCGTCAAGCAGCTGATTGAAGATAATCCGGAACTAATGGAAGAGTTGGAGAAAAAAATCAAGGCTAAAATTGCCGGCGTAGAACATGTGGAGGTTGTGCTGGAAAAACCGGAGAAAGAAAAACTTGAAAAAGAAAAAGTATCCAAATGACTTCTGAATGTAAGGACGCAAAATCCTGTGTCCTTACATTCATGTACCTTTACGCCCTGATTGCATTTACTGGATCAAGTCGGGCAGCCATAGCAGCCGGAACGATTCCGGATACCAGCCCGATTACCGATGAGACCCCCAGACCGAGAACAATGTTTTTAACCGTCAAAACAACAACGAGTGTACCAATAGGAATGTAGGTAATTAAATAAACGAGGAATAATCCTGCCATACCACCTATCAGGCTTAAAAAAATGGCTTCAAATAAAAACTGAAACAGGATAAAGTAATTCTTTGCGCCCAAAGACTTTTGTAGCCCGATTATACTGGTTCTTTCTTTCACCGAAACGAACATGATGTTGGCAATTCCAAACCCACCCACCAGTATCGAAAAACCCCCTATAATCCAGCCTGCTGTACCCACTACATCAAATACGCCACTAATAACATTAGCAATCGCCTCAGGCCGATTAAGTGCAAAGTTGTCTTTTTCAGTCGGACGCAAACCCCTTCGTGCACGCAACATACCTTTCAATTCATTTTCAAGTTCTACTAATCCCACATCGGTTTCGTGTCCCTTCACGCCAATGCGGGAAGTTATTTCAAAAGGATGCCCCGTTCCCGTTTGATACAATCTTCTGAAAGATTGGTAAGGAATAAGTGCGGCATAGTCGTTACTGGGGGTACCTAAAAAACTTTGCCCCTCCTTTTGAATTACTCCGGCTACAACATACTTCAAATTCTTTATTCTTATGGTTTTTCCTATCGGATCCGCACCATTTGAGAAAAGTGCATTGGCTACTTCGTAACCAATCACTACAATATTTCTACCCGCTTCAATCTCCTCATTATTAAAGAATCTTCCCTTTTCAATTTTTACTTCATAGACATTATCATAACCCTGGCTTCCCCCAGTCAACCGAATCTGGTCAATACTATTGCTTTCATATTTAACTGTAACGTTACCTTTATTTGCAAAAATCGCCATGCCGTTCTCTTGATTCAGGTTGGTTTGCAGAAACTTGAATTCATTGTACGAAGGATTGGGTCGCTGCCAGAAATCCCACCACCTGTATTCACCAGTATTATCGGCTGTGAATGGCCATTTATCTACGTATATCACACCGGTCCCCAGAAAATTAAGGCTATCCTTAATGTTCTTTTCCAGGGAGTCTACCAGCGTGAGGACCGATATAATGGCAAAAATTCCGATCGTTACGCCCAATAATGACAGGATTGTACGAAGGACATTTGCCCGCAGGGCCTTCCAGGCAAATCGAAAACTTTCATAAATCTGAAATAGGGTCTTCATCCTGGTGATTAACGTGTTTTAATGCTTTAGGTTAGTCGACAGTTTGCTTATTACATTACTGATTTGAGCTAAAAGCCGTTTTTTTGTTGCCCTTTCGAAAAACCTAATATCTTTTGTCACAAAAGCCAAATATTGCCTTATTTTTGCAACCTCCTAAAAATAATTACCCTTCATTGGGCATCTTTTGCTAAAGAAATATGAAGTTATCAGAATTTAAGTTCGAACTGCCAAACAATTTAATTGCCCTTGATCCAGCTGAAAACCGTGATGAATCCCGTCTAATGGTGGTTCATAAAGATACCGGCAAAATCGAACATAAAGTATTCAAAGACATTGTAGACTATTTCAGTGAAGGTGATGTATTGGTCGGAAATGATACGATGGTATTTCCTGCTCGCTTATACGGACGAAAAGAAAAAACCGGAGCCAAAATTGAAGTCTTCTTGTTGCGCGAACTCAATACTGAAATGCACCTGTGGGATGTCCTGGTTGATCCGGCCCGTAAAATTCGCGTGGGGAATAAACTCTACTTTGGCAATGGTGATTTGGTTGCCGAAGTTATTGACAATACAACTTCTCGTGGTCGGACTATCCGCTTCTTGTTTGAAGGTGATTCTGAAGCCTTTGACAAAGTGGTGGAGTCGTTAGGCGAAACCCCGCTACCTAAATACATAAAGCGAAAAATAAAACCCGAAGACAAAGAAAGGTTCCAGACTATTTTTGCCAAAAATAAGGGAGCTGTATCAGCCCCTACTGCGGGTATGCACTTCACGCCCCAGTTGCTTAAACGTCTTCAAATTAAGGGTGTTGAAATGACGTACATCACCCTTCATATCGGCCTTGGAACCTTCCGCCCTGTTGATGTCGAAGATCTTACGAAGCACAAGATGGATTCAGAGAATTTCATTGTGCGCCAGGAGGCAGTTGATATAGTTAATCGCGCATTGGACACCAAGCATCGCGTGTGCGCTATTGGAACTACCACTATGCGGGCATTAGAATCTGCCGTATCGGCAACAAACCGCTTAAAATCGCGTGAGGGATGGACGGATAAGTTCATCTTCCCACCTTACGAATTCAAGATCTGCAACGCCATGATCACAAATTTTCACATGCCGGAATCTACGCTGCTCATGATGGCTTCAGCTTTCGCGGGTTACGATCTGGCAATGGAAGCGTACAAAACAGCAAAAAAAGAAAAATATAAATTTCTTACCTATGGAGATGCGATGCTTATCATTTAATGATGCATTACTTCAAGGTCAAGGTCTGGAACACTAGTTTCTAAAGTTGCTTCGTAAGGTAAAGAAACAACGATATTGCAACAGGATAAACCAGGAAGTATTGCGGTGACGGCGCAAAAATGCCGAAGAACATTCCGAAAGGAGCGAGTAGTAGCATTACTCCCCCCGTTATAATAATGACCTTCTTAGATTTCGCCAATGGAACTTTAGCTACCGCCAGCATTCTGTAGATCAGGAAAGTTACTACAGCTACATTAAAAACGACCAAAAGAAGTCTCAGCGCTATCATAGTTTTGGTATTTTAGTAAATCTATGAATAATAGGGAATACGCGCTTATAGTCGCAGGGGGTAAAGGCACGCGGTTAAAGAGCAAAATAGGGAAACAATTCCTGGAGCTAAATGGCCTGCCTGTCGTAATGCACACCATACTGGCCTTTCAGCGCTATGCGGAAGAAATCACCATTATCCTGGTTCTCGCCGAGCATGATATAGATACCTGGAGATCATTGTGCCTCAAACATAACTTTCGTATACCCGTTATTCTCCAACACGGCGGAGACACGCGTTATCAATCTGTAAAGAATGGATTGGACAGAATTGAAGGCGATGGTTTGGTTGCCATTCATGACGGTGTGCGACCCCTGGTGAATGCAGGTATTATCAGTACCTCATTTCGTCTGGCAGCAATAAAACAGTCCGCCGTGGCGGCTGTTCCCCTTAAAGATTCCATTCGGATTACAACAGGTCAAGATCGTACCCTGGCAGTTGACCGCTCGCTTTACCGTCTAATACAAACGCCCCAAACTTTTCGCGTATCTCTCATAAGAGAGGCTTACCAACGTAAGGAGGATCCTGATCTCACCGATGATGCCAGTATCGCAGAACGCGCCGGACATGCCGTAACACTCTTTGAAGGAAGCTATGAGAATATTAAAATCACTACAGCAGAAGACCTGGTTATCGCAGAGGCATTGCTGAAAAGGAGAGATGAAACCACAGTTCCTCAAAACGGAAAAAGCTGACCTTGGATCAGCTTTAAAACATCAATATCGCTAACGGTAAGACCACGATGCCTAATATTCATCTTCATTAAAGAAAAAATCTTCTTTTGTCGGATAATCAGGCCAAATCTCCTCGATACTTTCGTAGGGTTGTCCGTCATCCTCCAATTCCTGAAGGTTTTCGACAACCTCTAATGGGGCACCCGAGCGGATAGAATAATCAATCAACTCGTCTTTTGTAGCCGGCCAAGGCGCATCTTCTAAATAAGAGGCAAGTTCTAAGGTCCAATACATAATTTTAAGTCCTCCGCTATTTTCCGCAAAAATAGAATTTAATTGGTCAAAACAAACTTTATTTCTCCTATCCTTTCCCGCAACCAGAAAGTTCAATTTTAAATCGAATTCTCCTAGAGAATGTAACCAGCGACAACCCTGCTTAATCATGCCGTCAAACGGATTTTTTCCGATATTTGCCGCTGAATAGGCCTTTGCAGAAACCGCAGACTGATATCAACGGAAACGTGAATACCTTGCTGAAACACTCAAATACACAACTGAATTAAACAACAGATGGCTGACGATAAGATAATATTCTCCATGACGGGGGTCAACAAAATATACCCACCCGGTAAACAGGTACTCAAAAACATTTACCTCTCCTTTTTCTATGGTGCCAAAATCGGCGTTCTCGGCCTCAATGGCTCTGGAAAATCCAGTTTGCTTCGTATTATCGCCGGAATCGATAAAGAATTTCAGGGTGAAGTAGTGTCTGATCTAACGTATTCAGTAGGACTACTGGAACAGGAGCCTCAACTCGACAAGACCAAAACTGTAAAGGAAATAGTGGAAGAGGGCGCTAAAGATGTCGTCGCGTTGTTGAAAGAATTTGAAGTGATTAACGATAAGTTTGGTGACCCGGAAATCCTGGAAGATCCAGATGCAATGGATAAACTCATTGCCAGGCAGGGCGAAGTTCAGGAGAAATTAGATGCCGTAAATGCCTGGGAATTGGATACCAAGCTTGAGCGGGCAATGGATGCTCTCCGCTGCCCGCCTTCCGATGCGAAAATTGAATATTTGTCGGGTGGAGAGAAAAGACGTGTTGCATTGTGCAGGCTCTTGCTTCAGGAACCCGATGTATTGCTCCTGGATGAACCTACCAATCACTTAGACGCAGAATCGGTGTACTGGTTGGAGCAGCACCTGAAGCAATACAAAGGAACTGTTATTGCTGTGACGCATGATCGATATTTTCTGGATAATGTCGCAGGATGGATTCTTGAATTAGACCGCGGTGAAGGTATCCCCTGGAAGGGAAACTATTCTTCCTGGCTTGAACAAAAGCAGAAGCGCCTGGCGCAGGAAGAAAAGACTGAGTCAAAGCGGCAAAGATCATTGGAGCGGGAACTGGAATGGGTTCGCATGAGCCCCAAAGGCCGGCGGGCGAAAGGCAAGGCCCGGATAGGCGCATACGAAAAACTATTGAGTCAGGAAACCCGGGAAAAGGAAGATAAACTGGAACTCTTTATACCACCAGGCCCCAGGTTAGGCAACAAAGTTATTGAAGCAACCGGTGTTTCGAAATCTTATGGTGATAAGCTGTTGTATGAGAATTTAACATTTTCACTTCCTCCTGCCGGTATTGTGGGAATCATTGGACCCAACGGTGCTGGGAAAACAACGCTGTTCAAAATGATTATTGGAAAGGAAATGCCGGACACAGGAACGTTGGAAGTAGGGGAAACTGTTAAGATTGCCTACGTTGATCAAGAACACGATGATTTGAAATCAGACGATACAGTTTGGCAGGCAATCACAGGGGGAAACGAATTGATGGAACTCGGTGGCAAACAAATAAATTCAAGAGCCTACGTTGGCAAGTTCAACTTCAACGGAACAGATCAGCAAAAAAAAGTAAGTGAACTTTCAGGTGGTATGCGCAACCGCGTTCATCTGGCTATTGCGTTAAAACAGGGTGGCAACTTGCTATTGCTTGATGAGCCCACGAATGATCTTGATGTAAACACATTACGTGCTTTGGAAGAAGCCCTGGATAACTTTGCCGGTTGTGCCGTCATTATTTCTCACGACCGTTGGTTTCTTGATCGCGTTTGCACCCACATTCTTGCCTTTGAAGGCGACTCGCAGGTATTTTGGTTCGAAGGGGGTTTCAGTGAGTATGAAGAGAACAAAATCAAACGGCTGGGCGATGAGCAGCCACATCGCATACGATACAAAAAGCTTGTGAAGTAAAATGTTTTAGCCTTGCTTTCCGAGTCTTATCCTATACACTTGATCGATCATAGGCAATCAATCCGATGTCATCGTATTTCTTCGCCTGGCCGGGTTTTCCAGCGCTCGTGCATCCACACCCATTGTTCAGGATGGCGGCGTATGATGTTTTCAATGCTATCTGTTAATCGCTGTGTGTTATAAACCATATCAGCTTCTTCATCCCCGCTTAAGTGTATGGGGATTTCAGGTAATATATGCATGTGTTGTTTCCAGTCTTTTCCCAAATAGATATAACCAAGAACGACAGCAGCACCGGTTTTCATGGCAAGAATAGTAGCGCCTACCGGGGTTGCTGCAGGTTTCCCAAAGAAATTCACAAAACGACTTTTTACTTTTGTGTCCTGGTCAATCAATAGTGCAACTGTGCCTCCGGATTTTAATACTTTTAACAATCGGAACGTTTCCGAACCGCGTTCAATGGGTATCGCTCCATACTTTTTTCTGTACTTCCAAAGCAGATCATTCAGTCGCTGATCTTTTAGACGCGTGCCAATAACATGTGAACCGAATCCCCGCAAAGCCATATTGGCAACCTGCAGATCAAATGCCCCAACATGACAACTCAGGAAAATAACGCCTTTACCCTTCGCCATGGCGAGCTCAAAATTTTCAACACCGGATGTCGTCAAAAACTTCTCAATCTCCTCCAGTCTTTCAACGCGCGTAGCGCGAAGCATCTCCCCTGTATTCTTACCTAGCATCTCAAATACCTTCCTTGATAAGATTTCAATTTCCTTCTCATCTTTTTCTGCTCCAAATGCGATCGTAAGATGGCGAATTACCTGCTGTCTCGATTTCACTGAAAAGGTATAGGCGATCCTCCCTAAAAGGCCGCAAAATCTTAACCAGATTTTTCGCGGGACAGCGTTGGAGAGTGCAATCAAGGACTGCACGAATCGGTACAACAGGGTGTACTTAAGCTTTTTGCGCTTTGACATGGGCCGCTAAGATAAGATTTATGAATTTTGTAAGTAAATTTAAACGTGAAAACGCTTTATGTTATTCGGCACGCCAAATCCAGCTGGGACGCTGCCAATATAGATGATTTTGAGCGCCCCTTGAGTGAACGTGGAAAGCGTGATGCCCCTCGTATGGGTAAGCGGCTGAAGGAAAAAGAGATCCATCCCGACTTAATCCTGTCCAGTCCTGCAAAGCGAGCGTTGTCTACATGCAAACGAATTGCTGACATCCTGGGATATCCTAAGGAAGGTATCAAGGCTGAACGAGAGCTTTACCATTCCGACGCCGAGACAATCCTTTCTGTCATTCAGGGATTGAAGAAGAAGTACGATACAGTTATGGTCCTCAGTCATAATCCTGGACTTACGGATTTTGTGAATTCTTTATTGGATGGTGAGTTGGACATTGACAATGTACCTACCTGCGGAGTTGTTGCATTTCAATTTGATGTAGAATCGTGGAGCGAGGTAAATTGGGGAAAGGGAAGAATGCTGTTCTTCGATTATCCCAAAAGTAAGGAGGATTAGCCCCCAAACCCAAGTGCGTTTGGTAAGTCTGCGGCTCGGCGATTAAGGAACCCGATTTCACGAAAACGGTAGCCGAAAAGAATTTTGAACGTACCCGTCGAACTAGAGAGTTGAACTGTGTCGAATTTGGCCTGGGTTCGCCGACTTACATAACTCATTCCACCGAAAAAACGATCACCGTTGTAACCTAGTCCAACCCGCCCAATTACAAATGCGGTAAATTCAATGTCATCTTTCGTAGTTCCATCTTCAGTTTTATAGGACAGCCAATTGTGTGCCGGCCCCAGGGCAAGCGTAGCGTTTATGAAAAATCCTTTGTGAATTAAGCTGTAGGTGTAGCCTGGCGCAACACTGAGCGTTGTTGATCTTATTTCCCTTATCTTCGCGTCTGTGCCAAAATCATTGCGGTATACCGTTCCAAGAATGGCAGAATCACCTCTTACCTTAAATCCATTTATGGTTCCAAACAACAAGAAAGACCCTGCACTGTGCAACTGCCGTTCAACAAAGTTATAAGCTGAACGAAATGAGAACTTTTTGTTATTAAAAATATAGTTTCCTGCCAAGCCAATATTTTTGGTTGCAATATCAGCCCGTTGTGGATACGGCGTATTGAGGGGCACTTCTACGTCGGCGTCTTGGATGTAAAAACCTTGGTACTTCTGGTAATACAAATCAAGGCCCCATTTTTTATTCAGGATATTGACCTGCAGGTCACTCGTGTTTGACTCTCCATAAATTTCTTTGCGTTTCTGGTCAATGGGGGTGGCAAAAGTAACCTCGATGCCAAGTTCAAAAACATACATGCCCAGGCCGATAGCATTGGGCTTGTTTGATTTATATCTCAGGCTTTTACGCCTGTCCGGGAGATCTTCCATCACAAAATCCAGCCTTCTTTGCTTCAGCACTGGCCACAGAAAAAAATGATGGGGAAACGTCTGGATATATTGTGATCGGATTGAATCATACGCATATTTTTCATAAGCTGATGCAACCGCCTCCTCCTGAGCAATAAGCGGATATGCAGCACAGACAAAAACTAGAAAAAATAAGGATTTCATTTACAGAATATACTCACTCAAATCTCTATTTTTTACCAAGTCATCAAGTTTGGATTTTACCATCTCTGCATTAATTGTTATGTGGGCATTTTCAGCAATCTTATCAGGAACGTCAAAGAGGAATTCGTTCAGGAGCTTGCTGATCACAGTATGCAATCTACGAGCCCCAATATTTTCGAGCTCCGCGTTTATTTTGAAAGCTGTGTCAGCTATTTCATCAATAGCATCGTCAGTAAAAGTTATCTTCACCCCCTCGGCTTCAAACAATGCCTGGTATTGCTTCGTAAGTGCATTCTTTGGCTCTCTTAAAATTCGAATGAAATCTTCTTTTGTCAGGTTATTTAATTCAACACGAATGGGGAAACGTCCCTGCAATTCGGGAATCAGATCTGACGGCTTCGCTGTATGAAAGGCGCCCGCCGCTACAAAGAGAACGTGATCTGTTTTGATTACACCATACTTTGTATTCACCGTACTGCCTTCCACGATCGGGAGCAGATCGCGTTGAACCCCCTCGCGACTTACATCCGGACCACCGCCACCTTTTTTGCTGCCGGAAGCAATTTTATCGATCTCATCAATGAATATAATTCCCGCTTCTTCTGCGCGTTTAATGGCCTCATCTTTTACCTCATCCATATCAATGAGCTTAGAAGCCTCCTCTTCCAGCAAAATCTTGCGTGCCTCCGCTACTGTCACTTTTCTCTTCTTACTTTTCTTGGGCATCATCCCGCTTATCATCTCCTGAAGGTTCATCATTGAAACTTCATCCATCATTCCTGCACCCACCATTCCAACGTTCGGTCCACCGCTTCCCTTAATGCTAATATCAATTTTGCGATCCTCCAATTCTCCATTCTTAATTTTCTCGCGAAAATGATTTCGGGTCCGCTCATTTAATTCAGTGTCTGAGCTGGGAACATCAAGCGTGCTTGGTTCCGGTTGCGCCGATAATCCGGCTGAACGAACCGGTTGCTGGCGCATGGGCGGAATCAATGCATCCAGGATAATTTCTTCAACGGCCTGGGCAGCTTTCTCTTTTACTTCTTCTTTCTTTTTTGCTTTCACCAAATTTACAGATTGTTCCACCAGGTCTCGAACCATGCTCTCTACATCGCGCCCGACATAACCTACCTCTGTGAATTTTGAAGCCTCAACCTTCACAAAAGGGGCGTCAGCAATCTTTGCCAACCTTCGCGCAATTTCAGTTTTGCCAACACCGGTAGCCCCAATCAATAAAATATTATTGGGGACAATTTCCGACTGGATATCCGACTGAATATTCATTCTTCGCCAACGGTTTCGAAGTGCGATCGCAACATTTCGCTTGGCTTCGTATTGCCCGATAATATATTTATCAAGCTCTTCCACAATTTGTCTCGGTGTTAAATACTTTGGATCCATCATAATCTATCTTCTCTTCATCCTGTTAATAATATGCTTCTATTGGTTCTTCCGTTGTAGCCAAATCCAAAAAAATAACCGTTCCATGTCCGATATCCGTAACAGGAAACTGGCTGCCTACTGACGCAAGACTTGCAAGCGCGTCACGATCTAATGCAGGATTGCTGAAAAAGGAACTAATATTCCGTGGCTTTTGCGATGCGTTGTAGCCATCCAGTCTTGAAAGTCGTACATCACTTGGAACATTTCTATGGTAGATGATTTTCTTTCCGGATTCTGCACAATAGATGTCAACGAGGATCCTACCCATACGTATTCAAAGGCTTTCTGAGCACTGACAATGTACTTAAAACATATCTGATCTTACATCAGACGTCCAAAAGTAAGGAATTCAGGCATTAATCTTCTCCTCCGTAAACGCAAACTTCATCGGCGAATCCACCCGGTCCTTCAGTAAGGCTACTTTTAATACCTCGTCAACCGATGATACATAATGAAATTTCAGACCTTTCAGATAATGCTTTTCAATCTCGTCAATATCACGCTTGTTTTTGACGCTAAGGACAATCTCCTTCACACCACTACGCTTCGCGGCGAGAATTTTCTCCTTTATACCACCCACGGGAAGAACTTTTCCGCGCAAGGTGATTTCGCCAGTCATCGCCAGTTTGGATTTGACCTTCCTTTGCGTATAAATAGAAGCAAGCGATGTAAACATCGTTATACCGGCAGAAGGGCCGTCTTTTGGTACGGCTCCAGCTGGCACATGAATATGCAGATCATATTGTTGAAATACCCGGTGATCTATTCCCAGGGAAGCTGCATTCGACTTCAGGTAGGAGAGCGCCGCGACGGCCGATTCCTTCATAACTTCACCCAACTGCCCGGAAATAGTAAGTGCCCCCTTGCCCCTGCTTAAGCTGGACTCTACGAACAGAATCTCACCGCCAACTTGTGTCCACGCAAGCCCCGTTACGACACCGGCTATTTCATTGCCCTGATAAAGCTCTTCGTCAAAGACTTCCATACCCAAGACCTTGCGTACTGTTTCTTCTGTCACCGTTTTGTCAAACTTTTCTTCCATCGCAATGGCTTTTGCAATGCTCCTGACGAGTGTACCGATTTTACGCTCGAGGTTTCGCACACCTGATTCACGTGTATAGCCTTCAACTACTTTTTTGATGGCGGCCCTCGTAATCTTCACATCAGAGGCTTTCAGTCCATGCTCTTTCAATTGCTTGGGAACAAGGTGTTTTACTGCTATCTCAACTTTTTCTTCAAGCGTATAGCCCGTAACTTCAATTATTTCCATACGGTCGCGCAACGCTGGGTGAATAGTATCAATAGCATTGGCTGTAGCGATAAACAGCACTTTTGACAGATCATATTCAACCTCCAGGTAATTATCACCAAAGGTATTGTTCTGCTCAGGATCCAGCACCTCAAGCATAGCGGAAGAAGGATCTCCCCTGAAATCGGATTTTACTTTGTCAATTTCATCAAGAATAAACACTGGGTTAGACGACTGTGCTTTTTTCAGATTTTGTAAAATCTTTCCAGGCATTGCACCAACGTAAGTCTTCCGGTGACCTCTTATTTCTGCTTCATCGTGAACCCCACCCAGCGACATCCGAACGTACTTTCGCTGCAGGGCTTTAGCGATCGACCTGCCAAGCGAAGTTTTTCCGACACCCGGAGGACCATACAGGCATAAGATCGGTCCTTTCATGTCTTTTTTGAGCTTCAGCACGGCAAGATATTCAAGTATCCTGGTCTTTACCTTTGTCAATCCAAAGTGATCATGGTCCAGGATCTTCTTTGCGCGCTTTAGATCAAAATCATCTGTGGTAAATTCACCCCAAGGCAGATCGAGCATGAACTCTACATAGTTCATCGCCACCGGGTATTCTGCGGCCATTGGATTGATCCGCAGAAGTTTGTCTAACTCTTTATTAAAATGATCTGCGACTTCGCTCGTCCACTTCTTGCTTTCTGCACGGATTCGTAATTTCTCTACCTCCTTATCAGGCCCGTCATACCCCAACTCATCCTGGAGCACTTTGATTTGTTGTCTCAGGAAATAATCACGCTGCTGCTGGTCAATATCGGTATGTACTTTCTTTTGAATTTCATGCTTGATCTCCAGCATCTGAATATCCTTCAGCATGTACTGTAGCAACAGCGTGCCTCTTTCAATTATATTCTGTGTTTCAAGAATCCTCTGTTTATCCGAAACATCTACATTCAAGTTTGAAGAAAGAAAATGAACGAGAAAGGACATGCTGGAAATATTATCTAAAGCAACCTGGGCTTCTATGGGGATCTCGGGGTTAAGCTTCAAAATTTTAGTTGCCGCATCCTTTAGTGATTGCACCAGCGCCTTCGTTTCCTTGCCATTTGCATTGAGTAAAGGTTCCGGTTGAAGATCAACACGTGCAGTAAGATATGGTTCCTCCTGAACAAATTCTTCCACCACAAATCTGTTCTTTCCCTGGATAATAATGGTCGTATTGCCATCCGGCAATACCAGCATTTTGATAATGCGCGCAACGGTACCTGTTCTGTAAAGATCTTCCACAGATGGCTCTTCAGCCATAGGATTTTTTTGTGCGACTACACCAATAATGCGATTGCCTTGATAGGCCTTCTTTACAAGCTTTATGGATTTTTGCCTGCCTACTGTTATTGGTATTACTACACCAGGAAATAGGACAGTATTCTTGATCGGGAGAATAGACAACTCCTTTGGCAAATCCTCTGGTTTCAAATCAGAATCTTGCTCAGGGTTGATCAATTGTATGAGATCATCCGATTCTTCCTGGACGAGCTGTATGGGTAAAGATTTAAACATGGTTCCCTAGTGTCAATCTGACGCAGCTTTGCATCTGTTATCGCGTTTTATACGCTGTGCCAATAGGACAATAGTAGTGCCAACAGAGTTGTAAAAGAAGCAAAATTGTCTCAACTTTAACCACTTAGCGTGATTTTTTAACAAACACAGGTTCTGTGAAAACCTACTTTTTGATCATTATCGCAGTCTTTTGGCTGTTGGTACACGCTCCGCTTATGGCTCAGAAGCCCTCTAAAAGATTTAAGAGAGGCGGGGCAGTGCAACTGGAGGATAGCCTGACAAGCTACAGCCAATCTGACATTTTTGTTTTTCCAAATATCAACACTACCAAGTATTATCAAGATCGTGCAAAACTGGATAGAATCAGGAAGTTGGGACCAGCTGGCGACGATGAGCAAGCCTATTCATCGCTGAAAGCCTATGTAAGAAACTTTGGGCCTGATAACTTTTCAATGGACACGCAACTGATATGGGATTTGGCCAAACTTTCTGAAGTTTACGGCCCACCTGGTGAAGCCGTACTGCTATACAAACTCGTCTTGAAGCATGAGCCTCTTGCAATCAAAAATAATCAAGCAAGAATCGAATTTGATTCATTGACCAGAAACGAAAAAGACCTGTATGTGCCTTTAAAAGAATACTATGAATTGGTTGAGTACCGCAAAGAAATCGATACCCTTCGCCCTCCCCAGGGAGTTCTGCTCAATATGGGCGAATTAATAAACTCTGATAAAGAGGATTATGGACCAACCATTGGCAATGTGGACAACATATTGCTTTTTACATCCAAGCGCAACAGACACGTGGACCCGCTCAATAAAAATTATAATGAAGACTTATTCTTTACCCGCAGGGTAGACGGCATCTGGGAATATGCCGAGGAATTTCCAAAGATTAACACACCCTTCAATGAAGGTTCTGCTTGTTTGAGCAATGATGGGAAGCAACTTTTTTTTGCGCGTTGTAACTCTCCAGACTCCTATGGAAGTTGTGACATATTTGTCGCAGAACTAAGTGCCGACAGTACATGGGGCTATGGCAAGAATCTGGGGCCTTCCATTAACTCCAATGGATGGGATTCACAACCTTCACTTTCGCATTCCGGTGATACCCTTTTTTTTGCATCGGATCGTATTGGCGGATTCGGCTTTTCAGATATATACTATGCAACAAAAGGCAAAGATGGAAATTGGGAAAAGGCATTAAACATAGGACCCATTGTAAACACACGTGGTTTTGAAGTTAGTCCGTTTTTTCACCATAAGCATAATGTTTTATACTTCAGTTCAAATGGACAACCGCTCTCCTTCGGTGATTTTGATATTTATAAAGCACACAAGAATGCAGTAAACTGGGATGAACCCAAAAACATTGGACCGTTGGTAAACGGACCGGGGAGTGAATATTATTTTACCATCGATTCAGAGTCAAATTATCTGTACTATGCCCGGTCAGTAGCAGATGACATTAACAACCTTGATCTTCACTCCTTCCCCGTGCCTATGGAGGCACAGCCGAACGCTGTGGCAAAACTCAAAGGGACATTAATTAATTCAGAAACCAAACAGCCTTTCAAAGGTATCGTTTCCGTGATTGATTTGGATAAGGGAGTAGAAGTTGCACCGAAATATCTTCGCGAAGACGGCTCCTTTGATTTTAGCCTTATCAACAAACGAAATTATCTGTTAATAATTCAAGGTGACGATTTCTTCCGCATAGAAGAATTATTCTTTATGGATGGCGATACCGAAATGAATCGAGAAGCAGCACCCATTGAGAGCAAAATTGCATTTAAGTCACTTGAGTTTGAAAACGGGAAAGCCGACATTTTACCCGGTATGCATTCGGATTTAAATAAGCTTGCTAATTTCATGATTGACCACCCACGCTACAGACTCAATATTTCAGGCCATACCGATTCTCAGGGAAAAGAAGATTCTAATCTTCGGCTCTCGCAGGCACGTGCTGATGCAATTAAAGCTTACTTGATCTACCAATTTAAAATTTCCACTACGCGGATTGATGCCCACGGTTACGGCAGTTCAAAACCAATTGTCAGAGAACAAACTGACGCAGACAGGAAGCTAAACCGGAGAGTGGAGTTTGATATATCACGGAACCAATGATTGCGGGGCATAGCCCAATTATGTAGTTGGCCTCCTTCCATCGAAGCAGATTGAACCGTGCGTATCAGTAATCTTATCAGGAGTTTCGATGAATTGCCTCCAGCTTATTGCGTTCATCCTGAAGCTCGCGCGACAGTTTAATCTGACGGTCCATTGCCCGGTGTTTGTAGTCATCAAATTCATTTGAAAGCGTATGCAAAGCCAAATTTCTTTCGCTCAGCGCGTTGCTTTGTAGTTTCATTCTTCCAAACACCAACCCAATTAAAGCGATTAATCCTCCAATAACAATTGCTGTGATCGTAATAAAAACTCCTTTGCCTACATCCAATCCCAAAACGTTGATATGGGTACTTGCGTAAAGAACTTCTTCCATAGATTGTTCTTTTTCATGCAGGGAGGATATCGTCTGATTGAGCTGGACTTTGAGCTCGGTTATACTTCCATTGGCTTCCTTCAAGGCCTCTTCCTTCGCCTTAAGACTATCTTGCTGAATTTTCCACACACCGTCGAGCAGCTTTTCTTTAATTACTTTGTACTCTCCATAGGTTTGCGAATTCGATTTCATCAGGAAGTATCGGTCGCGCAAAGAATGATCTCCCTGAAGGGCCTCGTAGGCTTTTTGAGAAAATACTTCCGTCACCATCAGACAAAGCAATAGAAAGAGTAACGCTTTCATAGACAGCCATTTAAATTAATTACATAAAACTTTAAAAGTATACGCAAATCAACAAACGATTATACATCAAATGTTTCAATGCCCTAATAATTCGATTAAAGCCTTTCAGGGGCGATTAAAGGTAAATTGGGTTAATGCTTAATCTTGGAGAGGATATCAGTTTATTGGACTGATATAACCCGTCCAAAAAGCTCCCTCAGAAAGTGGTATTCTTTTGATGTGAACACCGTTTTGCACAGTCTGCCGTATCAGGGGCATAGGTCTTCAGCTCCAACTCACTGTATTTGGACTGCTTAAATCGAAAACCACGCATTTGCGCGATACTATAAAGCAGTGGAAAAAAAAGAAGTAATACAGCAACAACAACGGATCGCATAATATATAAAATAACGCACCAATGTAGTCAAAAAAAGAAATGCGGCGCTAACGAAATTGGTGACAACTCCTCAAAAGGGTATCCCCTACTCCTCCATCTTAAACCAACGAATAGCATTCTGTCGATAAATCTTGTCGATAACTTCTTTGGGAAGGTTTAGTCCCTGAAATTCACCGTCTAATTCAACCGCTGTCATCATTTTATCAGAAACAAAATATTTCCAATCCTGAAGCCATGTATTATGCAGATTACGTCTTGCATCCTCCGGATTGGAGTCTCCTGAAATACCTGAGTCCGTTGCGTAAATAATCCGATCCTGATATTTGATTAAGAAAGCGGCCACTTTCTCGCGATTTGCCTGAGACTGAAACTGAAGGTGTGGTATTCGGGCTGCCATGTCAACTGCCATGTTCGGAAATTTGTCCAGCCGCTTGGCCAGTTCATCAACATCCCATTCCAGGCTACCCAGGTGTGCCCCAACAAAACGCATCGCCGGGTGCCGCTCAACGAATCGATCCCGGGCATTGATCTGATCTTCATAGGATGGACTCTCGGGATGCAGGAACATGTGGTATTGTGGATGATTCTTAAAATATTCGCGATCATTTTTCACTGTCATCATATCCAACGGAAGCCAACAGTTTTTTGGTTCCCCCAAATGCCCCAGTACAGTTTTATCCTCACCAATAATGTAATCGATTATGGGATCAAACTTTGGATCATCAATCATAATGAATTGGTCCGCGGAGTCTTTG